>UQSP01000041.1 GCA_900543755.1 uncultured Eubacteriales bacterium
TTATATATGTTGGCGTTTTTCGTGCTTTTTCACTTTGTATTAAAGAAAAAAGCGGGAATTACTCCGTTTGAAAAACACGAAACCAAATTAAGTTACAAGCGCATTGCCGTTCTTTACGTCATGACGGTTGTGCCCGTTCTGGCGGTGGGAATGGCGCTTAACTTCCAGTTCAAAATAGTTTTTGAATTGGGCGAAAAAGTTACGGGTGTCTCTGTCGCGTCAAATCTTTGTATGTACGTAAACGCCGCAATGAAACTGTTTTGCGCGATTTATTTTATATTTTTAGCCGAAACGGGATTCCGCAAGCTGTTTGTCGGCGGAAAATACGTTCCTTACGGCGGAATATCGCTTTTGCTGACTTTCGGTTTAATAGAGTTTTTTGTTACTGCTTCGGCTTTTTCCTGGCTTTATCTGTTTTTGTGTCTTTATTACGGGTTGATATGGATGGTAAGCGGTCAAAGATTCTGGCTTACTTACTGCCTTGCGGTTATTCTTTACGTTTTGTAACATCATGAAAGAAAAAATACTTACATATTTCAAAACAAATTATATTCCTTATCTGTTCGCCTTTGCCGCGATTTTGATTGAACTTACTGCCGTTTTTGTTACAAGCGGTAAATTTTACATACGCAGTCCCTGGCTTTATTTTACCATACTTGCCGCGTTTACCTTTGTTCAGTTTTTTATCCCGTCGAATAAAATAAGACACGTCTATTCTTCGATAGTACTGGCATTGTTTTTCGCGTGTGACCTTGTGTTTGTCGTAATTTACGATATGACGGGGACGATTTTCGATTTTTCCATGTTCAAGCTGCGCAGCGACGCAATGGCTATTGTGGAAAAAGTGCAGATAAACTTTGCCTTTGTGGCGGTTTCAGGAATCATTTTAAGTTCGTTTATAGTATTCGGGCGTATTCCTGCTGCATTTGTGCCCAAGCCGACAATTACTTTTAAGGCTAAAATAATCGTTCCTTGTCTGTTGTCGGCAATGATAATCATGCATTCCACGCTTGTTTTCTTCTCCGTAAAAAAAGAAGAGGATGACGTGCTTTTGCTGGACAAACTGTACGAAAAAAACGAAAGCGTATATTCTGATAAGGGCGTAATAGGAAACTTTGCGTCGGAACTTTATCAGGGCTTGTTTAAGAAGACGGAAGCAGGCGACCTTAAGGAAATAGAGGATTTTATATATAAAAAAGTAAGCGACGACAATGTTCCGCGATTCGGTCAGGCAAAAGGATACAATGTCGTCACGATTCTCGCCGAAAGTTTCGAATGGTTTTCGTTCATGCGTGACGAGTCGGCTTTTCCTAACGGACATAAAGCGGACGAACAGATTTTAAGACAGCTTTACCCCAATCTTTACGAGTTTTACGACCACTCGGTGGCAATGACGAATTTCCACTCCCGCGAAAAGACTGATATTTCGGAAAATCTTTCCGTAATAGGCAATTATCCGCTGGATTACTATCTCAACTACGATTACCCGCAAAACAACATTGCATACAGCTTGCCAAACGTGATGGACGATCTTTACGGCGTAAGTTCGGTTTCGTTCCATAACGGTACCAATACTTTCTATAACCGCAACGTGTACCTTCCGGGGGCGGTGGGGTTCGATTCTTTCGTGTCGTCGGAGCAAATGGCGGGCGAATTTATGACCGATTACACCGAAGTGAACGAACTTAACCTTGACAGCGAAATGATTGCCGCCTGCAAGGAGCAAATGTTCCCCACGGACAGAAGGTTCAATACCTACATCACGACCATAACTACACACGGACAGTATTCTTACCGCGAAAATCTCGAAAAGTATTATGATATAATAGACAGTTACGGGATTTTGCCGTTATCCGACGGGCTGGATACTGCGTCTCAAAACGCAAATACTTTCCGTTATTACGTTGCCGCCGCAATGGAGCTTGACAGGGCGGTGGGGACGATAACCGATTACCTTGACGAAAAGGGACTTACCGATAATACGCTGATAGTTATTTTCGGCGACCATAATACCTATTATCAATCTCTTTCCAATTACGTCAAAGATATTTACCTCAATACCGAAACCGATAAAAACGTAACCGACCTTTACCGCGTGCCGCTGATGATAAAAATAGGCAAGGGTGAGGAAAGCACCGTAAAGGTAGACAAATTCACCTGTACGGCGGATATATTGCCTACAATAATGAGTTTGCTGGGAATAAGGTATTACGAAAACCTATATTACGGACACAGTGTGTTTTCGGATGAAGAAAGCGTGCTTTACTCCCGCGCCTATGACGTGTTTATGACCGATAAAATTTATTTCTCCACTCTTAACAATATCAAGTATATATCGCCCGAGGTCGATAAGACATATTATGACGGGATTGAACAGCGTTCCATCAGACTGCTGGAAAAGATTTCTTTCGTTAACCGTATTTTCGCAGGCGACTTTTTCCGCGGCGCGAAAGAGGAGCAGTTTATCATGAAGATGCGCGAAATTAACGGTTTAGTATAAAAAGAATATCTAATCAAAATGTTATAAAACGGGATGAAGGCTTTTTATGCTTTCGTCCCGTTTTTATAAAAAAACAAATAATCGGATATTGCGAAATGCGGTTCATCGCCGAATTTAAAATAAAAAAAATTTTAAAAATTTTTTTCAATAATCCGCATAAAAAATTCCTCTGCTACACACTATAGAATTACAAGGAACCGATAAAGACGGTCGACGCAATAAAACGGATTTACGTTTGCGTGTTGCGCGGATTTTAAGCCGATATTATCCCTTCCTTGAAAATATAGATGCCGAAGGTTTTTTCGGCACAACAAAAAAGAGGAAGGGACTTATTTCTTTCACACATAAAGCGTTGAATCGCATTGACGGATTTTCCTTGTGAAACTTTTGTCTGGATTCTGAAGTCTTCGTGTAGTATGTCGGATTTTAAGTAACTTTCTCTTTTTTTATGTAAAATTACGCTTTGCGTGTCTGACTGTTTTTCAGTAATTTTTTGTAATGGATTTATGTATTTTTAATTCGAGGAAATTACGGGCGTTTCATAAGTTCTTGTAAAACAACTGCGGCGACGGATAACCTCTTTAGTGATAAAATCACGACGTTAAAAAAGTCAAAACAAAAACCGCAACGGTTTTTCCGTCGCGGTTTTTTTTCGTTATAAATAAGCGTTTTGGGCTGAATTACTATCAATACATTCCGCCCATTCCGCCGCCCATTCCGCCTGCAGGAGCTGCGGGCTCGGGTTCGGGAATATCGGCAACCACGCTCTCGGTGGTAAGCAGGGTGGAAGCAACCGATGCGGCGTTCTGAAGCGCGGAACGCGTGACTTTGGTAGGATCGATTATTCCGCGTTCGACCATGTCGCCGTATTCGTTCTTCAGTGCGTCGTAGCCGTAGCAGGACGACTTCTTGGAATTGAGAATGTTATTGACGATAATGGAGCCGTCAATGCCTGCGTTAAGTGCGATTTGTCTTACAGGCTCCTCAAGAGCTTTAAGCACAATCTCGGCGCCCGTCTTTTCATCGCCGGAAAGCGACTTGACAAGTTTCTTGATAGAGGGGATTGCAGTCAGCAACGCGACTCCGCCGCCGGGAACGATACCTTCTTCGACGGCAGCACGGGTAGCGGCAAGCGCGTCCTCTATACGCAGTTTCTTTTCTTTCATTTCAACTTCGGTTGCGGCGCCGACGTTTACGACGGCAACTCCGCCCGAAAGCTTGGCAAGACGTTCGGCAAGTTTTTCCTTATCGTATTCGGAAGTGGTGACCTCCATCTGTGCGCGGATGGACTTGATTCTCGCCTTGATGTCTTCGCCGTTGCCTGCGCCTTCCACGATGGTGGTGTTGTCTTTATCGACTTTAACCTGTTTTGCTTTACCCAGCATGTCGACGGTAACTTCCTTAAGCTCCAGACCGGTTTCTTCGCTGATGACGGTGCCGCCGGTAAGAACGGCGATATCCTTAAGCATTTCTTTTCTTCTGTCACCGAATCCGGGTGCTTTTACGGCGACGCAGTTAAAGGTGCCGCGAAGCTTGTTGACCACAAGGGTGGCAAGGGGTTCGCTTTCGATGTCGTCGGCGATGATAAGCAGTTTTGCGCCCTGGTTGACGATTTGTTCAAGGATGGGCAGTATTTCCTGAATATTGCTTATCTTCTTATCGGTAATAAGGATAAGGGGATTGTCAAGCACCGCTTCCATTTTGTCGGGATTGGTCACCATGTAAGCGGAGGCGTATCCGCGGTCGAACTGCATACCTTCCACAATGGTAAGATTGGTTTCCATGGTCTTGGACTCTTCTACGGTGATAACGCCGTCTTTGCCCACTTTTTCCATGGCGTCGGCAATAAGCTCGCCTACTTTTTCGTCGCCTGCAGAGTTGGCGGCAACGTGCATGATGCTGGTTTTGGAATCGATAACTTTGCTGATGGACTTAAGATGCGCTACGGCAGCTTCGGTAGCGGCGGCAATGCCCTTTTTGACGATGATGGGGTTTGCGCCCGCTGCAACGTTTTTAAGTCCCTCGCGAATGATGGCCTGCGCCAGAACGCAAGCAGTGGTGGTGCCGTCGCCGGCAACGTCGTTGGTCTTTGTGGAAACTTCTTTTATAAGCTGAGCGCCCATGTTTTCGAAAGCGTCTTCAAGCTCTATTTCCTTGGCGATGGTAACGCCGTCGTTGGTAATAAGCGGCGCGCCGTATTTCTTGCCGAGGACTACGTTTCTGCCCTTGGGGCCAAGTGTGATTTTAACCGTATTTGCAAGGGTGTTAACGCCTTTTTCCAATGCCTTTCTTGCTTCTTCACCCGTTTTAATCTGTTTAGCCATAATAATTTATAACCTCCCTGTATGATTATTCGACGACGGCGAGAATGTCGCTCTGGCGCAGGATGGTGACTTCTTTTCCGTCAACTTTGAATTCGCTTCCCGCGTACTTGCTGCACAAAACTTTGTCGCCTACTTTAACTTCCATTTTAACTTCTTTGCCGTCCACGAATCCGCCGGGGCCAACGGCAATGATTTTGGCCATCTGCGGCTTCTCCTGATCTTTGGCAAGCAGTACGATACCGCTTGCGGTCTTTTCTTCCGCGTCGATCGGCTCGATAACCACTCTGTCAAACAAAGGTCTGATGTTCATAAAAATACCTCCGTATTTGTTTTTGCGATAAATTAGCCTGTCCGGTTCAAGATTATATTAAGGATTTTTTGCTCCTTTTTATTAAAACCCTTCCTTATCAGGCTATAATATGATATATCACTTTTATTTTTTTTGCAAGCAAATTACGCGAGTTTTTAAAAAAATTTATCAAACTACTTAATAGAGTGCTAACACTTGAAGCTTTTAATTGCAAACGTCCTGAAAAGTATAAAAAGCACTCGACAATTTGCGTTTATTGTGTTAAAATTATATCGATAAAAAATTTTTGTTCGGGTAAAGAAAAATGGACGCAATGAAAAACACCAAATGGGACGAAAGGTTTTTGAAAATGGCGGAGGAGGTTGCAACCTGGTCGAGCTGTTTTCAGGAAAACCGACAGGTCGGCGCGGTCATAGCCAAAAACAAACGCATACTTACCACAGGGTATAACGGCGCCAGCGCGGGCATAATGAGCTGTAAGGAAAGGGGAGAATGTCTGAGAAGAAAGCTGAATATCCCAAGCGGAACCCGTCACGAGGTGTGTTACGCCACCCATGCCGAACAAAACGCAATAATTCAGGCGGCGAAAATGGGCATAAGCATTGACGGCGCAACGCTTTACTGTACGCATCAGCCTTGCGTTATATGCAGTAAAATGATAATAAACAGCGGCATTGTGCGTATAGTCTACCGCAACGGATATCCCGACGACTTTTCTTTGCAGCTTCTCAGGGAAGCAGGCGTGGAAATAGAGCAGCTTTAAAACCGTAAAACCGCGGTCGGAAGTTTTATATTAACAACCGCCTTCGTTTATAAAGGATATCGTTTTAACCGATAAAAAGCAATTTCAGTATTTTGATATCGCGTATAGGAAGAACATTACAGTAAAAAACCGTCTTTCACTTGCGGACAAGACGGTTTTTGTTTTTTTCAGTTTAAAAAGCACCCAATGTCAGCGCAATCATGAAAGCCGTATATCCGACGTAAATTGCCGTCATCGTTATGCCTTGCACGCGGTATGTCCTGCCTTTTATAAGTATGGGAATTATCAGCACGGCGGCGGCAGTCATTGCAAGCCCCACGGATAAAAGCAAAGGCAAAAAGTCGCCTGCCGCCACGGTAAGCCCGCCCGCGATAAGACCGCTGCCGCCCGTAATAAGCGTAGCGTTAAGAATGTTTGCGCCCAGAATGTTTCCGACGGAAAGTTCGACGTTGTTCTTTTTTAACGAAGTCAGCGCCGTAATAAGTTCGGGAAGGCTTGTGCCCAGCGCAACCACGGTAAGACTTATTATCTGTTCGGAAATGCTCAGCTTTGCCGCAGCCGCGCTTACGGTGTCGATTAAAAGATTTGCCCCTACGGCTATACCTGCCGCTCCCGCTATAAACAGGAATATCATTATTGCGGGCTTTTGCTTTTTTTCTTCGGCTTCGCAAGAGCTGTCTTTTCGTTCGGATTCGTCCAAGGCGGGATGCTCTTTCATTTTCCGCATTGCGTCGACGACGTTTAATATCATAAATACAAGGAAAATACCTATAAGTACGGCGTTTTCGACAATACCTATGTTTTTGTCGAAAGCAAACAAAAACAGCATAATGCTTGACAGCGCGAATATTATGAATTTCGGTAAGAATTCGCGCTTGTCCACCGCCGCCGTTTTAAACGCAAGCGTAAGGCCGAGTATAAGGGCAAGATTACAGAAAATACTGCCTGCCGCGTTACCCGCCGCCATGGCGGTGCGCCCCTGTGCCGCAGCCGTGAAAGATACGAAAATTTCAGGCAAAGTAGTGCCTATGCTGACTACGGTAGCGCCTATAATCATTTTGGGTATACGCGTTATTTTGGCAAGCCGGACAGCGGAATCGACGAAAAAATCTCCGCCGAATATAATCAGTACAAAACCTGCCGCAATGCTCGCAAGTAAAAGAAACCACGATGATTGGGAAGTAAAAAAATCAAACACTTTGTCTGTCCATCCTTTTTGCGAGTTTTTTTTGTCGGACAAGCCGAACCGATACTATATTTTTATTGACAACATGCCGATATTATACGCAAACAAGCAAAAATTCGCAAGGAAAAGACGGATTCTGATTTTAAAATCGCGTCCCGACGAAAGGCGGAAAGAATAGAGTTCCCGATTTAAGGCTGCAATAAAATCGCCAAAATAATTGACTTAGAAGAAAGCGTAATATATAATAAGTCAAAAGTGCGACCCTAAAGTAAGTCAAAAGACATTTATTAAAGGGAAACTGCCCTAAGAGGTGAAATAATTTTTATGCTTTGCGACGCTTGCAAGAAAAACGAAGCCACTTATCACACAATAAGACAATATAACGGCATAAAGACGGAAACGCATCTTTGCACCGAGTGCAGAAGGAAATTCGTAACCGGCGGGAAAAGCGATTTTGCAAACGCCTTTTTCTCTGATTTTTCTTCGGTCTTCGGTAACGCCAAAAAAACGCGCGTGTGCGCCGAGTGCGGCACCACCGAGGAAGAATTTTTGAATACGGGTTACGTGGGGTGCGAAAACTGCTACAAGGAATTTGCAAACCTCATACTGCCTCGCGTTTCGCAGATGCAGCAGGGACTTGTTCACGTCGGTAAAATGCCCGCAGTCGCCGCCGCCACCGCGGAGGGCGAGTACGCCCGTCTTAAGGCGGAACTTAAAAAAGCCGTGGACGCTGAGGATTACGAGCGCGCCGCAAAAATCAATCTCAAACTGAAAAAATTAAAAAACGACGCGCAAAACATATAAGGAGGGGCATTTACGTGACGGAAAACATGAAAGATTCGGTAATAAGCACTCGCGTAAGACTTGCCCGTAACCTTAAAGGCATACCTTTCCCTTCCAAAATGGGCGCGGGGCAGGCAAACGTAGTCGCCGGTAAAGTATACGAAGCGCTGGGGAAAGGCTATAAACTTTACAATATTGCGCGGCTGAACGAGTCGGAAGCGGGCGCGCTTGTGGAAAAGCACCTTATTTCAAAAGAGCTGGTTTCTTCCTGCCCGTTCGGCAGCGTCATAGTGGGCGACGACGAAACTTTAAGCGTAATGCTCAACGAAGAGGACCACGTGCGCGAGCAGGTAATTTTAAGCGGGCTGAAGCTTGATGAAGCGTACAGGCTCGTGGACGGACTTGACGACCGCATCGGGGAAAACGCAAGTTTTGCGTTCAGCGAAAGACTGGGATATCTTACGGCTTGTCCCACAAACCTCGGTACGGGTATGCGCGCGTCGGTCATGATGTTTCTGCCCGCGCTTACGATTACCGATACGCTTATGCAAAGCGTAAACGCATTGGGTATGCTTAACATTGCATTAAGAGGCGTCTACGGTGAGGGCAGTGACGCAGCGGGATTTATTTATCAGGTTTCCAATCGCAGGACGCTTGGACTTACGGAAAACGACATACTCGGACTTGTCCGCACTGCCGTAAATCATCTTTCCGAGGCGGAGGAACGCGCGCGGGAGTTTCTTATCGCCACACGCGAAATTTCCGTCAAGGACGAAATCATGCGCGCATACGGAATTGCGGCAAACGCGTACCGACTTACCAATCAGGAACTTATCCGCTATTGCGCATTTATAAAATTGGGCGCGTATTACAAGCTTATCCCCGTAAAAAGGGTTTTCGCGCTGGACGCGCTTATGACTTCGATGCAGCCCTATAACCTTATAAGCGCGGCGGACAGACCGCTTAATACCCCGGAGGACCGCGACGTATACCGTGCCGAATGCGTGCGCGAAGCGCTTAAGGAAATCGTGGGTTGATTTTACGTTAACGGTAATCCCGGGAAAAACTCATCAAGCCTGCTTAAACGAAAAAAAGCAAAACGAAAGGAATCGTTTTCGCGGCAGGATTAAAAAAACAAGAAGGACGATAAAACGGTAAAATTTCCGTAGTATCTTATAAAAGTGATATTAAACTTAATAAACTCAGTTGCCCGCAGGCTGAAAAACTTTAATAGTTTTTGTGCCGCGCGGGGGAAACTTTTTTAAGGAGAACATTTGCCATGAAATACGCAGTTACCGAAAATTTGGATCGCGTGCTTAAAGACGCAAGGGCTGCTGCAAGAAATTACGCCAATCCCGAAATCGGGACGGAACATATTTTATACGGACTTATAAAAAACACCGAGTGCACTGCGGGAAAACTGTTAAAGGAGCGGGGCGTGGATTTGTCTTTCGCTGACGAATTGTTTTCCGAGTCCATGCACGTCATGCTTATGGGGGAGGCGGACTACACGGGCAGGGTTAAAGCCATGTTTCAGACGGCATTCCGTCTTTGCCAGAGCCTTGGAAGAACCGCCGTGGGAACCGAACATTTTCTTTACTGTATGCTGCTGGACCAGGGAAGTCTTGCTTCGGGAATATTGCGCGATTATTTTAAGATAAACATTCCCGAACTCATGGAAAGACTTAAAGCCATACTTTCCGCCGGCGCGGAAGAGGGCGGCGAAAGCGGCGAAAGCGCATCGGGCGGTGACCTTCCCGGTCAGCTTGCCGACATGGGCGTGGACATCACAAAGCGTGCCCGCGAGCATAAAATCGACCCCATAATAGGCAGAAAAGAGGAAATCGAGCGCATAATTCAGATACTGTGCCGTAAGACGAAAAACAATCCCGTATTGATAGGCGAGCCGGGCGTTGGCAAAAGCGCCGTGGTGGAGGGGCTTGCAAAAGCCATAGTCGAAGGCAACGTGCCGGAGCTGCTTAAGGACAAGATAATCTTTTCCATGGACATAGGCAGTCTTGTGGCGGGAACCAAGTATCGCGGAGCGCTTGAGGAAAAGCTTAAAAACGCAATAGATTTAATCCGCGACAGCGGCAACATAATAGTTTTCATAGACGAATTGCATACTCTGGCGCAGGCGGGCTCCAAAGAAGGGGAGGTTTCTCCCGCGGATATACTCAAACCTTATCTTGCCCGCGGCGAACTTCAGACCATAGGCGCGACCACTACGGAGGAATACCGTAAATTCATCGAAAAGGACAAAGCTCTGGAAAGACGCTTTCAGCCCATAACGGTAAATCCCCCCACGGTGGAAGAAACTATTGAAATACTTAAAGGGCTTAAGGAAAATTACGAGACTTTTCACAAAGTAAAGTTGTCCGACGCGGCAATCGAGGCGGCGGCAAAACTCAGCGACCGTTATATTACCGACAGGTTTCTTCCCGACAAAGCGATAGACCTTATCGACGAGGCGATGAGCCGCGCAAAAGTAAGCGGAAACACCGTGCCGGATTCCCAAAAGGATATGGAGGCGGAGCTTAAATCGCTTGAACAGAAAAAGGTGGACGCCGTAAGAAGAGAAGAATACGAGCTCGCCGACGAATACAAGCGCCGCTGCATGGAACTGAGAAAGAAAATAGACGAAAACAAACTTAACTGGTACCGCTCGGCCGAGCACGATTCATGCGTAATCGGGCCCGAACAGATTGCGGAAATAGTGTCGAAATGGACCAAAATTCCCGTTACAAGGCTGTCGGAAAGCGAATCTCAGCGCCTTATGCACCTTGAAGAAATACTGCATAAGCGCGTGATAGGACAGGAGCAAGCCGTAAACGCCGTTTCTAAAGCGATACGTCGCGCCCGCGCGGGACTTAAAGACCCGTCGCGCCCCATAGGCAGCTTTTTGTTCCTCGGCCCCACGGGCGTAGGCAAAACCGAACTTACAAAAGCACTGTCGGAGGCAATGTTCGACGACGAAAACGCTGTTATCCGCATCGATATGTCGGAATATATGGAGTCCCATTCCGTATCCAAGCTTATCGGCGCGCCTCCCGGGTATGTCGGATTCGACGACGGCGGTATTCTTACGGAGGCGGTAAGGCGCAAACCCTATTCGGTCGTACTGTTCGACGAAATCGAAAAGGCCCACCCCGACATATACAATATACTGCTTCAGATGCTGGACGACGGCAGGGTCACGGACTCTCAGGGCCGCACGGTAAGCTTTAAAAACACTATCATAATAATGACCAGCAACGTGGGCGTGGCGGAACTTAAAGCCGCGCCGCGAGCTTTGGGCTTTTCGGTAAATTCGGGCGAAGTAAACGCCGACGACAAACGTACCGAGGAAATCCTTACGGCGGCGCTGAAGCGTCACTTTAAGCCCGAATTTCTCAACCGCATCGACGTCGTTTGTTTCTTCCATTCGCTAAAGAGAGAGGACATCGGAAGAATTGCGGGCATTATGCTGGACAGATTCGAAAAAACGCTGTCGGAGCGCGGCATAACTTTGGATATTACGCCCAAGGCCCTTGACTATATCGTAAACAAAGGCTACGACATAGAATACGGCGCGCGCCCGCTGAGAAGAGTTATAGAGCAGAACATAGAGGATAATATTGCGGAAGGACTGATTTCGGGAAAGATTCGCGAAAATTCCGCCGTTCGCGTGGATATAGAAAACGGCGAAATAAAAATAAATTAAAAAAACCTATTTACTTTAAGGCGAAACTGTGTTATAATTTTTACAGGATAAGGTAATTATCCGCAATACTCAATATGCAAGGGGGCAAAATCATGAAAATTGAATTTCTGTGTAAAAACTACAACGCAAGCGACAAGCTTAAAGACATCGTCACACGCAAAGTCGACAAACTCGACAAGTTTTTCGAAGAGGACACCAAGGCGAGAGTTTTGCTTAAAAAGTCCAAGGACGTCGAAACGCTTGAGATTACGATTTCCGTCAGCGGCGGCATTGTCCGTGCCGAAGTAGCGGGCGGCAATATGTATGAAAACATCGACCTTGCTATCCCCAAGCTGGAAAAACAGATTATCCGTCACCACGATAAAATCAAGTCCAAAAAGTTTAAGATTAAGGAACTCGATTATGCCATGCCCGTCGTGGAAGAAGCGGTTAAGGAGCCGGAAAAGAAAGTCGTACGTTCCAAATCTTATGTTCTCGTGCCCATGACGGTGGAGGACGCCATCGAAGAAATGGAACTCGTCGGTCACGACTTTTATGTGTTCGCCAATAAATCCACGGGTAACGTTAACGTTCTTTACGCGCGTAACGACGGGGATTACGGTCTTATCGAAGCGGTAAGATAATTTATCTTAAATAAATAATTCAGGTAAGGGGCGTGCGGTTTATTCCGTCGCCCCCGAATTATGAAAAAAATACATTTACATAAGGAGATATATATGAACCTTAAATTCGATTACAACAACATGATGACCGACGCCATCGGCGACAAGGGCGTTTGCGCCTGCGTATTCGAAAAGGAAGCAGACAGCATCGCAAAGGCTTATAAAGCCGTCATGGACAATCGCGGCAAAGGTTGGCAGGAGTGGTGCGATTTGCCTTTCGTCAAGGACGATTATCTCGACGAAATGATTTCCTACTGCGGCGAAATCGGTAAAAAAGCTGACAGTTTTGTACTGTTCGGCATCGGCGGCAGCGCACTCGGCCCCCTTTCGGTCGCTTCCGCGCTTTTGCATCTTCACCATAACGAGCTTCCCAAAGAAAAACGCAAAGCTCCCAAACTGTACGTCGAGGACAACGTGGACCCCGAGCGCATGAAGGCGCTTTTAGACGTAATCGACCTTAAAACGGCTTATTTCAACGTGGTTACCAAAAGCGGCGAAACCAGCGAAACCTTAAGCCAGTTCCTCATTCTTTACTCGCTTCTCAAAAAAGAACTGGGAAAAGAAGAGGCTAAAAAACATATCATAGTCACCACCACCATAGGCAAGGGCGCGCTTTATAACGTCGCGGCAAAAGAAGGATTTAAGATTTACGGCGTGGGCGCGGGCGTCGGCGGCAGATTTTCGGTGCTTTGCCCCGTAGGCCTTGTTCCTTTTGCCGTTCTCGGCCTTGACATAAAGGCTATGCTTAAGGGTGCGGCGGAATTAAGCAAAGTAAGCGAAGAAAGCGACGTAAGGAAAAACCCCGCGCTTCTTTCCGCATTCCTCCAGTATGAATATATGAAAAAAGGCTGCAACATAAGCGTGCTTATGCCTTACGCGGACAGCCTTAAGTTTATGGCGGACTTTTACTGTCAGCTTTGGGCGGAGTCCTTGGGTAAAGCCGTTGACCTCGACGGCAAGACCATAAACGCCGGACAAACCCCCGCAAAAGCATTGGGCGTCACCGACCAGCACAGCCAGGTTCAGCTTTATACCGAGGGACCTTTCGATAAGGTCGTTACTTTCCTTGCGGTGGAGAAGTACCGCGACAAGGTGGTTATTGCCGACGACAAGGAAGTGGATATGTGCGACTTCCTTAAGGGCCACACTCTTAACGAACTTATTAACGCCGAAAGAAAGGCTACCGAATTTGCGCTTAAAAAGGCTCAAAGGGCCAACTTTACCGTCACTTTGCCTGAAGTCAACGAGGAAACGATTGGCGAGCTTTTAATGTATTTCATGTACGAAACCGCATTTGCAGGCGCGCTTCTCAACATCGACACGTTTAACCAGCCGGGCGTGGAGGAGGGCAAAAAAGCCACCTTCGCATTGTTCGGAAGAAAGGGTTACGAAGCTAAAATGGAGGAGATTAACGCCTCCCCCAAGAAAGCGGAATACACAATCGGCTAAATCAGATTTATCAAAAGACCCGTGCTTATGCTGCGCGGGTCTTTGTTTTGGTTATAATTTTTGCATTACGGAAAAATCGGAAAACGCGTGAGTTTTAAACATAAAGTCGGCTGAATTTAAGTTTAAAAGAATTTTATCCGACACTTTTGGTAAAAATTTACTGTTTTTTGCTTGTTATTTGTTTGCTCTTGTGCTACAATTTTCAAGGATTTTTATTTAGCTAAAAAAGGAGTCCAAATGAAACTGGGTATAAGCACGGCTTGTTTTTATCTTAGGGAACACGTCGAGGCGACTTTCGAAATTTTACATTCCATGGGCGTTGACACGACGGAAGTGTTTCTCAACACCTTTTCGGAATACGAAAAAAGCTTTGTCGAGGCGCTTAAGGAGCGCAAAGGCGACATAAGGGTTCATTCTCTTCACGCCCACGGCACTTGTTTCGAGCCCGAGCTTTTCAGCGGCTACGAGCGCATACGTAACGACGCGGAGCAGATTTTCCGCAGAGTTTGCTATGCGGGGTTTGTGCTTGGCGCAAAGTATCTCACTTTTCACGGACCTTTTGTTAAGCCGCGCCGCACGCTTAACATTGATTTTTCTAAATTCGGCGAGCGGCTTAATCAGCTTTGCGATATAGCGGAAAGCTACGGCATGCAGATAGCTTACGAAAACGTCAACTGGGCTTATTGCAACACTCCCGAGTTTTTTAAGAATCTGAAACAGTATTGCCCTAAGCTTAAAGCCACGCTCGACATAAAGCAGGCGTTTTATAGCGATGTCGACCCATATAAATTTCTCGACGTTATGGAAGACAGGCTTGCTACCGTCCACGTTTGCGATATGGACAGTAAAATGAATCCCGTGCTCCCGCTTTCCGGTAAATTCAACTTCGAAAAACTGTTTCGCGAACTTAACGAACGTACGCCCGATGTCGCCGTAATGCTTGAAGTGTACAAGGAATGTTACCGCGATTACGACGAGCTTAAAACGTGTTACATTAAGCTTAACGAAATATTGAATAAAGTGCTTGGATAAATTGTTGCGGATTTCCGGATTAAAAGTATTTCCGCTTTTTGGCGGCTAATTAAATTTATCCGTAAAATATTCTTTGGTAAACAATTTGCAGAAAAAAACAACCCGAAAAAAGGGTTGTTTTTTTTGCTTTTTCTTAAAAAAAGGTTTTGCCGATAATTATTGTTCAAACAACCTTTAAGGCTTTGACAAAGCTTTTGTTTAAGTACCGTATTCCTTTATGTCGAAACTTTTTTTGATCAGATTTTTAAGATGCTCGCCGTTGTCAAAAACCTTCAAAGCGATAAACTGCACAAGAGCATTTCCGATAGCGGTTGCCTCAACGGGACCCGCGCTTACTTTTATTTTGCAGACGGAAGATATCATCTCGCAAAGATATTCCGCTTTGCAGCCGCCGCCCACGACGTAAAGAGTATCGTATTTTTTATCGGTAACGGAGGAGAGGGCGCTTATTACGTCGCGGTATCTTACGCAAAGAGACTCGTACACGCATCGCGCGATTTCTCCCATGGTTCGGGGTGCGTCGCCGTATTTTTTGACGCAGTAATCTTTTATGCGCTCTGGCATATTGTCGGGTTTGAGAAAAGCGTCGTCGTCCACGTCGATAATGAATTCGTTGCGACTGATTTTCTTTGCTTCGTCTACGATTTGAGAAAAACTTACGTCGCGGCTTTTTTTCCACTCTCTTCGGCACTCGTTGATTATCCAAAGCCCCATTATGTTTTTAAGATATCTCGTGACGCCGCCGTAACCCGTTTCGTTGGTAAAGTTGGCGGCCATGCTTTCTTCCGACAAAATAGGATTGTCGGATAAAGTCCCTAACAGCGACCATGTTCCGCACGAGAGGTAAAGGGGACGACCATTTGCGGGAACGGAGAATATCGCCGAAGCGGTGTCGTGACAGCATACCGCGATAACGGGTACGGAATTAATGCCCAACTTTTTACAAATGTCGTCTTTAAGCATCCCGTATTCGCTTCCGCTGTCGATGATGTCCGGAAAAAGCGAGCGTTTAAATCCAAGCGCGTCGATAATTACTTCGCTCCAGTCTTTTGTTGCTGCGTCAGTCAGCTGAGTGGTGGAGGCGATGGTCCTTTCGGCGTGCATTTTGCCCGTAAGGAAATAAGCCATAAGGTCGGGTATAAGTAAAAGCTTGTCGGCGCGGTCATAAAGTTCGGGTTTATACTTTTTGACGTAATACAGCTGAAAAATAGTATTAAACGGCATGATTTGTATGCCTGTTTCGCCATAAAGCCTGTTTTTTGGCAAAATCGAGAATACTTCGTCAGGCATAGTATCGGTTCTGGAGTCCCTGTAATGCACGGGATTTTCGATTAAAACGCCGTTTTTATCAAGCAAACCGAAGTCTACGCCCCAGGTGTCTATGCCTATACTGTCAAACCCTCCGTCCGCAACTGCCTTTTCCATACCGATAAAAAGTTCGTTCATCAGGGCGGGAAAGTCCCAGTAAAGCGTGCCGTCTTGTCTGTAAGGCACGTTGTCGAATCGGTGCAGTTCTTTGGCGCAAATAATTTTTCCGTCGTAGGAAAACATTATTGCACGCCCCGACGACGCGCCGAAATCGAAAGAGAGTACTCTTTTCATTTATTCACCTTTATATCAGGAAAATTTTTTGTAACCGGGATGGCGGCCGGTAAACTTGAACTTGCGTCTAAGCTCAAGGCAGCCTTCGATTTGTTCGCGGCTGAGTTCCTTTTCTCCGCCCAGCTGGCGCGCAACCAGCGAGGTTTTTGCAAACAGCTCAAGACATTCCATGCGGTAATAGGCGGTGATAAGGTCGGCGCCCACGGCTATGGCTCCGTGGTTTTCAAGCAGTATTACGTCGTGTTCGGGAAGATATTCCGCAACCGAATCGGGGACTTCCTGTGTGGACGGTGTGCCGTACTTTGCGATAGGCACGCTTCCCAAAGATATAATCGCTTCGGGCATCGTGTATTTGTCAAGAGGAATATGGGCTATTGCAAAACCCGTTGCGGTGGGCGGATGCGCGTGTATTACCGCGTTTACGTCGTCGCGCTCCTTATAGCAGCGAAGATGCATGGGGAGTTCGGAAGATGGGCGGTATTTGGTGTTGCCGTCAAGTACCTTTCCTTCACCGTCAACTTCGATTATCATTTCGGGGACGAGAAAAGATTTGCTTATTCCCGTGGGAGTTGCGAGAAATCTGTTTTCTCCGATTTTAACCGAAATGTTTCCGTCGTTAGCTGCAACCCATCCCAACTGCCATACGCGGTGTCCGATTTCGCAGATTTGCTTTTTATGCTCTTCGATAGTCATGGCTGTATTTTCTCCTTTATCATTTTAATTTCTATAATAATTAATAACTTATTTTATTTGTTTTACGGCTTGCCGCAGAAATAAATTTTTCCAAGCCCATATTGCTATTGCGAGTTGTTTCAGACTTTTCGTCAGATTCTTTTCGACAGTACGTCTTTTTCGTAATTCTTTACTTCGTCTATCCAGTCTATGCCGCAAAGCACGCCTTTTGTCAGGCACAGATAGTCCCATACCGCCGAAGAAGGTAACGCTTTCGCCTCTTCGGATACGGCAAGTCTCAGCCCGTAATCTCCGGCTTGTTCCGCCTGTTTGATTTTGTCGGTCGGCTCAAGCAAAGCGGTAAGCAAAGCCCTGTCCGCGTTTCTGAGTCCCACCGCCCAAGCAAAAATTCTGTTGATGCTTGCGTCGAAGTAGTCAAGACCGATGTGCAGTTTTTTAAGCATATTCGCCCGCTTTGCCTCCGTCATGATGGAAGTAAGCGTATCGTCGTACTTGACCACATGGTCGCTGTCCCATCTAACGCCGCGGGAAATATGCAATAAAATGTCTTCCACAAAGTCGTTAAGCGCGGAAAATTTGTCCGCAATGCTTTCGGTGGGGTGGTAGTGTCCGCTGTCAAGACAAATGCCCAGATTGTTTTTCAGCGCGTAAGCAAGGTAGTAATCGTAGGAGCCCACAACGAAACACTCTGTGCCTATTCCGAAAAGCTTTCCCTCAAGAGTGTCCACAAGGTATTTTTTGTCGTACTTTTTCTCGAAAATACGGTCAAGGCTTTCGGTAAGCAGCCTTCTGAAATACAACCTGTCGGCAGGGTCGTCCTTAAGTCCGTCGGGTATCCACAGATTGCATACGCACGTTTCGCCCAAAGCTTTTCCCAGCCCGTAAGCAATCTCGCGCGAAGACTGTCCGTGACGCACCCAGAAATCCCTTACTTCTTTTTTGGGACTTGCAAGGCTCATGCCGTTGTCCATCATTTCATGCGCGAAAAAGGAGGGATTGTAATCAAGTCCGACCTTGTTTTTCTTCGCCCAGTCTATCCAGCCGGAAAATGCGGCTACGTCCAGATTGTCGCGGCTTTTTTTAGTGTTCTCCGCGTAAACGGAGTGAATGTTGAGTTTATGTCTTGAGGGCGAAAGCGAAAATACTTTTTCGATATCCGCTCTCAGTTCCGCCGCGTTTCTTGCGGCATACGGGTAGTTACCCGTGACTACGTTTTCGGATTTTACGGTGGTTTCCTCGAATCCGCGTATATCGTCCCCTTGCCAGCAGTGCAGGGAAATTTTTATTTCCGAAAATTCTTTCAAAGCTTTTTCGGTATCTACGCCTGAAGAGGCGTATTCTTCTTTTGCGCGCTCGTAATTTTTAAGAATTTTGCTTTCGTCCATTTTTAACCTCCGTAAAATCGTTTTGCCGATTTTATTCCTATACATTATAACCTGTCTCTTATACACATCTGACGCTGCCGACGAACTCTAGGGTGT
>UQSP01000042.1 GCA_900543755.1 uncultured Eubacteriales bacterium
GCAGCGTCAGATGTGTATAAGAGACAGAATTAAAGAATGTCAATAGTGTTTTTTTAATTTAGCTTTAATTTCATATACGGTAGTTTGACCTTTATGTGAAGTAAATGGTATAATCATATCGGAGGATATCAAAATGACACATGTATACGTTGTGCGCCACGGAGAAAGCGAAGGCAACAAAATAGACGCATTTATCGGAAGAACGGACGTCCCTTTGACGGATTTGGGAGTTAAACAAGCGGAACTTACGGCGGAATATCTTAAGGACGTAAAGTTTTCTGCAATTTATACAAGCGACTTGATGCGTGCGCGTCAGACCGCTGCTCCCAGTGAAAAAATACATAATCTTAAAGCCGTGCCCGAGCCCGCATTCCGAGAGATTTTCGGCGGCGATTGGGAGAAAAAACCGTATCATGACCTTATAAATCTTTATCCCGAAACCTATTCGGTTTGGAAAAACGACATAGCTTCCGCCCGCGCCGACAACGGCGAAAGCGTTAAGGAACTCTACGAAAGAGTAACCCGAAAACTCAAGGAGCTTGCTTCAGAACACGACAGAGAAAACATACTTGTGTTTACGCACGCCATGCCGGTAAGGGCGATTGTGTGTATGGCTAAAGAATTGCCTTTGAAAAAGCTGGGCGAAATACCTTGGGTTTCGAATGCTTCGGTTACCGAGCTTTTGTTTAAGGACGGTAAATTTACGCTTGTCAAGGAAGGGTATGATGTGCATCTTGGAAAGCTTAGCACCCGTTTGTCTAAGGATGTGTAAAAAAAAGTACTTCTTGCTTCGGTACCAACATTTTGTCTTAAAAAACAGAATATAAAAAAATAGTATCAGTGATTACAGTTGCCGAAGAAACCTGAACAGTTTAAAGGAGATAAATTTATGAAAGTTGTCATTGTGGGCGGCGTTGCGGGCGGCGCTACCGCGGCGGCGCGATTGAGAAGGCTTGACGAAAAAGCGGAAATCATAGTTTTTGAAAAAAGCGGTTACGTTTCCTACGCCAACTGCGGATTGCCGTATTATGTGGGCGGAGTCATCGAGGATTTCGAGCAGCTTACTTTACAGTCGCCCGAAGGTTTTTTCAGCCGTTACCGTATAGACGTGCGCGTTCACCACGAGGTTGTAAAAATCGATACCGCGGCAAAAACGGTAGACGTGCGTAATCTTGAAACGGGTGCGACTTTTACCGAAAGTTACGATAAACTTCTGCTGTCGCCGGGAGCGCGTCCCGTCAACCCGGGAATAGAGGGCGCGGACGGAGAAAGAGTGTTTACTTTGCGCACCTTGGAAGACACCGTTAAAATCAAAGCATTCGCGGATAAACAAAAGCCCTCGCGCGCAACAGTGATAGGCGGCGGATTTATAGGACTGGAGATTGCCGAAAATCTTGCCGAGCGCGGCGTTAAAACCGTTGTGGTTGAGTTTGCGGATCATATTCTCGGCCCGTTTGACAAAGACATGGCAAGCATATTGCATGCCGAAATGCGCCGCGGCGGAGTGGAACTCATGCTGAAAACTGCGGTAAAATCCATTTCGGAAAAAGGCGACGCGCTGATTGTGAAAACCGCGGACGGCAAAATTTTTGACACCGATATGGTGGTGCTGGCGGCGGGAGTTGCTCCCGATGCTTCACTTGCCTCGGCAGCGGGAATCAGGACGGGTATTAAGGGCAGTATAGCGGTAAACGAAAAAATGGAAACCTCTGCGCCCGACGTTTATGCCGTGGGCGACGCCGTCGAAGTGGAAAATCTTGCAATAAGTACACGCGCTCTTATTTCTTTGGCGGGTCCTGCCAATAAACAGGCGAGGATAGCGGCGGACAATATTGCCGGCGGAAACAGCAAGTATGACGGCTCTTTGGGAACATCGGTAATAAAAGTGTTTTCGCTTACGGCGGCGTCTGTGGGCGCAAACGAATCTCAGCTTAAAGCCGCAGGAAAGAATTACGATAAAGTCGTGCTTTCTCCGTTAAGTCACGCCGGATATTATCCCGGCGGCAAAGTCATGACGATGAAAGTATTGTTCGATAAGGATTCGCTTAAAATTTACGGCGCGCAGATAGCGGGAAGCAAGGGCGTAGACAAGCGCATTGACGTAATTGCCACAGCCATGCGCGCAGGGCTTAACGCAGCAGAATTGAAAGAGCTCGAGCTTGCTTACGCGCCGCCTTATTCTTCGGCAAAAGATCCCGTCAACGTTGCGGGTTTTATGATTGAAAACATAGTTACGGGAAAAATCAAACAATTCCATTACGAAGATATCGGTTCTTTGCCGCTTTCCGCAGTGAAAATCGACGCGCGCACCCCTTACGAATATGCGCGCGGACACGCTGAAGGCTTTGTAAATATTCCTCTTGACGAAATAAGAGAAAGGCTTAATGAAATCGACAAAACAAAACCCGTTTACGTGATGTGCCAGTCGGGACTCAGAAGTTATCTTGCTTGCCGTATTTTAACTCAGAACGGCTTTGACTGCTATAATTTCTCGGGCGGATACAGGTTTTACGATTTAGTAAACCGCAACGCTTTGCCTGCTTGTTCGGCGTATCCGTGCGGCAAAGACAAAAACTGAATTAATAATCCGTTATAGGGCTTTTTGTTGCTAAATGTGTGTTTTTAACTCAAAACCGCTTGTTTTGGGCTTTTTCGGCAGGCAAAAAACAGTTTTCATTTTGATTCCGATATGTTATAATAAATACGTAATATAAAAGTTGCCGCTGTTTTTTTCGGCAACGGCTCATGTGATTTTTTACGGTTCATTGAAAAACGAGGTTGCTACTATGGAACAAAAATACACGGTGGGTGTGGACGTCGGGTCCACTACCGTAAAGTGCATACTGCTTGATGAAAAAGGAGATATAGTACATTCCGTATACGACAGGCATTTTTCCAAGGTAAAGGAAACGGTTTGCGAACAGTTGAAACGTATTTTTTCCTTTTATTCCGGCAGTTTCAAAATCGCTATGACGGGTTCGGCGGGGCTGGGACTGTCCACGGCCGCGGGACTGAGTTTCGTACAGGAAGTTTACGCCGCTTCGCTTGCAATAAAGAATATGTATCCCGACGCGGACTGCGCGGTGGAACTGGGCGGAGAAGACGCTAAAATCCTTTTTCTTACCGGCGGAACCGAACAACGGATGAACGGCTCCTGCGCAGGCGGCACGGGTGCGTTTATCGACCAGATGGCTACGCTTCTCAAGGTTTCGGGCGATAAGCTGGACGAGCTTGCTTTGGCGGCAAAAAACGTTTATCCAATAGCGTCGCGTTGCGGAGTTTTCGCAAAAAGCGACATTCAGCCGCTTCTCAATCAGGGCGCCGCGCTCGAGGACGTTGCGGCAAGCATTTTTCAGGCGGTAGTCGATCAGACCGTCGCGGGACTTGCGCAGGGCAGGCAGATTAAAGGCAAAGTTTTGTTCCTCGGCGGGCCTTTGCACTTTTATAAGGCTTTGCAAAACGCTTTTACCAAGACTCTGGGGCTTAGTGCCGAAAACGCGGTTTTTCCCGACCTTGCGCCTTGCTTCATGGCTTACGGGGCAGCGCTTTACGCGGCAAGAAACACATACTGGGAAGACCCCAAAGACATTCTGGACAAGATATTCAACTCTAAGCCCAACGAAAGCGTTTTTTCCTCCCGACCGCTTTTTTCCTCGCATGAAGAATACGACGAGTTTGTCCGCCGCCACTCGCGAGCCGACGTGGAAAGACAGGATATCGCAACATACTCGGGAAAAGCATATCTGGGCGTTGATGCAGGTTCCACCACCACGAAAATGGTACTGCTGAGCGAGAATGGCAAAATTCTTTTCAGCCATTACACTCAAAACGTAGGGCGGCCTTTGGACGTCGTGTCCGAAAAACTGAAAGAGCTTTATTCGCTCATGGGCGACAGAATACAAATAGTGTCTTCGGCGGTAACGGGCTACGGGGAAGAACTTCTGAAATCGGGACTTAAACTCGATTTCGGCATTGTCGAAACTGTTGCGCACTTTACCGCGGCGCTGGAATTTTGTCCCGACGTAGATTTCATTATCGACATCGGCGGTCAGGACATCAAGTGTTTCAAAATCAAGAACAAAGCGATAGACAATATCATGCTTAACGAAGCGTGCTCCTCGGGCTGCGGTTCTTTTATACAGACGTTTGCCAACGCTCTCGGTATGGGCGTCGCGGAATTTTCCGCTTTGGGACTGTTTGCCCTTCACCCCGTCGAATTGGGTTCGCGTTGCACCGTGTTCATGAACAGCTCCGTCAAGCAGGCGCAAAAGGACGGCGCGGGAGTGGACGATATTTCCGCGGGGATATCTTCGTCGGTGGTAAAAAACGCCATTTACAAAGTCATTCGCGCCAAAAGTCCCGAAGAACTCGGCAAACGCGTAGTGGTTCAAGGCGGAACTTTTCTTAACGACGCAGTCTTGCGCGCTTTCGAAAAGGAACTTGGAATTGAAGTGGTCCGTCCCGCCATTGCGGGGCTTATGGGTGCTTACGGCGCCGCTTTGTACGCCAAAAAGAAAAGCAAGGGCAAATCGGATATAATAAGCCCCGAACAGCTTGAAAACTTTTCTTACAAGTCATTCAACACCAACTGCAACCGCTGTACTGCGCATTGTTCGTTAAACGTACTGACGTTTTCCGACGGGCGTAAGCTTATTTCAGGCAACCGCTGCGAAAAAGGGCAGGGGAAAAAGGAATCGGATATTTTACCCGACCTTTACGATTACAAGTACGACCTTTTGGTAAACGGAATAAAAAACACCGCCGTGTCACCCAAAGCAAAAGTGGGCTTGCCGCTATGTCTTAATTTTTACGAGCAGCTTCCTTTCTGGAACGCGGTTTTCGATTCGCTGGGATTCGAAACCGTTATATCCGACGAGTCTTCGCGCAAACTGTTTTTGTCGGGGCAACACACCATTCCGTCCGATACGGTTTGTTATCCCGCCAAGCTTGTACACGGCCATGTGCTTAATCTGCTGAATAAAGGCGTGGATTTCGTGTTCTATCCCTGCGAAAGCTATAATATCGACGAAGGGCACAGCGACAATCATTACAACTGTCCCGTGGTCGCTTATTATCCCGAGCTTTTGCGCGCCAACACCGCGGAGCTTAACAAAGATAACTTTATATACCCATACATAGACATGAACAGACCGCAGAACATTGTTTCGGCGCTTGTTAAAAGTCTGGCTAAATATAAGATAAGGCCGAGCGATGCGGAAAAAGCCGTGGAAAAAGGTTTTGCCGCATTGCAGGAATTCCATTCGGCTGTGGTAAAGAAAGGACAGGAGCTTATCGCTTTCGCGCGTGAACATAATCTGCCCATAGTCGTTATTGCGGGAAGACCGTATCACATCGACCCTGAAATCAATCACGGCGTACAAAAACTTATTGCGTCTTTGGGCGTGGTTTCCGTTTCCGAAGACGCGGTAAGCGATTTTGCCGATACTCCCGCTTTGGGGGTACTTAATCAGTGGACGTATCATTCGCGCCTTTACCGCGCCGCCGCGTTCGTAGCGGAGCAAAAGGACATGAATCTCGTCCAGCTTGTGTCTTTCGGGTGCGGTATCGACGCAATTACTACCGACGAAGTGCGCGCAATACTCGAATCGCGCGGAAAAATATACACTCAACTCAAAATAGACGAAATAAGCAATCTCGGCGCAATAAAAATCCGTTTAAGGTCGCTTCTCGCCGCCATCGAATAAGGAAAAGAAAATGGAAAAAACTCATGCACAATTTACCGCGGAAATGCGTAAAACGCACACCATTCTGGTGCCCGACATGCTGCCCATACATTTCAAACTGATAATAAAGGTTTTTGAAAAGTACGGATATAAAATGGAGCTTTTGCAAAATTCCGCGCGTGCCGTCGTGGACGAAGGACTAAAAAACGTGCACAACGACACGTGTTATCCCGCGCTTTTGGTTATCGGGCAGTTTCTCGATGCGCTTAAAAGCGGCAAATACGATCCCGATAAAACCGCTTTAATGATTTCCCAGACGGGCGGAGGGTGCCGTGCCTCAAATTACCTGCATTTGCTCAGAAAGGCTCTTGAAGTCGATTATCCGCAAATTCCCGTCATTTCGCTTAATTTTTCAGGGCTTGAAAAAAGTCCCGGGTTTAAAATAACTTTACCCATTCTCTTTAAACTGCTTGACGCCGTTTTGTACGGGGACCTCATGATGCTTTTGTACAATCAGTGCAAGCCATACGAAAAAACCAAGGGCGAAACCGATAAAGTCCTTGAAAAATGCGAAAAAACGCTTGCCGAAAAGCTGGTTAAAGGCGGATTCGGTAAGCGTAAAAAGAATTACAAGCTGATACTTGACGCTTTTTCATCCATACAGCGCGACTCCGCAAGAAAACCGCGCGTGGGAATAGTGGGGGAGATTTACGTCAAATATTCGCCGCTTGCCAATAACCACCTCGAAGAATTCCTTATCCGCGAGGGGTGCGAGCCCGTCGTTCCCGGACTTATGGATTTCGTGCTTTACTGTACGGTAAACAACATAAACGACGGTAAAATTTACGGATTCAAAAACACCGTAACCCGTGTTTCGTCATTGCTTTATAAAATTCTGCTGTCGCTTTCGAGAAAACTCAACAAAACCGTTATGTCTTACGGCGGATTCGACCCCATGGACGATTTCGAAGAGCTAAGAAAGGAGGCGGATAAGCTTATAAACCAGGGCGTCAAAATGGGCGAAGGCTGGCTTATAACCGCCGAAATGGGCTGTCTTGCTAAAACGGGCACAAAAAATATAGTTTGCACGCAGCCTTTCGGGTGTCTGCCCAACCATATCGTCGCAAAGGGTATGAGCCGTAAAGTCAAGGAAGAATATCCCGACGCCAATATCGTGGCAATAGATTACGACCCAAGCGCGACCAACGTCAACCAGGAAAACCGTCTTAAACTCATGATTGCAAACATACGCGAAAACAACGAATAATTCCTTTACGACAAATAAGCCTCCGTTTATACGGAGGTTTTTGCATAAAAAACAAATTATGCGTATAAAATTGCATAAACACAATAAATTATACATTAATACAAAAAAATAATGAATATTTATACATAAAATACTTGACTGATTAACCAATTGGGTGTATAATTTACATCATGTAAAAGCAAAAAGCGGAGGGACACATGAAAACCGATAAAAAGATTAAAAAAATAGTACTTGCGTATTCCGGTGGACTGGATACGTCCATAATAATTCCTTGGCTTAAGGAAAATTACGATGACCCTGAAATTATCGCCGTAAGCGGCGACGTCGGACAGGGGACGGAGCTTGACGGACTGGAAGAAAAGGCTAAAAAGACGGGCGCAAGCAAGCTTTACGTCATGGATTTGAAAGACGAGTTTATCAACGACTACGTTTTCCCCACGCTTAAAGCCGGCGCCAAATACGAGGGCGAATATCTTTTGGGTACGTCGTTTGCGCGTCCCATTATCGCCAAACGCCTTACCGAAATCGCATTAAAAGAGGGTGCCGACGCAATTTGTCACGGTTGCACGGGCAAGGGTAACGATCAGGTCAGATTCGAGCTTGCGATAAAGGCTTTTGCACCCGAGATGAAGATAATCGCGCCGTGGCGTATCTGGGACATAAAGTCCCGCGACGAGGAAATCGATTATGCCGAAGCGCATAACGTTCCGCTTAAGATAAGCCGCGAAACAAATTACTCCAAGGATAAAAACATCTGGCATCTTTCGCACGAGGGGCTTGACCTTGAAAATCCCGCGCTTGAACCGCAATACGATAAGCCGGGCTTTCTGGAAATGGGCGTTTCTCCGCTTCAGGCGCCCGATAAGCCCGTTTACGTAACCATAAGTTTCGAAAAGGGCGTTCCCGTTGCCGTTGACGGCAAAAAGATGAGCGGACTGGAAATCGTTACCTGCCTTAATAAAATCGGCGGGGAAAACGGCGTAGGGCTTGCCGATATCGTGGAAAACCGCCTTGTGGGCATGAAGTCCCGCGGCGTTTACGAAACCCCCGGCGGCGCAATTCTTTACCGCGCTCACGAGGTGTTGGAAACGCTGTGTCTTGACCGTGACACTCAGCATTATAAGGCTATCGTGTCGCACGAATTTGCCGACCTTGTGTATTTCGGCAAATGGTTCACGCCCCTGCGCGAAGCGCTTTCCGCTTTCGTGGACAAAACGCAGGAAACTGTTACGGGCGACGTTAAACTCAAACTTTACAAGGGCAACATTATAAACGCCGGCGTGACTTCTCCGTATTCTCTTTACGACGAGGAAATCGCAACTTTCGACGAAGACGAAGTCTATAATCAGAATGACAGCGCAGGGTTCATTAATCTTTACGGCTTGCCCATTAAAGTAAAAGCCATGATGGAAAAGAAAAACAAGAAATAAAATTCGGGGAAGCGTCTTGACAAATGCGGGACGCTTTCGCTAGTTTACGGAGAAGACAATGGACAAAATGTGGGCGGGAAGGTTTAATAAACCCACCGCGGAAGAAACGGACGAATTCAATTCTTCAATCGGCGTAGACAAAAAAATGTACGCAGCCGATATCAAGGGCAGTATAGCGCACGCTTGTATGCTGGGCGCGCAAAACATTATTTCTTCCGAAGACGCCGAGGCAATTACGGCAGGGCTTGAGGAAATCCTTGCCGATATCGAAAGCGGAACGCTTAAGATTTCCGACAGCGCAGAAGATATCCATATGTTTATCGAGGGAGAACTTACCGCCCGTATAGGCGATGCGGGCAGGCGGCTTCATACCGCGCGCAGCCGTAACGATCAGGTCGCTACGGATACGCGACTGTACCTTGCGGAAAAGACGGACGAGGTTATGTCCGCTTTAAAATATTGCGTTGCCGTGCTTAAGGATATCAGCGAAGAAAATAAGCTGACCGTTATGCCCGGGTACACTCATCTTCAGCGCGCGCAACCTGTGACGTTAGCTCATCACATGCTGGCCTATTGCGCCATGCTGATGCGCGATTTCGACAGGCTTGAGGATTGCAAAAAGCGTATGTCGGTTATGCCGCTGGGGTCTTGCGCGCTGGCGGGCACCACTTACCCGATTGACCGTTTTTCCGTAAGCAGAATGTTGGGGTTTGAAGATGTGTGTTTCAACAGCATGGACGGAGTGTCCGATCGCGATTTCGTTATCGAACTTTCTTCCGCGCTTGCGATAATTATGATGCATTTAAGCCGCCTTGCCGAAGAGGTCATACTTTGGTCGAGCTGGGAATTCAAATTTCTGGAGCTTGACGACGCATATTCGACGGGTTCGTCCATAATGCCTCAGAAAAAGAATCCCGACGTTGCGGAGCTTGTGCGCGGTAAAACAGGCAGGGTTTACGGAAATCTTATGGGAATTCTTACCGTAATGAAAGGCTTGCCTCTTGCATATAACAAGGATATGCAGGAGGACAAGGAGGGTGTGTTTGACAGCGTGGAAACGGTTTGCGTGTGCCTTAAAATTTTTGCGGACATGATGGAAACAGCAAGATTTTTGCCTGAAAACATGTTGCTGGCTGCAAAAAAAGGCTTTATAAACGCGACGGATTGCGCGGATTACCTTACCAAAAAAGGAATGCCTTTCCGTACCGCCTACAAGATTACGGGTAAACTCGTTGCGCTGTGTATCGAAAAAGGCTATACTCTCGACAATCTTCCCATCGAAGAATACCGCGGTGCCAGCGAACTGTTCGACGAGGATATTTACAGCGCTGTGGATATTGTAAGCGCCATGAAAAAACGTAACGTATACGGCGGTCCCGGTCCCGAAAGCGTAGAAAAGCAGCTTAACGTTGTGCGCGGATTTCTGGAGGATGACAATGATTAACGTTTTTATAGACGGCAGCGAGGGGACTACGGGGCTTAGAATTGCGGACAGACTTAAAGAAAGAAGCGACGTAAAACTGATAGAAATCGACCCGGAGTTTCGTAAGGACAGCTCTGCCAGGGCGGAATGCATCAACAAAAGCGACGTAACGTTTTTGTGCCTTCCCGATGTCGCGGCTAAGGAAGCGGTCGGCCTTGTGACAAACAAGCGCGTGAAAATAATCGACGCGTCCACCGCGCACAGAACCGCAGACGGCTGGACTTACGGATTGCCGGAGCTGTCAAAGGATAAATTAAGCGAAGTGTGCGCCGCCAAAAGAGTGGCAGTTCCCGGGTGCCACGCAGGCGGATTCGTGACGCTGGTTTATCCGCTTGTTAAGTGCGGAATAGTGCCTGCGTCTGTGGTGCTCAGCGTGTTTTCGCTGACAGGTTACAGCGGCGGCGGCAAAAAAATGATAGCCGAATACGAAAGCAAGGAAAAAAGCGTGCTTTTATCCGCTCCGCGTCAGTACGGACTCAATCAACAGCACAAGCATCTCAAGGAAATGACTGCGGTCTGCGGACTTAAAAATTCTCCCGTATTTTCACCGATTGTATGCGACTTTTACAGCGGAATGGAAGTTACCGTGCCGCTTGACCGCTCGCTTACGGGCGGGACGGGCGCAATGAAACTGCGCGACTTTTACGCCGAATATTACAAGGATAAAAAACTTATTAAAGTCATGCCGTATATGGACGAGGAGCTTGCCGGCTTTGTGCCCGCAAATCTTTTGTCGGGAAGAGACGACCTCAGGATTTTTGTGGGCGGAAACGAGGACCGCATAACGGTAAGCGCGGTGTTCGACAACCTGGGAAAAGGCGCGTCGGGAGCCGCTATTCAGAATATGAATTTAATGTTCGGGCTTGACGAAACGGCAGGACTTAATTATTGCGAAACTGATTTTATTTAACGTCTTATTGCGGAAATTATATTTTTAACGGAGTTAATATGAAAATTATTAAAGGCGGGGTGTGTGCCGCCAAAGGGTTTAAAGCAAGCGGAATTCATTGCGGAATCCGTAAGAATAAGGCTAAAAAGGACCTTGCGCTTATAGTGTGCGACAAGCTTTGTTCGGCGGCGGCAGTGTATACGACCAATCTCGTAAAGGGTGCGCCCGTTTATGTCACAAAGAACAATATTTCCGACGGGTATGCGCAGGCGGTGATTTGCAACAGCGGCAACGCCAATACCTGTAACGCGAACGGAAAAGAGGTCGCTGAAGAAATGTGCGCGCTTGTAAATAAATACACGGGAATAAAAACAAGCGACGTTATAGTTGCTTCCACTGGCGTGATAGGACAGCCGTTAAGCGTTACGCCCATAAAAGACGGAATGGAAAGTCTTGTCGCGGCATTAAGCGAAGACGGAAGTCTTGCGGCCAATCAAGCCATTATGACCACCGACACGATTGAAAAGGAAATAGCCGTGGAGTTTACCGCCGGCGGTAAGAAATGCGCGATAGGCGGTATTGCCAAGGGCAGCGGAATGATTCACCCCAATATGGCTACTATGCTTGTGTTTTTAACAACCGACATTGCCATAACTCCCGGGATGCTGCAGAAAGCCGTGTCCGAGGATGTAAAAACCTCTTTCAACATGGTAAGCGTGGACGGCGATACTTCCACAAACGATATGCTTTGCGTGCTTGCAAGCGGAGAGGCGGGCAATGAAACCGTTGACGCCGACGGCGAAGATTTCGCTTCGTTCAAAGCCGCACTCAACAAGGTTACGACTTATCTTTGCCGTCTTATCGCCAAGGACGGAGAGGGTGCAACCAAACTTTTGGAATGCGTTGCAAGCGGCGCGAAAGATTACGAAACCGCCGCAAAAGTTGCCAAAAGCGTGATAACCAGTTCGCTTCTTAAAGCGGCGATGTTCGGTGCGGACGCCAACTGGGGACGTGTATTGTGTGCAATAGGTTATTCGGGCGCAGATGTTGACGTGATGAAAATAGGGGTTTCTTTCGCTTCGGATGCCGGCAGTATCGAGGTTTGCAAAAACGGCGAGGGCGTAGATTTTTCGGAGGATAAGGCTAAGGTAATTCTTTCCGAAAGCGAGATTAAGATACTTGTTTCTTTGGGCGGCGGAGATTATTCGGCAACCGCCTGGGGCTGTGACCTTACTTACGATTATGTCAAAATAAACGGCGATTATCGTACTTAATTAAAACGTCCTGAAACGGAAAAACACTTTACGGAGAGATTATTTATGAAAATAAGCAATGCTGAAAAGGCAGAAATTTTGGTACAGGCTTTGCCGTACATTCAGGAATACAACAACCGTATCGTAGTCGTGAAATACGGCGGCAACGCCATGATTAACCAGCAGCTTAAAAATGCAGTCATGCGCGACATAGTGCTTTTATGGCAGATAGGCATAAAGGTTGTGCTTGTCCACGGCGGCGGTCCCGAAATAAGCGAAACGCTGAAAAAAATGAATATTCCTTCCGAGTTTGTGGGCGGACTCAGAAAAACCGATCGCGAAACGGTAAACGTCGTGCAAATGGTGCTTGCGGGAAAAGTGAATAAGGACCTTGTCAACCTTATTGAAAATTCGGGCGGTAAAGCGCTTGGGTTGTGCGGCATCGACGGGCACATGATTGAGGCCTCGGTTCTCGACGAAAAGTTGGGTTACGTGGGCGAAATCACAAAAATAGACGTCCGTCCCGTTACAGATACTTTGGCTGCGGGTTATATCCCCGTCATAAGTACCGTGGGTTGCGACAAAGACGGAAACGTTTACAACATCAATGCCGACACCGTGGCGGCGCGTATCGCAGGGGAGCTTAAGGCGAAATGTCTTATTTCCATGACGGATATCCGCGGGATACTGCGCGATAAAAACGACGAGTCTTCGCTGATTCCGGTCGTACACGTAAGCGAGGCGCCTCAGCTGATGCGCGAAGGGATAATTTCCGGCGGAATGATACCCAAAATAGATTGCTGTGTGGAGGCAATAAGAAGAGGCGTGGAAAAGGTCTTTATTCTCGACGGCAGAGTTCCGCACGCGATTTTAATTGAAATTTTGTCCGACGAGGGACTCGGGACAATGTTTTACTGATATCGGAGAAAAGTAAATGGACGTAAAGACAGCGGATAAATATTTCATAGCCAATACCTATTCGCGCGCCGACGTGGTTTTTGTTTCCGGCAAAGGAAGCGTCCTTACCGACGACTGCGGAAAAGAATACATCGATTTCGGCAGCGGTATAGCGGTCAACGTTCTGGGACACTCATATGCCCCTTGGGTACAGGCGGTAAAAGCTCAGACGGATAAAATCGCGCATACCAGCAATCTTTATTTCAGTGAACCTTGCGTGCGTCTTGCTGAAAAGCTTAACGAACGCACGGGCATGAAAAAAGTGTTTTTTTCCAACTCGGGTGCGGAGGCAAACGAGTGCGCGATTAAATGCGCGCGGAAATACTCTTTCGATAAATACGGCGTCGGCAGGGGAAAAATCGTCACGCTGAAAGGGTCTTTTCACGGTCGTACGCTTGCAACGCTTACCGCCACGGGACAGGATGTTTTCCACAATTATTTTTTTCCGTTTCCTGCGGGGTTCGACTACGCGGAGCCCAATGACTTCGACGACCTTAAGCAAAAAGCAGATAAAGAAACCTGCGCCGTAATGATAGAGCTTGTTCAGGGCGAGGGCGGAGTCATGGCGTTAAATCATGATTTTGTCAGAAAAACGGAGGAATTTTGCCGCGAAAACGACATTTTGCTCATTGTGGACGAAGTGCAGACTGGCAACGGCAGAACGGGCAGTCTTTACGCCTATATGCAGTACGGTATAAAACCGGACATCGTCACTACGGCAAAGGGACTTGCGGGAGGACTTCCGTTGGGCGCAACCATGATGTGGGATAAATGCGAAAACACTTTGTCGGCAGGTACTCACGGCTCGACATTCGGCGGTAATCCCGTTGCCTGCGCAGGCGCGTGCGCAGTGCTTGACGGCTTGACTGACAGTCTTATGGAATCCGTAAAGGAAAAAGCAGCCGAAATAAACAACGCGCTTAGCAAGATGAAAAAAGTAAAATCCGTCAGCGGCATGGGACTTATGATAGGCATTGAAACGCAGGGAATTTCCGCGGCGGATGCGGTTAAGGAATTTAGAGAAAAAGGGCTTATCGTACTGACCGCAAAAAACAAAATAAGGCTTTTGCCCGCGTTAAATATTTCACGGGAAAATATTGAAACGGGACTTAAAATAATGAGCGAGGTGCTGAAATGAAACATTTACTTAAACTTGCCGATTTAAGCGGCGAAGAAATTTTGTCGGTACTTAATCTTGCCGATCAGCTTAAATACGAGCTTAAACACGGTATATCGCATAAGAGACTTGAGGGAAAAACTCTCGGTATGATTTTTACAAAGGCGTCCACGCGTACCCGCGTTTCTTTTGAAGTCGGTATGTATCAGTTGGGCGGCTCGGCGCTGTTTTTAAGCGGCAACGACCTTCAGATCGGACGCGGCGAGCCTATTCAGGATACCGCGCGCGTTCTTTCGCGTTATCTCGACGGAATAATGATAAGGACGTTCAAGCAAAGCGACGTGGAAGGACTTGCAAAGTACGGCAGTATTCCCGTGATAAACGGGCTTACCGATTATTGCCATCCGTGTCAGGTGCTTGCGGACCTTATGACAATACGCGAATATAAAGGAAGCTTCAAAAATCTTAAGCTTTGCTTTATCGGCGACGGCAACAACATGGCAAATTCTCTTATCGCGGGCTGCGTAAAAACGGGCATGAAAATTTCCGTTGCTTCGCCTTCGGGCTTTAAACCCGATGAAGAACTTGTCAAATGGGGTGAGGAAAGCGGGTTGCTGACATTGACTTCCGACCCGTTCGAAGCCGCCGAAAACGCAGACGTGATTTATACGGACGTTTGGGCAAGCATGGGACAGGAAGGCGAGGCGGAAGAGAGGAAAAAAGCTTTCAAAAGCTATCAGGTAAATGACGACATTATGAATGTGGCAAAAAAAGACGCAATAGTGTTGCATTGTCTGCCTGCTCACCGCGGAGAAGAGATTACCGAAAAAGTCTTTGAAGAGCACGCATCCGAAATTTTCGACGAGGCTGAAAACAGACTGCACGCGCAAAAAGCCGTCCTTGTCAAGCTTTTGGGATGAAATTTTACGTGATTTTATTCCGCTTCGGTATTGAAAATCTGCTTGCAAACATGTAAATATTTTATAAGTTTGTATAATGGCGAGAAGATAATTTTTTATCGGAAATTGCGGTTTAAGTATGCTGATTATATTTAAATAACCGAATAGTTGTCACAAAAATGATGTTTTTTTGACTAAAATAAAGTACTATGACAGACATAACAAGGTAAAATCGAAGAAAAACCCGGGATAAAAAACGAAAATCCCGGGTTTATTTATTAAAAAGTTGAAATAATGGACACGATATGTTATACTTTATCGGTAATTGTTTTTAAAGTTATTTCGGAGGGGCGTTTATGTCCGCGTTGGAAATAGTGCTGGTTGCGGTGGCAAGTTTTCTTCTGTTCATAATTTTGCTTTATGTCACTGTCGCCGTATATGTAAAAAAGGCAGCCATAAACAAGGCTGAGGATTTTCATATAATGGACGAATTCCGTTTAAATCATGACGTCGTGTTCTTAGGCGATTCGCTTACGGATTTTTATCCTATCGAAGAATTTACCGACGTAAAAATCGTCAACCGCGGTATTGCGGGAGACACCACGTCGGACGTAATGCATCGCGTCAGCGAAGTAGTGGAACTTAAGCCTAAAAAACTGTTTCTTCAGATAGGAATCAACGACATGATAAGAAAGAGCGCGCGTACTCTTACGGCTCAAGCGCTTGCGGAAAGAATTTTTGCCGTTGTAAGCAAATTCGATAAAACAGAAACAGAAATTAACGTTATCTCTCTTTATCCCGTAAATCGCAGAAAAATTTTGTTCAGCACCGTGTTTACGGGGAAAGCTACGAATAAAAGGATAAAAGAGGTTAATAAGATATTAAAAGAAAAATGCGATAGCGAACAATTGAATTTTATAAATTTATACGATTGTCTTTCAGACGAAAAAGGCAATCTTAAAAAAGAGTTTACCGTGGAAGGACTGCATATTACGGTTAAAGGTTATGCAGCGATTTCAAAAGTTTTAATGCCATTTGTTACGGAGAATAAATGAAAATTTCCAATCCCCAGAAACTGGATAAAAAAATCGCCAAGGTTGAGGCAAAGTCTTATAAAAAGACCTTGAAATTCAAGCATAAAGAGGAACTTAAGCTTGCCAAAAAAGCGGAAAAAATGCGTAAAAAGTTTGCTTCCGCCGAGGAAAAGAAAAAACGCAGGCAGGAAAAACGGGCAGAAAAAGCGCAGATTTCCGAAATTCGCAAATACGGTTCCGCCAAGGCATCCGATACGAAAAAGCCGAAAGAAACTGATTTTAAAAAGCCCGTAGATAAAGAGGCGGAGACGGAAAAACTTCTTTTGTCTATCGCCAAGGAGCAGAACCCCGTGGCAGGCTGGCTTAATCTCGATAACGCCGCGCTTATTTTTCCCGCCGGGGAAACCGCTGATATTTCCAATATGTTCCGTGTCAGCGCGGTACTAAGAGAACCCGTTGACCCGATATTGCTTCAAAAAGCGCTTAACCTGATCGTACCCAGATTTCCCTCGCTTACGTCATCGCTTAAACGCGGTCTTTTCTGGTATTACCTCGAGCCTTCCAACAAGCCGCTTGTGGTCGAAAAACAAAAGGATTTTCCCTGCCGTAAAATAGGTCTTGACGCGCGCAACGCTCTTATAAGAGTAACTTATTTCTCCCATGAAGTAGCCGTGGAAATTCTGCATGTCGCAACGGACGGAAACGGAGGAATAACGTTTCTCAATTCGCTTTTGTGCTGCTATTTTAAACTTCAGGGAAAAGAAATCGCGGATAAAACCAATTGTCTTAACCATCTTGACAAGCCTAAACCCGAAGAACTTGCCGACAGTTACCAGCAGTTTTTCGATAACCGTAAATTGCCGCGCGCAAAGGATAAAAAGGCTTACAGGCTTTCGGGGAAGAAACTGCCCGCGGGAGTTTTGCTTACCGTAAAGGGAATAATAAGTTCTTCCGCGATAAACGCAGCCGCAAAAGCGCGCGGGCTTACCGTGGGACAGCTTTTAACCGCATGCCTTATCTGCGCGATAGAAGAGGACCGAAATTTTTATCTGAGAAAAAACAAATTGCCTGTCGTCATAGGCGTGCCCATAAATATCCGCAAGTTTTACGAAAGCAAGACTCTTCGTAATTTCGTCGCGCTTATGCATATAGAAAACGAAAATTCCGGCGATTTCGACGCCCTTTGCCAAAGCGTAAAGCAGCAGTTCGAAAAATTAAACAATGTCGATTATCTGAAGTCTTACGTAAACTTCAACGTGCGTATTCAGAAAAACAAATTTTTCCGTTTGCTTCCTCTGCCCGTGAAGAACGTGGCAATGAAACTGGCGCTTAAGATGTTCAGCGACAACGTTACTACGTCTACTTTTTCAAATCTGGGAAGAATAGCGGCCCCTCAAGAATTCAAGGACAAAGTACTGAGATATGAATTTAATCTCGGTCCCCAGTCGACTATTCTGACTTCGTTGTGCGGCGCGTCCTATAACGATACTCTCGTTCTGACGTTTGCGCGCGTGATAGAAGAGAGCGGAGTGGAAAAATATTTCTTCCGCAAACTTCGCGAATTGGATATTCCCGTCGCGGTCGAATCGAATTTTGAACTGTAAGGAGAAATAAATATGAAATATTGCTCCGAATGTAAAGTGTTCGTCAACGAAAATCTTAAAAATTGTCCTTTGTGCGGAAGCTGGACGGAGGAATGCGAAAGCAATCGCTTCGAGGATTACGCCGAACAGGAAAAATACGTAAATTATCCCTCTCTTAAACTGAAGGGCGACGCGTATAAAAGCTTTTTAAGGAAAAAATCGCTTTTTCTTACGCTTACCGTTATTCTTGTATGCGTCCTTATAAACGTGCTTTTGACGCCGTCGAGTCTGTGGTCGGCTTACGTCGCGTGCGGCGGCATGACGGTATTTTTGTGCGTTTTGTCCACGATTTACAAAAAGCGCAGATTTTATTCGCTTTTGCTTGTGCTGGCGATAGTTTTGCCGATTACACTTGTTTGTTTGGATATGATTCAAAGCTTTGACAGAACCGGCGGCTTTTCCGCGTTCAGGTTTTCGTTGTCGTATGCCGTGCCCGGATTTCTGATGGCGATGATTATAACTTTAGACGTTATGGCGGCAGTGGAAAAAAGTAAATACAAATATTATCTGTTTTCATTGCTTATCGTATCGCTGTACGCGCTTATCCCGCAAATTGCAGTATGGATTCTGTCTCTTATACACATCTGACGCTGCCGACGAA
>UQSP01000043.1 GCA_900543755.1 uncultured Eubacteriales bacterium
CGTGGGCTCGGAGATGTGTATAAGAGACAGTATATATTTATTTTGACTGTCCGCCGTATTTCGGGCTGAAATATCGAAAAAAAATTCGGAGGCAACTGAATTTATGAACGAAAGAGACCAAAAAAAGTTTCACGAAGGCGAATTGTATGACGCTTACCGTTACTTCGGTTGTCTGTTCGACGAAAACAGCGGCAAAGCAGTTTTCAGAGTTTTTGCGCCTTCCGCTTTATCCGTTTCGGTTGCGGGGGATTTTAACGGCTGGGACGGGAATAAAGGAATTATGCGTAATATCGGCGGGGGTATTTACGAATTTTCCGCTGAAGGCGTAAAAAAATTCGACGCCTATAAATTTCTGATTACCGCGTCCGACGGCAGACTTCTTTATAAATCCGACCCTTATGCACTGCACAGCGAAACGCACGAGGGGACAAACAGTAAAGTTTTTCCGCTTTCGGAAATAAAAGTCAACGACTCCGAATACAGGAATAAGCTTAAAGACAAGGACGTTTATAACTGTCCCATGAATATTTACGAGGCGCATATCGGCAGCTGGCGACGCTATCCCGACGGCAACGTGTATTCCTACCGAAAATTTGCCGACGAGATAGTGCCGTATCTGAAAAAACTGCGTTATACGCATCTCGAGCTTATGGGCGTTGCGGAGTATCCTTACGACGGCTCTTGGGGGTATCAGGTGACGGGATACTTTGCGCCCACGTCCCGGTACGGCACTCCCGCGGACTTTTGCTATCTGGTGGAAAAACTGCACAAGGCGAACATAGGCCTTATTATAGATTGGGTTCCGGGGCATTTTCCCAAAAACGAAAACGGGCTTGCGCTTTTCGACGGCAGTCCGCTTTACGAGCCCAAAAGCCCTTTAAGGCGCGAGCATAAGGAGTGGGGAACGTGTTGTTTCGACTACGGCAGGGGCGAGGTTCAGACGTTTTTGTGTTCCAACGCGATAATGTGGTTTGACCTTTATCACGTCGACGGATTAAGGGTGGACGCCGTGGCAAGCATGCTGTATCTCGATTACGGCAGAAAAGACGGCGAATGGGAGCCCAACCGATTCGGCGGCAAGGAAAACGAGGAAGCGGTCGCTTTTCTCCAAAAGCTGAATACCGCCGTTTTCGCGCGTTTTCCGAAAGCGCTTATGATAGCGGAAGAATCCACAGCCTGGCCGATGGTTACAAAACCGGTGTCGGAAGGGGGACTGGGATTCAATTATAAATGGAATATGGGTTGGATGAACGATATTCTCGACTACGCCAAGACTGACCCGTATTTCCGCGCGGGCAAACACAACGCGCTTACTTTTTCCATAACTTACGCCTTCAGCGAAAACTATATTCTACCCATTTCTCATGACGAAGTGGTTCACGGAAAAGGCTCCTTACTCAATAAGATGCCGGGCGAATACGACCTTAAGTTCGCGGGGCTGAGGAATTTTCTCATGAACATGTATGCGCACCCGGGCAAAAAACTGTTGTTCATGGGGTTCGAAATAGGTCAGTTCATCGAGTGGAATTATACGCAGGGGCTGGACTGGCTGCTTACCGATTTTCCCTCTCACGCCCTGACTTTTGATTTTGTACGCACGCTTAACGCTTTTTACAAACGCAATTCCGCGCTGTGGCAGTGCGACGGCGGTTTCGAAGGCTTTAAGTGGCACGTCGTGGACGACAACACGCAAAACGTCATCGTGTACGAACGAATGAACAGGAAAGGCGGTTCGGTCATTGCAGTCATAAACTTCTCGCCCGTAGAATATAAAAACTATCGGTTCGGCGCGGATAAGGGTACGTATACGGTTAAACTTTCGTCGTACCTCGGCGGCTTCGACCGCGAGTGCGTCAAGTACCGCGCGGAAAAGGTTGCTTCCCACGGCTTCGATTACAGTATAGTTATGGATGTAAAGCCCATGTCGGGCGTTTATCTTACTTCAATACACAGGGGGATAAAGAAATGAAAAAGAAAAAATGCGTTGCCATGTTGCTTGCGGGCGGGCAGGGCACAAGACTGTACGCCCTGACGGCAGGAATAGCAAAGCCTGCGGTGTCGTTCGGTTCTAAGTACAGGATTATCGATTTCACGTTAAGCAACTGCACCAATTCGGGTATCGACACGGTAGGCGTGCTTACGCAGTACGAGCCGCTTATATTAAACGAGTATATCGGCAGCGGCGAGCCGTGGGACCTCGATCGTGCCAACGGCGGAGTCCATACTCTTTCTCCCTATCAGGCAAAAGCGGGCGGCGAGTGGTATAAGGGTACCGCCAACGCCATTTACCAAAACATTCATTTTCTCAATAAATACGACAGCGAACACGTGCTTATCCTTTCGGGCGACCACATTTACAAGATGGATTATTCCAAAATGCTGTCGGAGCACGTTTTGTCGGATGCCGACTGCACGATTGCCGTAATAGACGTTCCCGAATCGGAAGCGTCGCGTTTCGGAATAATGAGTTTCGATAAAGACAAACGCATCGTCGACTTCGAGGAAAAGCCCAAAAATCCAAAAAGCAATCATGCCTCCATGGGGGTTTACATATTCAAAAAAGACGTGCTTGTGGAGGAGCTTGTCCGTGACGAAAAGGATAAGTCTTCCCAAAACGACTTCGGCAAAAATATAATTCCGTATATGCTGAAATCGGGTAAAAATCTGCACGCTTATTGTTTTACGGGCTACTGGAAGGACGTGGGTACCGTCACTTCGCTGTGGGAGGCAAACATGGACCTTCTCGGAGACAATCCCGCCATTAACCTCAATGACCCCGACATGAAGATTTATTCCCGCAACGAGCCGCTTCCCCCTTCTTACATTGGCGAAACCGGAAACGTAATAAATTCGGTTTTTACGGCGGGCTGCGAGATTAACGGCACGGTTATAAACAGCGTCGTTTCCGAGGACGTTTCGATAGGAAAGAGCAGCGTGGTCAGAAACAGCGTGATTATGCGCGGCACGGTGATAGGAGAAAACGTTACCGTTGACTACGGTATGCTTGACGAAAACGTCACCGTGGAAAACGACGTGGTAATAGGCGACGAAAACAGCAGTAAGGAACGCATTGCGCTTATCGGCCGCGGCAGCCTGATAAAGAAAGGCAGTGTTATCGCGTCCGGCGAAATTGTTGAAAACAAATAAAGCGGGGAAAGAAAAAATGAAAACTCTGGGCATAATTTTTTCCAATATTCACGATAAAGAAATAAACGAGCTTACGGCAACGCGCACCCTGGCATCCGTTCCGTATGCGGGCAGATACAGACTTATCGACTTTGTGTTGTCCAATATGGTCAACAGCGGCATATACAACGTAGGCGTTATCACAAAATACAATTATCAATCGCTTATGGAGCATATAGGCAGCGGAAAAAACTGGGATTTATCCAGGAAAAACGGCGGTCTTGTTATACTTCCGCCTTATGGCAGAAACAGCGCTTCGGTTTATTCTTCAAGGTTCGAGGCAATTTCCAACTGCGCATACTATCTGCGCGAAGCTACCGAAACTTACGTCGTCATGTCCGACTGCGACAACGTGTGCAACATCGATTTCAGTAAGGTGCTGAGTTATCATATCGAAAAACACGCGGACATAACGGTGGTTTACCGCAGAAAACAGATTGAAGAAGGCGACAAAAAAGTCCGTACCAAGCTGGAAATAGACAGCGGCGGCAGGGTCAGAAAGGTAGTTACCGGCAATAAACACAGCGGCACGGTCAACGTTTTTACCAATATGCTTGTGGTAAACCGTAAATTTTTGCTCAGCATTATCGACAACGCCGAAGAACTCGGATACAAAAGTTTTTCGCGCGACGTTCTTATACGCGGCGTGGAGGACTATAATATATACGGCTACGAGTACACGGGCTATTTTGCCAGCATCGACAACATGACAAATTACTACAAGCATTCTCTGCAGCTTCTCGATAAAAACACCCGCGATCAGCTTTTCAGAAGCGGCGGCCCCGTTTATACCAAAGTCCGCGACAGCGCGCCTTGTAAAATAGACGATACGGGCAGCGTAAAAAACTCGCTTGTGGCGGACGGCTGCGTCATCGAGGGAGAGGTGGAAAATTCCATACTGTTCCGCGGCGTCAAAATCGCAAAAGGCGCGCACGTCAAAAACAGTATACTTTTCAACAACGTTGTCGTGGACGCAAACAGTACGGTCAATTGCGTCATCGCGGAAAAATTTGTGCACATTCAGGAAAGCCGCACATTAAGCGGTCACGAAACCAGGCCGTATTTCCTGCCTAAAAACACCATTGTATGACGGTTTTGGGTTTCAGGACGGCAAAATTTCAAGTCGCGGTTTGCGCATTTTATTTCACGGTTAAACCGAAAAGGAGTTAAACATGGAAGAAAAAACCATTACCGAAGATTCGAGGAAAACCAAAGTTTCCGGGTCAGGACAAAAAACTTTGGCTGTTAAAGAAAAAGGCACAGTTACAACCAAGAAAAAAGGCGAAGCAACCGTTAAACCCGACGGAAAAGTCGCTGTAAAGACAAAAAAGGAAGTAGCGGTCCGCGCAAGCGGTCAGGTGGCCGTAAAAAAACGCGGCGCAGTGGTCAGTACCGTTCAGCCGCCCGTGCCGCCCCAAAACGCCGAAGAAGTCGTCGTTAAGGAAAAAAAGGCATCGGGTGCCAAAAAGTCCGCTTCCGTAAAAGCTGAAAAGAAACCTGCGGAAGAGGTTAAAACAAAGAAAAAAGTCCGGACGGCAAAAGCAAGTGACGCGGCAAAATCGGATACGGTTTCCGCAGCTTCTTCAAAGAAAGATTCCGAAAACGCAGAAAACACCGTAAAAACGACGAAAAATCAAGTCAAGCACGTTCTTTTTGCCGCGTCGGAGGCATGGCCTTTCGCGGGGACGGGCGGACTCGGGGAGGTTGTCGGCTCTCTTCCGCGCGCACTCAACAAATTGGGTACGGTGGAAGCCCGTGTGATTCTGCCGCTTTATGAAAATTTCCCCGCAGAATACAGAGAAAAACTTTCTTTCGTCCGTTCGGTAACCGTTCCTCTGGCATGGCGCAATCAGTATTGCGGCCTGTTCGAACTCGAGCACGAGGGCGTAAAATTTTATTTCGTCGACAACGAATATTATTTCAAGAGGTCGGGGCTTTACGGTTACGGCGACGACGGCGAGCGTTTCGCATTTTTCTCCCGCGCGGTGCTGGAGCTTATTCCGTATCTTGACTGGCACGTCGACATTCTGCATTGCAACGACTGGCATACCGCGCTTATACCCGTTTATTACAAGCTTTTCTATCAGTACCGCGATTCGCTTCAGGGTATCAAAACAGTATTTACCATTCATAACATAGAATATCAAGGACAATTTTCGCCCGACGTTATAGAGGACCTTTTCGGTATTCCCAGAAGAGAGTATATGTCCATCGAGTTCGGCGGCTGCATAAATCTCATGAAAGGCGCTATCGATTACAGCGACAGCGTTTCCACCGTCAGCAAAAGCTACGTTGGGGAGATAATGAGCGGCGAATACGCTCACGGTCTGCAAAGTATTCTTCTCAAAAACGCGCATAAGCTTAAGGGAATTTTGAACGGCATCGATACGGATACTTATAATCCCGCGACCAACGAATCGCTTTTCAAAAATTACGACGCCGATACCGTGGACGAATTTAAGCCCGAAAACAAGACGGGACTTCAGCGGCTGCTGAATTTACCCGCGGAAGAAAACGTGCCCATGATAGCCATGATTACAAGACTTGCTTCCCATAAAGGCATAGACATCGTAAGGTCTGCTTTCAACGAAATCATGAAAAAAGGCGTGCAGTTCGTTGTGCTCGGCACGGGCGAGCCGGACCACGAAAACTTTTTCAGACATATGCAGAACGTTTACGGCAACCGCGTGCGCGCTATAATTTCTTTTAATAAAGACCTCGCGCAGAAAATTTACGCAGGCGCCGATATCTTCCTTATGCCGTCTAAGTCCGAGCCCTGCGGCTTATCGCAGATGATGGCGATGCGTTACGGCACGGTGCCCATCGTTCGCGCTACGGGCGGTCTTAAGGACTCGGTCATCGATTGCGGCGACGGCAAATCGGGCAACGGGTTCTGCTTCAGCGGTTACGACGCGGGCGACCTTCTTTACGCCGTGGACCGCGCGGTGGGACTTTATCGCGATTACTCGGATATTTTCAAAGGGCTGCGCCGCCGCGCCATGAAGTACGATTTCAGCTGGGGAAGAAGCGCCAAAGAATACGACGAATACTATAACGAAGTACTGGGCTGATTACTCTTTTCAATATGCTTTCACGGAGGACGATCAATGGAGTACACTACGTCAAAAATCAAGGAACTTATTGCGGAAAAACTGGATAAATATTTTGCCACGCCGCCGAAAGGGGCGACTCCCGTGCAGATGTACAAAGCCGTTGCGCTGGTTTTAAGGGATATGCTTCTGCTTCAGAAGCAACGCTTTAACCGCGAGGCGTATAAACAGGGCTCTAAACGCGTTTATTACCTTTGCATGGAGTTTTTGCTGGGGCGTTCGTTAAAAAACAATCTTTACAATCTTGACCTTACCAAACAGTTTTCGGACGCGGTCAAATCTTTCGGCGTCGAACTTAACGACCTTTACGAACTGGAAGCGGATGCGGGGCTGGGAAACGGCGGACTCGGACGGCTTGCCGCCTGCTTTTTCGACGCGCTTGCAGCAAATAATTATCCCGCCATGGGATTTTCCATAAGATACGAATACGGCCTTTTCAAACAGAAAATCGTGGAAAATACTCAGGTTGAGCTTCCCGACATCTGGCTGGATACGGGCGAAGTCTGGATGATGCCCCGCTCCGACAAAAGCTTTACCGTCAAACTCGGCGGGCATGTAGTGGAGGACTGGTCGGACGGCACGCTGAAAATCCGTCACGAGGGCGCAAGCTTAGTGGAGGCGCTTCCTTACGACGTGATGATAAGCGGTCACGGCGGCAAGGGCGTAAGCGTATTGCGGCTTTGGCGTGCAAGCGCTCCCGCGTCTTTCGACATGAAGTCTTTTACCCAGGGCGACTATTTCGCGGCTATGCGCGGCGATAACGAGGCGGAACTCATAAGCAAAGTGCTTTATCCCTCCGACGACCATTTCGAGGGCAAACAGCTGCGCCTTTCTCAACAGTATTTTCTGGTCAGCGCAAGCCTTCAGTCCATAATCAAGGACCACCTCAAGCGCAACCCGAGCCTTGACAATCTTGCCGAAAAAGCGGCTATACACATAAACGACACTCATCCCGCGCTTGCAGTACCCGAACTTATGCGTTTGCTTATGGACGAATACGGTTTTGCATGGGAAAAGGCGTGGGACATTACCGTAAATACCATTGCCTACACTAACCACACGGTCATGAGCGAGGCACTTGAAAAGTGGAGCGAGGACCTTGTCCGCATGCGACTGCCGCGCATTTATTCGATATTAAAGGAAATCGACGCGCGTTTTTACGGCGAGCACCGCGACTGCACGCCGGAGCAGCTTTCGCGTATGTTTATAATAGGCAACGGTCAGGTGCGCATGGCTAATCTGGCGGTAATCGGCTCTCACAGTATCAACGGCGTAAGCGCGCTTCACAGCGACATAATAAAGGAAAGCGTTTTCAAGGATTTTTACGCGATTCTTCCCGAGCGTTTTACCAACGTGACAAACGGAATCGCTCACAGAAGATGGCTTAATCAGGCCAATCCGCGGCTTGCCTCGCTTATTTCTTCGCTTATAGGCGACGGCTACGTTTCCGACGCGGATAAACTTGAAGAACTTTTAAAATACTCTGACGACGATTCGGTTCTTAAAAAACTGGACGAAATAAAGCGCGCCAACAAGGCGGAGTTTTCAGACTACGTCAAAAAAACCGCGGGATTTTCGCTTAATCCCGACTCACGGTTCGATTCGCAGATAAAGCGCCTGCACGAGTACAAACGTCAGCTGCTGAACGTACTTAAAATAATCGATAAATATTTGTCCGTATTAGATAATCCGGATATTTCCGTCACGCCCGAAACTTTTATTTTCGGTGCTAAAGCGGCAGGGGGATATTACCACGCAAAGCGCATTATCTCGCTTATCAACTGCTTGTCTAAGGAAATTCAGCGCAATCCCAAAGTAAAAAGCAAAGTGGACGTTCTGTTTCTGGAGAACTACAACGTTACAAAAGCCGAGCGGCTTATTCCCGCGTCCGAGGTTTCGGAGCAGATTTCGCTTGCAGGCAAAGAAGCGTCGGGTACGTCCAATATGAAATTCATGCTTAACGGAGTAATTACTCTGGGAACGGTGGACGGCGCCAACGTGGAAATCGCCCAGCGAGTGGGGGAAGACAACATCTTTACTTTCGGACTCAAGGCGGACGAGGTGGAAAAAGTATGGCAAGCGGGTTACAACGCTTCTCATCTTTATTCTTCCGACGCGCAAATCCGCCGCGTGGTGGACGCGCTCAGGACGGGCTTCGACGGGCAGTCCTTTTCAGACATTGCCGATTATCTTACGCTGGGGACCAATTACGTTGCAGACCCTTATATGGTGCTGGGCGATTTCAAGGACTACCTGCGTGCAGCGTCGGACCTTGACAAAGCGTATGCCGACCGCAAAAAATGGAACCGTATGGCGCTTGTCAACATTGCCCGTTCGGGAGTGTTTTCCGCCGACCGCAGTATAAAGGAATATTGCGACAACATCTGGCACTTAAAGCCCGTAAATTACGGCGAGGACAATTAGCCAAATGCGCGTCGAGTTTTTTCCGTGTGACGAAAGATATAAAAACCCCGTCGGCGGCGTGGAGGTAAACGCCGATTTTACCGTAAGCGCGGTTTGCGACGAGGCAAACGAAGCTTACTTCGTGCTTACCAAGGAAAGCGAAACCCCCGTACGCTATCCGATGAAGGATTGCGGCGGAGGAAAGTTTTCTTTTACCATGCGCGTCACATCCTCCGGACTGTATTTTTATCATTTCGCGTTTGTCGTTTCGGGCGAAGAAAGAAAAATTTTTGCAAACGAAGACCTTTGCGCGTCCGAATCGGGTAAAGACGAGTGGCAGCTTACCGCTTATAAAAGCCGTTACCGTGCTCCTGAATTTTTGCGCGGAGGGATTTTTTATCAGATAATGCCCGACCGTTTCAACAGGGGCGGGAAAAGATACAAAACCAAGAAAAACGCCGTATACCGCGAGGATACTTCTGTATGCCCGTATTATCTTCCCGACGAAAACGGAATAGTCAGAAACAATGATATGTTCGGCGGAAATTTGGACGGCGTAACCGAAAAACTGGACTACTTAAAATCGCTTTCGGTAAAGTGCATTTATCTCAATCCGGTTTTCGAGGCGGCGTCAAACCATAAATACGATACGGGTTCTTACCGCAGGGTGGACGGTGATTTCGGCGGAGAAGACGCGCTTAAAAACCTTATAAAAGAGGCGGAAAAACGCGGAATCAAGGTAATTCTGGACGGAGTGTTTTCTCATACGGGCGACGACAGCGTGTACTTCAACCGCTACGGAAACTACGATTCCGTAGGGGCGTATCAGTCAGAACACAGTCCTTATTTCGATTGGTACGATTTCAATGCGTTTCCCTCCGATTACAAGTGCTGGTGGGGAATTAAAATCCTGCCTTGCGTAAACGAAACCAACGTTCGCTACGACGAGTTCATAAACGGCGAGGATGGTATTATAAGGTATTATATGCGCATGGGAATTGCCGGCTGGCGGCTGGACGTTGCGGACGAGCTTCCCGACGCGTTTATCGATAATCTCACTCGCGCGGCTAAAAGCGTAAACCCCGAAGCCCTCGTTCTTGGCGAGGTGTGGGAGGACGCTTCCAACAAGACGGCTTACGGCTTCAGACGGCGGTATCTTCAGGGCGCTCAGCTGGACAGCGTTACCAATTATCCTTTCAAAAACGCCGTAATCGATTTCGTAAATACCGGCGACGCAAAGGGTCTTAAGCGTACCGTGTGCCGCGTAGTCAACAACTATCCGAAACGCGTTCTCGATAATCTCATGAATTTTTTGGGGACGCACGATACGGTAAGAATACTCAATGCGCTTTCCTCGGATTCCGTGCCTAAGGAAAAATCCGCTCGCGCGGATTATAAAATAAGCGACCGCGAACTTGCGGTGCAAAAACTGAAAGCGGCGGCGGCTCTTCAATACACTCTTCCCGGTGTGCCCTGTCTTTATTACGGCGACGAGGCGGGCATGGAAGGGTACGAGGACCCCTTTAACCGCAGATTTTTCCCTTGGTTAAGTCGGGACGAAAGCCTTACCGATTATTATCGCGCTTTGGGCAAACTGCGTGCCTTAAAGGAGCTTAACGGCGGAAGCATAAAAATAATAAATGCGGAAAAAGGCGTGTTTTCGTTTGTGCGCGGCGCGTCTTTGAAAATCGTGTCCAACATGGGCAAATGCGCATATGAATTAAGTAGTGTGGTTACCGATCTTATTACGGGTGAGGAGTTAAGCGTTCTTTCGCCGCTGAAGACGATAGCTTTTTATTGAAACATGTGTCGAAAAATAGGTTGACAAAGAAAAAAATTAGGTTTATAATCCATAACCGAAATGATGAAATACTTTTACGGGGCTCTTTTCTTCGGGGGCAAGGGCCGAGCTTAAGGACGCTGTATCATGGATATAACACAAATTTTTCTCGATCTTGCGATTATTCTGTTCTCCACTAAAGCGCTTGGCATGCTGATGCGTAAAATCGGTTTGCCTCAGGTAGTGGGTATGGTTATTGCGGGACTTCTGATAGGACCCGCCATTTGGGGACAGTTCGGCTGGTGGTCGCCCATCCGTCCCACGCCCGATTCCACAATCTTTTTAAAAGGAATTGCGGAAATAGGCGTCGTCATGATTCTTTTTTCTGCGGGTCTTGAAACAGATATCAAGGAGCTTAAACGCTCGGGACTGTTCGCAACGCTTATCGCTTTCGGCGGAGTAATTGTCCCCATTGTGGGCGGTTTTTTGGTCGCAGTGCCTTTTCTCGGCGGATTTTCCGCGCTTTCGGCAGATAAGTCTTTGATGCTGGACGCTGTTTTCATCGGCGTCATACTGGCGGCAACCAGCGTGGGCATAACGGTGGAAACGCTTAAGGAAATGGGCAAGCTTAAAGGAAAGGTAGGTACCATTATTCTTTCCGCCGCGATAATCGACGACGTAATCGGTATCGTGGTGCTTTCGATTGCGATAGGATTTAAGGATGCGACCGTAAATCCGTGGATGACGCTTTTGATGACCGTGCTTTTCTTTATCGCCGCAATAGCCGTAGGACTTCTTTTGAACCGCGGGTTCAAGTGGCTTATGAAGAAATATCCGCACAACCGCAGGGTTCCCATTTTCGGGCTTGTGTTGTGTTTCGTGTATGCTTTCTGCGCGGAAAAGATTTTCGGCATCGCCGATATTACGGGTGCGTATGTCGCGGGCATTATGCTTTCCCCGCTTAAGGAAGCGCATTACATCGACCGCAAGGTGGATATAAATTCCTATATGATTTTCGCGCCGGTATTCTTCGCCAATATCGGTATAAACACGGATTTTACGGGATTCAACGGCACCGTGTTGCTGTTTTCGCTGTTGTTCGTGCTTGTAGGTGTTTTAGGCAAGATAATAGGTTGCGGCGGAGTTGCAAAGCTTTGTAAGTTCTCCTGGCGGGAATCCGGTCAGATAGGAGTGGGCATGATTGCGCGCGGAGAAGTCGCGCTTGTCGTATGCAACAAAGGAATTGAAGGCGGTTTATTTGCGGGTACGGTTATAAATCCCATTGTGGCTGTAATAATGCTTGTCATTATTTCGTCCTTGCTTGCGCCCATTCTGCTTAAGCTCATGTTTAAGGGCGATCCCCCGTCGCTTATGGGCGGCGTTCCCGAAATTAAGGAGCAAACCGCGGACGGAGAAACCGAAACTGTTTCCGACGGAGAAAGTATAACAGGTGCCGAACAAGGCTTCAGCGAAAATGCCGCGGAACTTGTCGGGGCGGAAGAAGGCGCAAAAAACTGATTCTGCACGCTTTTTCGGCTTTTGCGCTTGGGTAAAACGGCGTAAAATTTATCCTGTTTTAACAATAAAGAATTATATTATTTTTTCAACTTTCGGGTTTTAATTGACTTAAAGCCCGATTTTTGTTATTATTTAGCTATGAAAAAATTACAGGGCAAGATAATAGTTATTACAGGCGGCACAAGCGGTATCGGCCGTCATATCGTAAACGCGTTTTCTGCGGACAATACGGTTGTAAATCTTGCCAGAAGCTGCGAAACAAAAGGCAACGACATTAAATGCGACGTTTCGGTTTCCTCGGACGTCGCCGCGGCGTTTGAGCTGATAAAACAGCGATACGGCAGGGTGGATATACTTATAAACAACGCAGGTTACGGAGTGTCGGGCGCGGTGGAGCTTTTGTCCGACGAAGAAGTCGAGCGGATTTTCGAAGTCAATTTTCACGGTGTTTTCCGCTGTATAAAGCACGCTTTGCCTCTTATGCAAAACGGCGGTAAAATAGTAAATATTTCGTCCGCGTGCGCGATTTTTCCGCTTCCCTTCAGGTCGATGTACTGCGCAAGCAAGGCTGCGGTCAGTATGCTCAGCCATTCGTTGAGAGAAGAGGTGCGCCCTTACGGAATAGACGTTACGGCGATTTGTCCCGGCGATATCAAGACCGAGTTTACTAAAAACCGAGTAAAAAATTTCAGCACCAACGCCCGTTACGGCGACAGGATAAAGAAAGCGGACGACCATATATCCTCACGCGAAAACAAGCGCATGAGCGTGGATTACGCCTGCAAAAAAATAGAAAAGATAATCGCAAAAAAGAAATACAAGCCCTTTTATCTCGTGGGGAAAAAGTACAAGTTTCTGTACGCGCTTTACAGGATTTTTCCGCTTAACGTTATATTAAGAGCTACGGGCAGAATGTTTGCGCCCCGGGAAAAGAAATAAAACGCGTCAGGAAATTTTTTCGGAGATACACTAATGGAAAACGTAATCGTATTGGACTTCGGCGGACAGTATAATCAGCTTATTGCAAGAAGAGTAAGGGAATTAAACGTGTATTGCGAATTGCTTCCCTACAGTACTCCGACAGAGAAAATACTGGATAAAAAACCCATCGGAATAATCTTTACGGGCGGCCCCAGCAGCGTGTTTGAAGAAAACGCTCCGTCCGTGGACAAAAAGTTATTAGACGCCGGTATCCCCGTTTTGGGAATATGCTACGGCTGTCAGCTTATCGCTTATCTTTCGGGCGGCAACGTAAGCATCGGCCCCAGGGAATACGGCAAGCAGACGCTTCAGGTACAGCCCGAACCTATTTACAAAAACATTCCCAAAGCTTCTCAGTGCTGGATGAGCCATACTTGTTTTGTGGAAAGTCTGCCTTCAGGGTTCAAGGTAAACGCCACGACCGATACTTGTCCCGTTGCGGGATTTTCCTGCGAGGATAAAAAGCTTTACGGCGTGCAGTTTCATCCCGAGGTAATGCACACCACCTACGGAAACACCGTGCTTAAAAACTTCCTTTACGAGATTTGCGGCGCTAAAGGCGAGTGGACAATGGCAAACTTTGCGCAAAGTTCAATCGAAAAATTAAAACAAAAAATAGGCGACAAAAAGGTCCTTTGCGCGCTTTCGGGCGGTGTGGATTCGGCCGTCGCGGCAACGCTTGTGCACAAGGCATGTCCCAATCTTGTCTGTATTTTCGTCGATCACGGTCTTTTGAGAAAAAACGAAGCGGAAGAGGTGGTGCGCGTATTCAAGGAAGAGCAGGGCATGAATCTTATAAAAGCGGACGCGTCCGACAGATTTTTGTCTCTTCTTAAGGGCGTCACGGACCCCGAAAAAAAGCGCAAAATCATCGGCGCCGAGTTTATAAGAGTATTCGAAGAAGAAGCGAAAAAAATCGGCAAAGTAGATTTTCTGGTCCAGGGCACCATTTATCCCGACGTCATCGAAAGCGGTTCGGGTGCAAGCGCAACCATAAAGAGTCATCACAACGTGGGCGGACTTCCCTCCGTCGTGGACTTTAAGGAAATCGTGGAGCCTTTACGCGACTTGTTTAAAGACGAAGTAAGAAAATGCGGCTTCGAAATAGGTTTGCCGGAGTCTATTGTCATGCGCCAGCCGTTCCCCGGTCCCGGGCTTGCGATAAGGATAATGAGCGACGTGACAAGGGAGAAAGTGGCGATACTTCAGGACGCCGATTTCATATTCCGCGACGAGATTGCAAAAGCAGGACTCGGCAACGATATATGGCAGTATTTTGCCGTGCTTACCGACACCCGCACCGTGGGCGTAATGGGGGACGAGCGCACTTACGACTACACTCTTGCGCTGCGCGGAGTCACAAGCGTGGACGGCATGACCGCGGATTGGGCGCGTATTCCTTACGACGTTCTGGAAAAAATCTCGACGCGCATCGTCAACGAGGTTAAACACATCAACCGTATCGTTTACGACATTACGTCCAAGCCGCCCGCAACCATAGAATGGCTTTAAACTATAAATCAGGAGGATTTTAAATATTTATGCAAACCGACATAAGACCCGAAAATATGCAGAGGATAACCACGCCCGAACTTGCGAAAGCGTTTATCGAAGAGCAGGTCAGCGAGATTCGCGCCACGGTTAAGGACAAAAAGGTGCTTTTGGCACTGTCGGGCGGGGTGGACTCTTCGGTCGTCGCCGCGCTTCTTATCAAGGCAATAGGAAAACAGCTTATTTGCGTGCACGTCAATCACGGACTTATGCGCAAGGGCGAAAGCGAGCAGGTCATCGACGTTTTCGGCAAAAACCTTAACGCTAACCTTGTTTACGTCGACGCTACCGACCGATTCCTGGATTTGCTGGCGGGAGTAAGCGACCCCGAGAAAAAGCGTAAAATCATCGGCGGCGAGTTTATAAAGGTCTTTGCGGAAGAGGCGGCAAAACTTGACGGTATTGCTTTCCTGGCGCAAGGCACGATTTACCCCGATATTCTGGAATCTCACGGCGTCAAGGCGCATCACAACGTCGGCGGCTTGCCCGAAAACATGAATTTCGAACTTGTCGAACCTATCAAACTTTTGTTTAAGGACGAAGTGCGCGTGGTGGGCGAGGCGTTGGGACTCCCGCACAATATGGTTTACCGCCAGCCGTTCCCCGGCCCCGGTCTCGGCGTGCGCTGCTTGGGCGCGATAACCCGCACTAGGCTTAACGCTTTAAGAGAGGCGGACGCAATTTTGCGCGAGGAATTCGACAAAAGCGGTCTTGCGGGTAAAGTTTGGCAGTATTTTATTGCCGTACCCGACATGAAAAGCACGGGCGTTAAAGACGGCAAGCGTTACGAAGGATGGCCCGCAATTATCCGCGCCGTCAACACCACCGACGCCATGACCGCCACAATAGAGGAAATACCTTATCCTTTGCTTCACCATATCACCGACCGCATCACCAAAGAGGTCGAGGGCATCAACAGAGTTCTATTAGACCTTACTCCTAAGCCCGTCGGCACTATCGAGTGGGAATAAGCTAAGGCGGAGCAGGTTTTTTACCTTTAGTAGGGTGACCGCGTTACTGTAAGGCGTGATAAAAGTTTATTTTACGGAGGAGGGACGATGGAAGATATCTGGAAAAGATTGTTTAACGCCGCCGAATCGGCGCTTAATCCCCGTAAAATTTCACGTAACGTCGAGGCAGGCGGGGTTGCCGCCGCCGTACAATCGGCATCGGGGAAAATATATTCGGGAGTTTGCGTGGACACGGCTTGTTCGATAGGCGTGTGTGCGGAAAGAAACGCAATTTTCAGTATGATTACCGCAGGCGAAAATACTGCTCGGCGTATAATTGCAATAGACAGGAACTTGAAAGCGGTTCCGCCTTGCGGTGTTTGCCGTGAATTTATGGTTCAGCTGATGCCCGAAAGTTACGGCGAAACGGAAGTTATGCTGGATTATTCCCAAAACAAAATTGTAAAACTAAAAGACCTTACCCCCGAGTGGTGGCTGTAACAAGCATTCCGAAGTTTTGCGGGGCTGTAAACGGCGGACCGGGTTATATAAATTAGTCGTTTGTTAAGTGCAGAAAGGAGTAAATCAATGGCTCAACTGTTATATCAGGGACACGGAAGTTACCGCATACGCGGAGAGCGCGGCGTGGTTGTTTACGTTGACCCGTATATGGGCGAGGGTTACGACATTAAGGCGGATATAGTGCTTGTCACGCACGAGCATCACGACCACAACAAGCTGTCGCTTGTGTCTTTAAAGCCCGACGGAAAAGTATTTCGCGGCAGGGACATGACGGACGGCGTAAACTACGCAAAAGCGGAATACAAGGGCGTAGGTATACGCGCGGTTCCCGCGTACAACAAAAACCATTCGGCTCGCGAATGCGTAGGTTTTATCGTGGAAATCGACGGAGTAAAGATTTACGCGTCAGGCGACACTTCCCGTACCGATTTCATGTATCGGCTTAAAGACGAAAACATCGATTACGCATTACTGCCTACGGACGGTATTTACAACATGGACGCCGCTGAAGCGTCGAAATGTGCGGCTATTATCGGGGCAAAACACACAGTCCCCGTTCATACCAAACCCGAAACGCTTTTTTCCGACGCGGTGGCTGGCAGATTCTCCTGCAAAGGTAAACTGGTTTTGCACCCCGGCGAAGAAATCGAACTTGTAAAATAGAGGTTAAAAAGCTTAGGCTTTCCCGATTTTTTAAAGCTTTTTTTTGTCGTTGCCTATTAAAAAAATATAATAAAAAACAAACGCCTTAAGGAATAATGCTTTCCGATAAGGCGTTTTTTATTGCGTCAATTTCCGATATAAAAAAAGGCGTTTATTTAAAATTAAGAAATGTTATTGCGTCAGGTCAGATGATTTCGCACTCTATTTCCAACCGACGGAAATTTTCTTCGTCCAGGTAAAATTCGGCGCAAGCGGTGACGGCGTTCCCGTGCGCTATTACTTCCATCGCGTGCGTGGTTACCGAAAAAAATCCGTTCAAAGGTTTACTCATTACTATTCCGGTGGTTTCGCCTTTGACAAGATTCATCTCGTATTCGTGTTCCCCCTTTCTCACGACGCGAATACCTTCCGGCGACAATTCGAATTTAAAATAATCCTTTTCGCAGGGAAAAATAAAGCAATGTTTATTTCCGTCTGTAAAGTATTTCCCTTCGAAAGGGCTGCTTTCGTTAAATTCCTTTATTTTGATTTTCGCCTTTTTCATCATAAGAAAATTATATAATTATCTTTGATAAAAGTCAACGTTTGCGTTTTACGTTTAAATAATACCGAAATTATAAATTTTACAAAATTTATGTAATAAAACGCGATAAAAGGTAAGATACTACTTCCGTAAGGAGGAGAAAGCGGCATAAACAGTTTGTCGCGCTAAACGCTTATATTATGGAAACAACGGGAATTATCAGAAGAATAGACGACCTTGGAAGAATCGTTATACCAAGAGAGTACCGCAAACTGCACGGAATAGACCTCGGCGACCCGATGGAAATCAGCGCATTGGCGGGAGGGGATATAATCATCAGGAAGGTAGACACCAAAGGAGAGCTTATTAAAAATGCCGAAAAGGTTGCTGGAGCTGCGGCAGACGAAATACGCGGCACGTTGCTTGTGTGCGATTTCGACGGTTGGGTTGCGGGCTTCGGCGAGCGCAAAAACGAATTTATCGGTAAAGAGCTCACCAAATGGGCGGTAAAACTGCTTAAAGACCGCGATACCTACCTTAGCGGAGGCGAACGCGAAGGAGAGCTTATCGGCACTAATCCCGAATTTTACGTGGCAATGGCGCCTTCCGTTTCCGGCGGAGATTGTTTCGGCGGACTGTGCATAGTTTCCGAAAAGGAAATTACCCGCGAGGAAATTGCTTTAATGAAAATATGCGCCAAAATCATAGGCGAATATATGCAGAAATTTTAAAATCTGCGCTGCCGATTTAATCTTAAAAAAAGCAAAGCCTCCTTTGAAAAGCGCAATTCCCATAGGGAATAAAATCAAAATAAAATTCATAAAGGAATTGCACTTTCAAGCGAGAAAAAGAGCGATCTTTCGGAAACGATAGATCCTGTCTCTTATACACATCTCCGAGCCCACGAGACATG
>UQSP01000044.1 GCA_900543755.1 uncultured Eubacteriales bacterium
TGTGTATAAGAGACAGCAATAAAATTACTGTTTAAAAACCCGAAAAATATAAAAAGGTATTCCCGCACGGAGAATACCTTTTTATTTCGCGCGCCTTAATTTACTTCATACTCCTTAAAACACGGAAACCGATAAAATTCCCGCAATTAAAAGCGCGCAGAAAGCTGAATACATTAAATAAAAGACTTCAGTTTTTATCCACGTTGCGAGTGGCAATAAAGTCCACCCCGCTGCCCGCCGTGTTTCTGACCACGACGTCGCCTTCTTTGACGGGTGCGGTCATGCGCACTCCCTTAAGCGAATCCAGCGCTTTGAATATAAGTTCCTTGGGAATGGAAACCGCGGTTTTCACCGAAACCATCTTGTAATTTCCGCCCGTTACCGGCACGGACGAAGTAACCATTCTTTTGGGGGCGGTCATTTCGTCTATGGCGTAAGCTTTTCCGCGCGGGCAGGTGTTTCCCGTAACGAGATATCCTTCCGCGGTTTTTTCAACGGTCATTCTGCATCCCATGGGGCAGCAGATACAAATCATTTCACGCATATTATCTAACCTCCAATCCTACGGATACGGAAGACGCGTTTTTGAGTTTATCGGCCTGTTCGACTGTCAAAGCCAGCGTTTCCATTTCACCCGGGGTGACGATTTGTTTGTTTTTGCCTGCGATTTCCACGCCGTCGGCAACGACTTTAATCCTGACTTTTCTGTAAACGTTGTTGACGCGCATTTTAAGCCCTATGCCTTCATCGGCCTTGCCGCGGTAGACATACTCCGGCACGCAGTATCTTACGCCGCCGAAAGTGTCTATTTTGATTCTTTCGCCGCCGCTTCGGGTCTTGCCCGCAACGTAACGCGCGGCGCATTTGCCCGCAAGCGCGCTTTCCTCGGACACGAAGTCCACAAGGTCGTGAACGTGCAGAACGTTACCGCATTCGAACACGCCGTCACAAAGCGTCATCATGTTTTCGTCCACTTCCGCGCCGCCCGTGACGGGAGAAAGCGTAATACCCGCCTGTTTTGCAAGCTCGTTTTCGGGAAGCAGTCCCACCGACAAAAGCAAGCAGTCGCAGGAAATTTCCTCCGCTTTGTCCATAATCGGATTGAGTTTTTCGTCCACGGGCGCGATTACCACGCTTTTGACGCGGCCGTTGCCCTTTATATCCACCACGGTATGCGAAAACATGAGCGGAATATTAAAGTCGTTAAGACACTGGACGATGTTTCGGTTAAGACCGCTGGAGTAAGGCATAAGTTCCACCACGGCTTTTACTTTTGCGCCCTCGAAAGTCATACGGCGAGCCATGATAAGTCCTATATCGCCGCTGCCCAGAATGACGACCTCTTTGCCGGGCATATATCCCTCCATGTTGACCAGCTTTTGCGCGGTGCCTGCCGAAAAAATGCCCGCGCTGCGGCAACCTGCGATGTTTATGGCTCCTCTGGGACGCTCGCGGCAACCGCACGCAAGTATTACGGCGCGCGCGTCGATGTTCATAAGTCCGTCCGTTTCGTTTACAGCCGTAACGCGTTTATCGGCTGACAGCTTCAAAACGGTTGTGTTAAGTTTGTATTCGATGTTGCGCGCCTTTACCTCGCGAATGAAACGCGCGGCGTATTCGGGGCCCGTAAGCTCCTCTTTGAAAGTGTGCAGCCCGAATCCGTTGTGAATGCACTGATTGAGTATGCCGCCCAGGTTAGGCTCGCGTTCCAGAATGAGTATGTCGCGCTCGCCTTCGTCGTAAGCGCCTATCGCAGCTGCAAGTCCCGCGGGACCGCCGCCGATTATAACAAGATTGCGTTTCATAATTCTTCTCCTTTGGTTTTACCCACCAAAAGCTCCGACCCCGTGCCTTTTTTGGTTATTTCCGTCATGCTCTTACCCGTTTCGCGCGCCAATATTTCCATTAGTCTGGGAGTACAGAAGCCTGCCTGGCATCTGCCCATGCCCGCGCGGGTGCGGCGCTTGAGTCCGTCCAGATCCACGGCCCCCGGAGTGCGGTGAATGGCGTCCACTATTTCGCCCTCGGTCACCACTTCGCAACGGCAGACCACTTTGCCGTACAAAGGATTTTTGCTTATTATCTGCTCGCGCTCCTTGTCGGTCATGGTCGCAAACTGCTTGATTCCCTCTCTTTTGGGGTTAAAGGACGGGTTTTTCTTTAATCCGTATTTCTCCGCGATAAGCCCCGCCAGATAAACGGCGATTGCGGGCGCCGAAGAAAGTCCCGGGGACTCTATGCCCAGGGCGTTGTAAAATCCCGTCGTCTTAGACTCTCCCACCGTAAAGTCGTTTTTATCGCTGTGGGCGCGCATACCCGAAAACTGAGTGATTATCATGCGTTTAGTCAGTGCCGGCACCGAAAGCGACGCCTGCGAGAACGCCTTGTTTAATCCGTTAACGGTCGTATCGGTATTGTCCTTGTCGGGAACGTCGTCCGCCGTGGGGCCCACTATCACGTTGCCGTGAACGGTGGGGGAAACAAGCACGCCCTTACCCATAGCCGTAGGCAGCTGGAACAAGGTGGCGTAAGTAAGGTAACCGTAACTTTTGTCAAGCAGCATATACTCGCCCTTACGCGCGACAATGTTTTCTTTTTCCTCGCAGAGGGTATTGTTTATATCGTCGGAATGAACGCCCGCGCAGTTTACCACCACGTCGCAATCGTATTTTTCGCCGTTCGCCGTAACGGTAAAGCCGCCCGAAGCGTTTTTCGCGACGCAGTCGACTTTACGGTTAAAACAGAATTTTACCCCGTTTTCAGCGGCGTTTTCGGCATAAGCGATAGTCATTTCGTAGGGCCCCACTATACCCGAAGTGGGGACATAAAGCGCGTTATAAACGTCCTTGCTTATTTCGGGCTCCATTTCGCGCGCCTCGTCGCCGCTTATTATCCGCAGCCCTTCCACTCCGTTTTCCTTGCCCTGATTAAGCAGTTCGTTAAGCTTTTCAGTGCCTTCGGGGGAAAAGTTTAAAACCATCGCGCCGTTGTTTTTGAAAGGAAAATCCAGCTCTTTACTTAAAGCGGGAAACATTTTTGCTCCCGCAACGTTAAATTTTGCCTTGTCAGTGCCGGGATGAGCGTCGAAACCTGCGTGAACAATGCCGGAGTTAGCCTTGCTGGTACCCACGGCAACGTCGTTGCCTTTTTCGAAAACAGAGATTTCCGCGTCGAAAGCGGAAAGCTCGCGCGCGACGGAACAACCTATGACTCCCGCGCCGATTACTATAATTCTGGTCATTGGACCTCCTCCTTTTTTAAGCAAACAAAAATCGCGGCACGGCAAAAAAACATAGATTTTTCTGCCGATTACCGCGACTCTTATATACTCTTGCGTTAATCAATAAAGCCTTAAATCCTATTACGGTAATATTTTAACACTACTTTACCGCTTTGTCAACGATTTACAATCTCGGAACAGCGAATAAAACGCGACTTATTCCTTACTGTAATCGGAAAATCAAATCCGTACTTTTTTACAGCGCTTTGAAAAACTCGCTTAATTTATCGGAAACGTTTTCCATCGATTGAGCTGTCGCTTCCTCGTAGCCTTCAAAAGATCTGAACTTGATTTTTTCATCAGACTTTTCAACCGAGCCCTCAAGTTTCATACTCATAGAGTCGGTGCCGTCACTTATGACAAAGTCGCACAAAACCTTTATTCCGTAAAGTTTTTTGTCGGCGTCAAGCACCACGATGATGTAATAGTCGTTAAGACTGATGTTTGCTTCTTCCTCGGACCCCATTTGCGCAAGAGCTTTTGCGCTTACCGAATACTTGATTTTGGTAAATTTTTCGCTTTGGTCTATGTAAACTTTAACGCCCGCCTCGGAAAGCTGCTCGCCGCTGAAAGCCAATAATTCGTTTAACTGCTCGTTAAGATAATTTATTCCGTTTACAGATTCGGTAAGTTTGCTGAGGTCAATACCCAAAGAGCCGCTTAAAGCTGTACCGATTTTAAACTTTTCTTCGTCAATTTTTATATAAATGTCGCCGTCCGTGCCGTAAACGTTCATCTCAAGCGATTTATCATTTATGCTAAGCTTGTTTTCGGATAAAAATTGCACCTTATTTTCTGAGGTGATACCCGTTTTCTGAACGGAATCGATTTTGACAGCGGTGGTTTCGCCGTCTTCAGTATAGGAAACATCCAGCTTTACGTTTGACTTGATAATTTTGTTTACTTCAGCTGTTATGGCATCCGTACCATTTTCCCCTGTTGCCTGTTTTGCGTCCGCAGTTGCTGATTTTATTTCCTCGGCAGTCGCTTCCTTTTTAAAATTACCGTCAAAAGTTCCTCCGCCGCATGCGGTAAATGCAAATACCGTAATTACCGCAACGATAAGGCACAAAATAACCTTCATTTTCTTCATTTCTTCTGTCCTCCTGTTGAATTGCTTGTTTAAGTTATAGCATGTATTTTTGTTAATGTCAATACTAAAGACAAATTTAAGTCTTTCACGACAACCCGACGCGGCTTTTTGTATAGTGTCTTTTATTTTCTTTACGAATAAAAGCTGCGCGTTTTTTTCAGCTCCTTTGGTTTTAACCCCGAAACCTTAAATCTAAAACCTTAAGAGTCAGCAATTAATAAGCGGCGCTCTTATCGTATAAGGAAAAAACATTAAGACCGAAAAATATACCGTAACGCAATGCTCTTTTTGTTTCCAAGGCGTACTACAAAACTCTCGGAAAAATCGCGCATACGCATTTATTTATGCGATAAGGAAAAATCATGTTACTGACCTAAAATAATATTTGCGGTTTAATCCGACGAATCAATGCAAATTTTCCTGATCGGACAAAATGCAAAAAAATTAAACCGTATATGTAAAAAAACGCAACAAAGCAACTTGCCGATTTAAACGGCGGTTTACACTTACCCTGTGAGTTAATCCGCCTGCCAAAAACGATAACGGATACAGCTTTTTTTACAGCACATTACACTCGTAAAACAGGTTAGATTTGGTTTTACGTGCGCCAAATTTGCAAGAAAACAGGTAAACTTTTGTTGCGTACAGTATTTTTCCTGAAGTTTTTTATCGTTGCCCAGTAAAACTAAAAGGGTTTATTTAGCTAAAACGGCAATAAAAATGAGTTTAGTCGCCTGCCAAAAACGATAGCGGATACAGCTTTTTTTTACAGCACATTACACTCGTAAAACAGGTTAGATTTGGTTTTACATGCGCCAAATTTGCAAGAAAACAGGTAAACTTTTGTTGCGTACAGTATTTTTCCGAAGTTTTTTATCGTTACCCCGTAAAACTAAAGGGGTTTATTTAGCTAAAACGGCAATAAAAAAAGGCATACCCTTTTGAGGTACGCCTTTAAAACACTTGGTTTTATTACTTGATGACTTCAGCCACAACGCCGGAGCCGACCGTTCTGCCGCCTTCACGGATAGCGAAGCGGAGACCTTTCTCAAGCGCGATAGGAGCGATGAGCTGGACGGTGATGGAAACGTTGTCGCCGGGCATAACCATTTCAACTCCCTTGGGAAGGTCGATGGTGCCGGTAACGTCGGTGGTACGGAAGTAGAACTGCGGACGGTAGCCGTTGAAGAACGGTGTATGACGGCCGCCCTCTTCCTTCTTAAGGACGTAGATCTGAGCGGTGAACTCGGTGTGAGGAGTAATCGTGCCGGGTTTAGCGATAACCTGGCCGCGCTCGATATCCTTACGGTCGATACCGCGGAGAAGAATACCTGCGTTGTCGCCTGCCTGAGCGAAGTCGAGGGATTTACGGAACATTTCGATACCGGTAACGACGCTGGTCTTGGTGGGTTTGATACCTACGATTTCAACGGGTTCCTGAACCTTGATCATGCCTCTTTCAACTCTGCCGGTAGCAACGGTGCCGCGGCCGGTGATGGTGAAGACGTCCTCCACAGGCATAAGGAAGGGTTTATCGGTCTCACGAGCGGGATCGGGAATGAAGCTGTCGACAGCGTCCATAAGCTCGAAAATGCACTTGCATTCTTCGCCGTCAACGTTTCCGTTGGTAGCAGCTTCCAAAGCCTTAACGGCGGAACCTCTGATGATGGGGGTGTCGTCGCCGGGGAAGTCATAAGAAGTAAGAAGCTCGCGGATTTCCATTTCGACAAGATCCAGAAGCTCGGGATCGTCGACAAGGTCGGTCTTGTTCATGAAGACAACGATCTTGGGAACGCCGACCTGACGGGCGAGAAGAATGTGCTCGCGGGTCTGGGGCATGGGGCCGTCGGTAGCAGCGACGACGAGGATAGCGCCGTCCATCTGCGCCGCGCCGGTAATCATGTTCTTAACGTAGTCGGCGTGGCCCGGGCAGTCAACGTGAGCGTAGTGACGCTTATTGGTCTCGTACTCGACGTGAGCGGTGTTTATCGTGATACCTCTTGCCTTCTCTTCGGGCGCCTTATCGATTTCGTCGTAGCGCATTTTCTGAGAAAGGCCTTTGGCAGCAAGAGTCATGGTGATTGCTGCGGTAAGGGTGGTTTTACCATGGTCAACGTGGCCGATGGTACCGATGTTGACGTGCGGCTTGCTTCTGTCGAATTTTGCCTTTGCCATTGTTATTTTTCCTCCAAAATAATTTTTTGAATTTTTTTGATTTTCGGGACTTAACCCGTGTAAACTGCGGTGTAATCCGCTTTTTAACTATTATAAATGAAATACGATTATTTTACAAACGTTTTGACGTCATTAAGCCAAAAATTTAATTATTCTTTCTTGGCTCTTTCGCCGATAACCTTTTCCGCAATGTTTCTGGGAACTTCCGCATAGTGGTCGAACGTCATGGTATAGTTACCGCGGCCCTGCGTGCGGGAACGAAGGTCGGTAGCGTATCCGAACATTTCCGCAAGAGGAATCTCGGAATGGATTTCCTGAGTGCCGTTGACGGTTTCCATACCCATGAGGTTGCCGCGGCGGGAGCTGATGTTGCCCATAACGTCGCCGAGGTATTCTTCGGGCAGGGTTACGTCCACTTTCATGATGGGTTCCATAAGCACGGGGTCAGCCTTACGCATACCCTCTTTGAACGCCATGGAGCCTGCAATCTTGAACGCCATTTCGGACGAGTCGACTTCGTGATAGCTTCCGTCGTAAACGGTGACTTTGAAGTCCACGCACTCGTATCCGCCGAGGATACCGCTCATCTTGGCTTCTTTTATACCGTTGTCGATGGCGGGAATGTATTCCTTGGGAATAGAGCCGCCCACGGTCTTGTCCTCGAATACGTAACCGGAGCCTGCGGGCAGCGGTTCCATAATAATCTTACAGTGACCGTACTGACCTTTACCGCCGGACTGACGGACATACTTGCCTTCGACGTCCACGGTTTTGCGGATAGCTTCACGGTATGCAACCTGGGGCTTACCTACGTTTGCCTCCACCTTAAACTCGCGCAGCATTCTGTCCACGATGATTTCAAGGTGAAGCTCGCCCATGCCGGCGATGATGGTCTGACCCGTTTCCTGATCGGTATAGGTCTTAAAAGTCGGGTCTTCTTCGGCAAGTTTGACAAGCGCCATGGTCATTTTTTCCTGGCTGGCCTTGGTCTTGGGCTCGATTGCGACGCGGATAACGGGCTCGGGGAATTCCATACTCTCGAGGATTATGGGCTTTGCGGGATCGCAAAGCGTGTCGCCCGTAGTGGTATCCTTAAGTCCCACGAACGCGCAGATGTCGCCCGCGTAAATCTCTTCGATTTCGCTGCGGTTGTTTGCGTGCATCATGAGGATACGGCCGATACGTTCCTTCTTGTTCTTGGTGGAGTTAAGCACGTAGGAACCCGACTGAAGCGTACCCGAATAGCAACGGAAGAACGCAAGTTTTCCGACGAACGGGTCCGCCATAATCTTGAACGCAAGTCCCGAAAACGGAGCGGAATCGCTGGTTTCGCGCTCTTCGACGGTTTCGCCGTCCATAAGCGTGCCTTTGACGTGGGGAACGTCGAGGGGCGACGGCATATAGTCGACAATCGCGTCAAGAAGCTTCTGCACGCCCTTGTTCTTAAACGAGCTGCCGCAGGTGACGGGATTTATCTTCATCTCGATGGTAAGCTTGCGAATGGCTTTTTTGATTTCCTCGACGGTGAAATCGGCGCCTTCGTTTTCGAAATATCTTTCCATAAGAGCGTCGTCCGCTTCGGCAACCACTTCCAAAAGTTTTGCGCGGTACTCGTTGGCCTGATCGACGTATTCGGCGGGAATATCGCTTTCGTCGATAACGGTTCCGAGGTCGTCCTTATAGATGTCCGCCTTCATGGTGACAAGGTCGATGACGCCCACGAAAGTGTCGGCAGCGCCTATAGGCAACTGAATCGCCACGGGGGTAGCCTTAAGACGGGTGCGCATCATGTCCATGACGTTGAAGAAGTTTGCGCCGTCGCGGTCCATCTTGTTTACGTAAGCAAGACGGGGAACGCCGTACTTATCTGCCTGACGCCAGACGGTTTCGGATTGAGGCTGAACGCCGCCGCGCGCACAGAATACGGCAACGGCACCGTCAAGGACTTTCAAAGAACGCTCTACCTCCACGGTAAAGTCCACGTGACCGGGGGTGTCGATAATGTTGATGCGGGTAAACGGCTCGGTACTGCCGGCGCTGCGGTCCACCCTCCACTGAGTGGTGGTAGCCGCAGACGTAATGGTTATACCGCGTTCCTGTTCCTGCTCCATCCAGTCCATGGTGGCGGCGCCTTCGTGCACCTCGCCGATTTTATGCGTTTTTCCCGTGTAATAGAGAATACGCTCGGTCGTGGTGGTTTTGCCGGCGTCGATGTGCGCCATGATACCGATGTTACGGGTTCTTTCCAAACTGTATTGTCTTGGCATTGTTTTTTCTCCTTGAGATTACCAGCGGTAATGAGCAAACGCCTTATTCGCCTCAGCCGCGCGGTGCATTTCTTCTTTACGTTTAATGGCTGCGCCGGTGTTGTTGTAAGCGTCCACGATTTCGCCCGCGAGTTTTTCCTTCATGGTTTTTTCGCTGCGTTTACGGGCAAAGTCGACCATCCAGCGGATTGCAAGCGTCTGACGGCGCTCGGGACGGATTTCCATAGGCACCTGGTAGGTAGAGCCGCCTACGCGTCTTGCTTTGACTTCCAGCACGGGTTTTACGTTTTCAAGCGCGGCAAGGAAGATTTCCTCGGGTGCTCCGCCCGTCTTTTCCTTGACAATGTCGAACGCTTCGTAAACTATGCTTTGAGCGGTACCCTTTTTGCCGTCCTGCATAACCTGGTTGGTAAGCTTTGTTATCACCTTGCTGTTATACATGGGATCCGGAAGCACGTCGCGCTTCGGAACCCCGCTTCTTCTTGGCATAATTAGTTTCTCCTTTAATCAGATTTTTACGGGCCTGCTTTATGAGGCCTCTTTGATTGTAAGGAGCCGGTTTTTTAACTTTGTTTTCCGTAAGCGTAAAACCGCTTGTTTTCCGTATCTGCCTCTGCGGCGGCAAAATCGGAACGGTTTTTACCGATACGAAAACTTTTTATCCTAAAATACGGCTCCTGCTTTAAACTTTAAAGGTTATACCTTAAAAGTGAAAGGCGCGCCCGAAATTACTTCGTGCGTTTTGCGCCGTATTTAGAGCGAGCTTGCTTACGTTTTGCGACGCCCGCGGTATCCAGTGCACCGCGAATAATATGGTATCGCACACCGGGCAAATCCTTCACTCTGCCACCACGAATAAGCACGACACTGTGTTCCTGCAAATTGTGTCCGATTCCCGGAATATAAACAGTACCTTCCATCTTGTTGACAAGACGTACTCTTGCGATCTTGCGAAGCGCCGAGTTAGGCTTTTTGGGAGTGGTGGTCGTGACGGACAAACATACTCCGCGCTTCTGCGGATTGTTCTCCAAGATAGGACTCATGGATTTGAACTCCACCTTTTCACGGCCCTTCCTGATCAACTGGTTAATAGTTGGCATTATTACTCTACCTCCTTTTAGTAGTTTTGCCCGCTCCTAAGATTAAAGCAGGACTTTTAGGGTTTTCGGCCGCAGCCGAAGATGAGCGCGTTTTTTCCGCGCACTTGGTTATTATACTAACTTGTCCCCCTTTTTGTCAATTATTTTTTAAGTATTTTAAATGATTTTATGTCAACAGAGGTTAAAATCACGTCGTTTAGCCTGTTTTTTCGCGCATTTATGCAATTTAATTCCCCGATAAAATATTTTTGAAAGGCTCTACGTATTTAATCCGCTAAAAAAAGCAGAGTCCTTAAAAATTAACTTTGCCTTTTATCTGTAATTTTCTTATTTTTGCCGTTTTATAAACGCTTGCGCGCAACATTAAAGCTCAGTAAATAAAAGTTTAAGTCGGTGTGCCGTACGCTTATACGCGAAAAACGTGTAACGGTGTTTTTTAAATTCCGCCTGAAACCAAGGTACCAGGGCTTTTAACCGATTTTTTATTTTGCGCGGCGGTCGTTACTTGACCGATTAAACGGCCGCCCCTCCCTGTCAGGCCTAAGATTGCGCATTTTTTACCGCCGCATAGATAAAAAAAGGCACGCAAAAAAACTTTTGTTTTTGCAGATAAATCATTGTGCGCAAAACGGTTGCAAAACAAGGGGATTTTAGTGTATAATGATATTACTATAATCCGACTTTAAGGGAGGAAACAAAAACATGAAATCGGTAAAAATATCGCTCAGCATGGCGGAAAGCGTCAAAAAATTCGTGGCAATCGTAAGCAAATATCCTTACGACATAGACCTCAGAAGCGGACGCTTTGTCATCGACGCAAAATCTTTGTTGGGAATTTTCAGTCTTGACCTCAGCAAGCCCATTGTGCTGGAGGCGCATTCGGACAACTGCAAAGACCTTTTGGCAGACCTTAAAGACTATATCGTCGACTAAGGCGCGGACCCGAACGCATCAAAGACAAGTCAAAGCGCAAAAATCAATCCCGACAAAAACATAAAGTCGGGATTTTTTTGGCTTGTGCGCTTGTTTTACGGGAAACCTGAGATTAAAAACCGTATCGTCTTTGCCGATTTAAGCCGTAACCGCATTTAAATCGCAATCAGTTTTTCGGGCTGATAACGACGGCGTTTTCTTGAGTTTTACGTTTGCGAACTTTGCTTGCGACGTTTGCTTGCGGCTTTCGTTTGCGGACTTTGCTTGCGGCTTTCGTTTGCGGCTTTCGTTTGCGAACTTTGCTTGCGACGTTTGCTTGCGGCTTTCGTTTGCGGCTTTCGTTTGCGGCTTTCGTTTGCGAACTTTGCTTGCGGCAATTATTTATTTAAAAGATTATTTAATACAAAACCTGGGACTGACGGAAAATATCACGATAATATGGAAGAATTACAAAAAAACGATTTTATAGAGCTTTTAGTCACGGGCGAAGGCACGGACGGCGAAGGCGTAGGAAAAGTGGACGGGAAAACCGTTTTCCTGCGCGGGGCGCTTAAGGGCGAACGGGTGAGGGCAAAAGTAATCCTGGTAAAGCCGCGTTTTAACGTTGCCGTTACGGATAAAATCCTGAAACCCTCTCCTCAGAGAATTGCTCCTCCCTGCCCCGTATTCGGCAAATGCGGCGGCTGCGACCTTCAGCACATGAAGTACGCGGCTCAGCTTGAATACAAACGCCGACTTGTAAAGGATACTTTACTTAAAATCGGGGGTATTGACGAATACGTCGAGGAAGTCGAACCCTCCTTGCCCGAATACGGATACCGCAACAAAATTTCTTTGCCCGTGCGGCAGTTTGAGGGCGGCGCGCTTAAAATAGGGCTATTTGCCAAAAACAGTCACCGCGTGGTGGAAACCGAAACCTGTCTTTTGCAGAACGAAAAAACGGCGGCAGTCATACCCGTTTTTATCCGTTTTATGGAGGAAAGCGGCTTTAAAGGCTATGACGAGCAAAGCGGCGAAGGCGACGTAAGACACATTGTTGCGCGCGAGGCGGGCGGCGTTCTTTACGTGACCGTAGTCGCCTGCCGTAAAATCGACTGCCGCGACTTAACGGAAAGAATAAGGACAATCGACCCCGACGCGGAAATCTGGCTTAACGTTAACCGCCGCCGCGACAACGTAATCCTCGGCGACGAATGGCATTGCTTAAAAGAAAGCAATAAACCCTCTGAGGTGGAAAATCTTAAGACGCATATCCACCCCGCAGGTTTTTTCCAGGTCAACGATTATATACGCGAAAAGCTTTACGCCGCCGTTGCTGATATGATGAAAGGCGGCGCCGCCGTCGAAGCATACAGCGGAGCGGGCTTACTTTCCGCGATGCTGGCAAAAAAGGCGAAAATCGTATTCGGCATAGAGATAAACCCTCAGGCGCACGGGGCTGCCGTAAAAATGAAGGAGCTTAACGGAATAGACAACTTCTTTCCCGTATTGGGCGACGTAGGCGAAAAACTGCCCGCTGTGCTTGACGAATGCGCAAAAAGCACGCCCGTGTCGGACATATTTATCGTGCTTGACCCGCCGCGCACGGGAATTTCCCAATCCGCAGCGGATACGCTTGTAAAATCTGGCGCAAACAACATTGTCTACGTCAGCTGCAACCCCGCCACCCTTGCCCGCGACGCCGCGCGGCTGATACAAGGCGGCTATTCCCCCGTGAAAATCAAACCGTTCGATATGTTTCCGCAGACCTGCAACGTCGAGACGCTTATGCTGCTTTCCAAAAATTCATGAAGACTGTTTTGCAACAGATAAAGATTTAATAAACAATAAGGCCGTTAACCTGAAGTTGCGGCCTTTTTTTTGCGGTAAAATTTTATTTATACGGCATTGCTTTACGCCTTTCACGCCGGCCTTTATCATATTGCGGGAGAATTTTTTTTACCGAACAAATACGATAAGATAAAATTTGTAGATTGACACGGCGACTTTTGCGATTTATAATTAAATTATAGTAAAAAACAAACCGAAAGCACATAAAAACGATTGCGTATTTGAAGGGAAAGAAAACGATTGAACCGCGTAGAGAAAGCTAAGGCGGAAAAAGCTTCCGCTTTGACAATCAAAAAAGTTTTTATGCGGCATAAAGGGGGAAAATCATGGAATCGGTACTGAAATTCGGCGGCGGAGAAATAAATTTTTCCTGCGACGGACACAGTCTTAAAACAGAAGGCGGAAAACTTGGCGCATTTAACCTGGCGCCCTCTTCTTTGTTTGATATCACTCTGAAAAAAATCGGCACGGGCGAAACCCTTACCTTGGATTCATCATCGCACTGGCAAAAAATCTCAACGCAGAAAGGCGAATTTTTTACTGTCAGATTCTGCGACCCAGAGGGAATAAAGGGCTTGACGGTTACCGTAAAAGCGCGGACGGAAAACGACGCGGTTGTTTTCAACGTGTCGGTAAACGCGGAAAACGACGACGTTTCGGTTCTTAACGTAAGTTATCCCCTGCCCGTGCTGACGACGACGAATTTCGATTTGTTTATTCCCAACGGCTGCGGGCGGGAAATAAAAAACGCGGGCGATAGAGACTTTTGTTTTGAAAGCGTGTATCCCGGCCATACGGTGTGTATGCAATATTTTGCCGTGTACGACGTTACGGGCGGGGTTTACCTCGGTATAGAGGACGGCGCGGCGGCGACAAAGAATTTCAAAGCCGTAACGGGCGGCGGCAAGGCTGAATTAAAAGTCGTTTGTCACGCCCCTAACGCCCTGAAAGCCAAAAACTCTTTTGACTTATTCGGGGAAACGCGCTGGCAGGTTTTTAAGGGCAACTGGTACCATGCGGCGCTTATTTACAAGAAGTTTGTGGAAAGCAAATGCGGTTGGTTGCCCGAAAAAAACGAAAACGGCAGAAAAAACTTGCCCGAAAAGTTCAAAGACGTGGCATTCTGGATTGCGGACTACATACCCAACACGCCTTATCAGCGCGAAAACAAACCCATGAATTTAAGCGCGGGCAGCGACATTTACGCATCCGACTACTGGGTGAATGCGGCAATCGCACTGAAAAAACAGCTGGACATACCCGTTGCTTACCACGTTTACAACTGGCACCATAACCCGTTTAACGTGGAGTATCCGCATTATTTCCCTGCTAAAGAGGAATTTATCAGCGGCGCGAAAACCCTGAGAGAAAACGGATTGTTTGTCCTTCCTTACATAAACGCGGTCAGTTGGGAAACGTGCGACCGGGAAGCCGGACACGAAATAAATTTTACAAACAGCGGATTAGCCGCCGCCGTCAAAGACGAAAGCGGAAACGTAGTTGCCGACCCTTATCCGCAGACCACGGTAAGCGGCAAAAAAGTCCTGTTGGCGCCCGTTTGCCCTACTTGCAGGATTTGGAGCGATATCGTAGAGTCCGTTTCGGACGAAATTAACAGAACTCTTCCCGTAGACGGCATTTACTTCGACGAGGTGGCGGCACACGCGTCGCAGCTTTGCTTTAACGAAAATCACGACCACCCTTCGGGCGGAGGGTCTTACTGGGTGGAAGGCTACCGCGCAATCATGAAGCGGGCAAATATGCGTAAGGGCGACAAATATTACTTTACCGAATGCAACGCCGAGCCGTACGCCGACAGCTTTGACGGCTTTCTGACCTGGATGTGGGTGCAGAACGAACAGGTTCCCGCCTTTTCCGCAGTATATTCGGGTTACGTTCAGCTGATAGGCAGATGCACGATAGGCCGCAAAAAAGAGGATTACGAGTTTTTCAAATTCAGCGTTGCCGAATGTCTGCATTACGGTCAGGTAATGGGCTGGTGCAAAGCGGACATCGTTTACGACGAACGCCGTATGCGCTTTTTGAAGCCGCAGGTAAAATTAAGACACAAATACTCCGCGCTTTTCAACGCGGGAAAAATGCTTCTTCCGCCCCTGATAAAGGGCTCGGTCAAAGACAAAAAAACTACGGCGGCGCTCTGGTTTAAAGACGACGTTACCATGCCGCAGGCGGCGGCTTCCGCATGGCAGACTGCCGACAAAACAAAAACCGTGATTTTTTTGACCAATATTTCCGAAGAGGAAAACGCGGCGGAAGTAAGATTTTCGCTTAAGGAAACCTTTATCGACCCTTCCTCGCTTAACGCGGAAGTTTTTGTCAACGGCGACGAATGCGTATTGAAAACCTCTCTTGCGCCGCTTGAGTGCCGTGCGCTGGAATTTGACTGCGTAAAACCGGACTGATAAATTTATTACAGATAAAACCAAAACGCCTGCCTGAAAAAAAGACAGGCGTTTTTTGTCGGCATTTCACCTTAGCGGATTTTTTAAATATAAATAAAGCTGCCGTTTTAATAAAAAACCGAAATCAGGTGAACTGAAAAAAATCTTTTTCTTAAAGCAAGCAAAATTTTAAAGCGACGAATTTTTGCGGTTAAAGAAATTTCCGCCGTTAAATCGGGCTATCGCTTCACGAATGTTCCAGTCGGACTGTTCTAAAAGGCTTTCCGCACGGCAAGCGGCGCAACCCGTAATCTCCGCCACTATATCGATACAGCGGCGGCGAAGCTTTATGTTGGAGGGCTTAAGATTAATCATCAGATTTTCGTAAACGTACCCCATTTTTATCATGACCGACGTGGAAAGCATATTGAGTATAAGTTTTTGCGCAGTTCCCGCTTTCAGTCTTGTGGAACCCGTTACCGCTTCCGCCCCCGTATCGGGAATTACAGATACGTCCGCAAACTTACAAATCGCGCCGTCTTTTACGGAAGAAACCGCAACCGTGAAACAGTTTTTCTGTCTTGCGTATTTAAGCGCGGCAACGACGTAAGGCGCGTCGCCCGAAGCGGAAAGACCCACGACGCAATCGCTTTCGGTAAGCGAAAAAGCCGCAAGGTCGCTTTGCCCTTTTTCCGCGCTGTCCTCGCTGTTTTCCGAAGCGCGGCGCAACGCTCCGTCTCCGCCCGCTATGATGCCGTTTACCATATTTTCGGGAACGCCGAACGTCGGAGGACATTCCGAAGCGTCCAGAGCGCCTATTCTGCCGCTGGTGCCGCACCCCACGTAAAAAAGCCTGCCGCCCGCCTTAAGTCGCGGATAAATTTTATCGACCGCGTCCCGTAAGTCGGGCAGAACTTTTCCCACCTCCTGCACGCAGCGCACGTTTTCTCTTTGCATCGCGTTCAACATCTCATCGGTAGTCATAAGGTCGATGTTCACGGTATTCGGATTTCGTTGTTCGGTTGATTTCATTCAGCCCTCCCTGACGGAAGAAAGTCCCGCCCTGATTAAAGCGCCGTCTACGGCTGAGCCGCGAAACACATTCAAATCAAAATCGTCGGGATTGAGTTTTTGGGCGATGTGTTCCCTTATAAACGGCAGGAGTATTTCACTCTCCGCGGTAAGTCCGCCCGCCATGACGACGTAATACGGCTTGTCGCCGCCAAGAATTTTACTGCCGGATATTATCAGATTTGCTACGACAAGCATATTGTCCATTAGAATTGCGGCCGCTTCGGCGTCGCCCGAGCGGTACGCTTTGAACACGAGCGGAGCGTAAGACGCGATTCCGACTTTACCTGTCGAATAAAAATAATCAAGCTTTTCGGTAACCGTTTGCGCCTTTAATTCCTCGGTAAAAATTTTTTTAAGCAATGTATCGGGTCCTGCTCCGCTTTCGGCGTAGCACGCGGCGCGAATTCCGTTGTTGCCTATATCGTAAGCGCTTCCGCCGTGGTCGAAAAGATATCCCAATCCGCCCAGTCTTAAAAGCCGATTGCCCTTTTTTACGAACGCCGAGCAGCCCGTCCCCATAATCAGCGCAATTCCGTCGCTCTCTCTTAGCCCTGCGGCAACTATGTTTTCCGCGTCGCTGCCGTTTTCCGCCCGAAAGAAACCGTATCGGCTTAAAAACGCGTGAATATCGGCTTTCATGTTGCCCGAAGTCCCGCCCGCAATCCCCGCAAAAACGGAAATGAGTTTTTTAGGTATTCCGCCCGTCAGCCGTCTTATTCCTTCGTCCATTACGGCGGCAGATTTATCAAACCCGATGTCCACGGGGTTGCTTGATCCGAGTTTTATCTTGCGAAGCACGTTGCCCGAGGCGTCCGCCAACGCAAACTCGGTTTTTGTGCCGCCGCCGTCTATGCCCAGGTAATATTTGGGCGCGGACGCAAACGCGAAAAACTCCTCTATCCCCACCCCGAAAACCTCGGCAAGCAAAAACAAAGCATTTGCGGGAGGAGTCGAAATACCGCACTCCCACTTGCTGACCGCCTTTTCGCTGTAACCCGTCATGGCGCCCAGCTGCGCCTGTGTAAGTCCCGCTTCTTTACGGTGTTTTTTGAGATTTTCCGCAAAAAGTTCCGTAAAATCGTTGCCGTCGCTGCGCATAAACTTTCCCTCCCTGTCATAAATCGGATTCACGGCTTTGATTTTATTTTACTTCCGCTTTTCGGAGATGTCAACCTATTAAAAATAGCAGATTATCCCTGTCTCTTATACACATCTGACGCTGCCGACGAACTCTAGGG
>UQSP01000045.1 GCA_900543755.1 uncultured Eubacteriales bacterium
GAGATCTGCGCATGTCTCGTGGGCTCGGAGATGTGTATAAGAGACAGTATTATTTTTATGAACTAATTTTATCCAAGACTTTTTGTCTTATTAAACCTTAATTTCCGCACTTACCGAGGCGGCTTCCTTATGGGCGGTAAGTATGGGATTGATTTCGGTTTCGATAAACTCGGTCACCTGCCGGCTTGCTCTTCCGGTAAAAGCGTTCGGGTCGGTAATTTCGTCCAGTCTGTCCCAAACAACTTTAAATGCTTCGTCGCTACGGATTCTACAAAGAAGGTCGTTATCTTTTCCTTCGGCTTTGACAAGCCTTGCCGCTTCCATGGAATGAGTGCGAATTTTTTCGTGAAGTTCCTGACGATTTCCACCCGCTTTAACACACTCCATAAGTATTGTTTCGGTCGCCATGAAAGGAAGTTCCGCCGCAATGTGTTTCTTTATGGTGTTTTCGTAAACCACCATGTTTTCGGTAATGTTAAGATAAAGATTAAGCACGCCGTCAAGCGCCAAAAATCCCTGAGCAATGGTTATACGCTTGTTAGCGCTGTCGTCCAAAGTGCGCTCGAACCACTGGGTGGAAGCGGTGACCGCCTCGTTAACGGGCAGCGAAATAACAAATCTGGCAAGACCGCACATTCTCTCGCTGCGCATGGGGTTTCGTTTATACGCCATGGCGGAAGACCCGATCTGACTTTTTTCGAAAGGCTCCTCCATTTCTTTCATGTTTTGCAGTATTCTTAAATCGTTTGCAAACTTATAAGCGCTTTGGGCGATTTTCGATAAAACCGAAAGTACGCTGTAATCGTATTTTCTGGTATATGTCTGTCCAGTAACGCCGTATGCGGATTTAAATCCCATTTTTTCGACGATTAACTTTTCGAGTTTTTTAACCTTATCGTGGTCCCCGTCGAAAAGGCTTAAAAAGCTTGCCTGAGTACCCGTCGTCCCCTTGACTCCGCGCAATTTGGTGCTGTTTTCCAGCTGAATTAAATCATAGTAATCCAGCATAAGGTCCTGAAGCCAAAGTGTGGCGCGTTTACCTACGGTTGTCAGCTGTGCGGGTTGAAGATGGGTAAATCCCAAAGTCGCGGTATCCTTGTACTTAAGCGCGAAATTCTTAAGCTTGTCCATTACGGCTACAAGCTTTTTCTCCACGATTTTAAGCGCCTGGTGAATCATTATTATTTCCGCGTTATCGGTAACGTAACAGCTGGTAGCGCCGAGATGAATTATGGGCATGGCGCTTTTCGCCTGCGTACCGAACGCGTAAACGTGAGCCATTACGTCGTGTCTTACTTCCGCTTCACGCTTTTCCGCAACATCGTAGTTGATGTCGTCGGCGTATTTCTTCATCTCCGCAATTTGTCCGTCGGTAATGTTAAGTCCCAGCTCCTTCTCGCTTTCGGCAAGAGCAATCCAAAGTCTTCTCCACAGTTTAAAACGATTGTCGTCCGAAAAAACCGAAGACATTTCACGGCTTGCATATCTTGAATTAAGCGGGTTTTCATATAAATCTCTCATTATCTTTCTCCTAAGGCAAAAAATTTTACCGCGTTTTTATAAAAAATTTTATCAACTGTTTCGTTTGAGTAACCTGATTTCAAAAGGTACTCCTCAACCTGACGAAAGCCATCGTAACTTTTAAGTTCATAAGGGAAATCGACCGAACCGTTGTAATCGGTGCCTATGCAAAGATTGTCGTCGCCGAAACGTTGTAAAAACACATCGATTCCGCGCAGATAACTATTTAAATCGGCGTTGTTTCCCATAAAACTCCTTACGGGAGTAAGTCCGACCAATCCGCCGCCGCGCACTATTATATCAATCATGGGAAAAGAAATATTACGCGGATGCTCGAATAAATCGCTGATGAACGTATGCGAATCTATAAATCTTTCCGCGCGCTCGGCAACCTCGTAAAAGCTCTTTCTGTTAAGATGCGCGGCGTCAACGGCAATTTTGTTTTTATTGAGAAATTCCACCGTTTCGCGCCCGAGTTCGGTAAGTCCGCCGTCTCCATATGCTCCGCCGGCAAGCGTGTTATTGTAATTCCAGGTCAAAGAGCAATAAACGGGAGAATATTTTAAAAGCTCGTCACCGTCTTCGGGCGTAAAGAAATGCAGATCCTCCACGGCGAAATAAAGATTTTTACCTTTCGGCACATCTGCCTGCGGCGGAAGTACAGTTGACTTAGTTGACCAAAAGACAAGCACCGCGCCTCTAAGCGAGTGCGAGTAACCTTTTGCCGCTTCGCGCATTCCGCTTGCGTCAATCCCCGAGGTAATAAGGTCGTTATGCAAATCAAACAACATAACAATATATATTACCTGAAAAGCAAAAAGTTACCGCAAACAAAAAATTATCTCTTGCTTTTAACAAGAGATAATAAATTGTTTTATTTAACGTCAAGGTCTTTAAGTAAATCCGCGAAAGGATTGTTGGAAGTATCTTCACTCCATTCCTTTTCCTCTTCGGGTTCAGCCTTTTCCTGCTTTACGCGGGGCTTTCTTACTTTCTTCTCCTCGCCGCCCTTTGCTTCGGCCTTTTCGGTGTTGACGGGTTTTTCTTCTTCGGGCAGACAAGCCTTGATGCTGAGGTTTATCTTGCGGTTTGCTTCATCGTAGCCGAGAACCTTAACTTCCACTTCGTCGCCTACGTTAACCACTTCATTGATATTTTTCACAAAGCTGTGTGCAACTTCGGAAACGTGAACAAGACCTTCGATATGCGGCTCGATTTCCACAAAAACGCCGAAAGGTACGATGCTGACGACTTTACCTTTGACGGTGGAGCCCACGGGATGTTTCTCCATGCAAGTCACAAACGGATGCGGCTGAAGCTGCTTGTATCCCAAAGAAACCCTGTTCTTTTCTCTGTCGGCGCTTAAAACCACGAACTCGTAAGTTTCGCCGACTTTAAGAACTTCTTCCACGTTCTTGATATGAGTCCAGGACAAATCGACGATATGCGCAAGGCAATCGAAGCCGTCAACGCTTACAAACGCGCCGAAAACGGTGGTGCGTTTAACTACGCCGCTGACAATCATGTTGGGAACGACGTTAGCCCAGAAAATATCCTCTTTAGCCTTACGTTCCGCTTCGGCGATTTTTCTGTGACTTGCTACGATTTTATGTTTAGCGTCGTCAATCTCGAGAGCGGTAACGGTAAGTTTTTTGCCTACGTATTTTTTAAGATCGCGCACAAATCTCTCTTCGACCTGAGACGCGGGAATAAACACGTTGTATGTGCCGAGTTTCGCGGTAAGACCCTTTTCGACGTTTTTGTCGACGGTAATCTCAAAACTCTCGCCGTTGCGAATGGTTTCAACAACCTTATCCGCTTCTTTAATCTCGTCAATTGCTTTTTTGGAAAGCAAAATGCAACCGGTATCGGCGTCGCTTTTGCCGATTCTGACCTCAAGCTCCGTCCCTTCGGGATAATCGGAAGGCTCGTAAGAGCCGTCGATATTAACGTCTTCCTTAGGAATAAAACCGTCTTTCTTGCCGCCGATGCTAAGCTTGATGCCCTTGTCGTCCGCGGAAATAACAGTGCCCTTTACGCGTTTTCCTTCCTTGTAGCTGACAAACGTTTTTTCTACCGCGTCAAGAAACTCTGTGTTCTGAACGTCTGCGAACTTTTCACTCATGTACCTTCTTACCTCCGTAATCAGCTCCTCAGGAGCTGACGCGCCCGCTATTAAACCTATTGTGTCCGAGGCGCAAAAATTAATTTTATTCAGTTCGTCAACGCCGCTTATTCCGTAAGCACGGCATCGCGGTGACGATGAAAGAGCAACCAGCTTTTGCGTATTGGAACTTGTCTTGCTTCCGACGACAAGAACTTTATCGCAAATTTGCGAAAGTTTTCTCGCTTCATTTTGACGACCAACAGTAGTATAACAAATTGTATCGAATATTTCAACTGTTTTGAAACAGTGTTTGCGAATTTTTTTTAATATATCTGCATATTTTTCGGTTGAAAACGTAGTCTGCGCGACAAAACAGACTTTTTCTTCGGGGTCGGCTGAAGAAAAATCGTAGTTTTCGTCTATAACCGTAGCCGTGTCGTCGCACCAACCGTTTATTCCGATGACTTCAGGATGAGACGCCGCGCCTATAATAAAAATCCTGTAACCTTTATTATGGTATTCGTTCACTATCGAGTGAATTTTTTTCACGAACGGACAAGTAGCGTCTATAAGTTTGAATCCTCTTTCGCGGATTTGGTCGTAAACGCTTTTTTTTGCGCCGTGAGATCTTATTATCACAGTTGCGTCCGCGTCTGTGATTGAGGAAACGTTTTCTACGCTTTTAACGCCTTTACGGCTTAAATCCGCCAGCACGCGTTCGTTGTGAATTATGTCCCCGTAAGTATAAGTATGCGGCCCCGCGTTTTTTTCCGCAGTTTCCACCGCGCTTCTGACGCCGAAACAAAAACCGCTGTTTTTTGCAACTATTATTTTCATAAAGAATTTTTATTCAGATAAATTTTCAGATTCTTTTCTGCATTAAGCGCTTGTTTACGGTAAACTTTAAGACGTTTTTTCGCCGCTTTTTTCGCAAGTTTTATTTCTTTTTCTCTGTGATTGTAAACGTAATCCTCAAGATATTCTTTGGCGTTTTTCATCTCGGCTTCTATTTTACGGGAAGCGCATTCGACGGCATGACTGTCAAGTCTGCCCGTCCCGAATTCTTTCAGCGAAAAAGGTTTCCCTACGTAAATATAATTGCGGCGGAAAACGCGCTGCTTATGCAAAATCATTATAGGTACGACTTTTGCGTCCCCTTTAAGCGCAAACATGGCAGCGCCCGCCTTGACTTCCTGTAAATTTTCGTCCTTTTTATTTCGCGTACCTTCGGGAAAAATAGTTATGCTTTCGTTATTTTTAAGCGCATGCATTACTTTCCTGACCGACGCCAGGTCGGCCTTGCCGCGGTCCACGGGAATTGCGCCCGCCCAATCCATGAGTTTAGCGAAAATTTTGCTTTTGGTAAGCTCCTTTTTTGCAATTATGTGACGGAACCCTTTTACGTTTATCGCCACAATGGCAATGTCCACCCCCGATAGATGGTTGGATACGGTAATCACTTTTTCGGGAAGCGGGATGTTTTCCTTACCCACTACTTTTACGGGAAACAAAAGCTTTACCGGAATATAAAGCAGTCCGCGGCAAAAAGAATAGAACGCGCTCATTGCTTTCCTCCGATCAAAGCCGTAAGCTTATCGGCAACTTCTTCGATTGTAAGATCAGTAGTATCTATTTCCACCGCGTCATCCGCTTTCCGTAGCGGCGCAAGCGCGCGGTGAGAATCGTTGTAATCTCTTTTTTCTATATCGGCGGTAATGCTTTCCAAAGTACAGTCCTCTCCTTTCGCCTTAAGTTCCTCGTATCTTCTTCTGGCACGCTCGGCAACGCTGGCGGTAAGAAATATTTTATATTCCGCATTCGGAAGCACGAATGTGCCGATATCCCTTCCGTCAAGTACCGTATCGCAACGCGAGGCGATTTCGCGCTGAAGTTCCACCATTTTATATCTGACGCACGGTACGGCTGAAATATCGCTTGCCGCCTTGGAAACGCGGTGTTCGCGTATTCTTCCCGTAACGTCCTGTCCGTCAAGATACACGCGCTGAACGCTGTCGCATATTTTAACGTCGACGGTCGTGGAGTCAAGCATTTTTTTCACGGCATCCTCGTCCGAAATGTCCACGCCGTTTTCAACAGCCTTAAGTCCCACCGCGCGATACATCGCTCCCGTATCGAGATAAAGAATTCCGAGTTTTTTGGCAAGCAATTTAGCTATGGTGCTTTTACCCGCGCCCGCGGGTCCGTCAATCGCTATTATCATGATTTTACCGTCCCTGTTTTCTGATTTAATAAAATTTTACTTTTTTTCGGTAAGGTCGCGGCGCAAATTGCTTGCACCGCGGAGATATACGTGTACCGGCGTTTTACGCTCGCCGTAATTGGCAACGTGAACCATAAGCCTTATGCAAAGAGGCAAAGCGCCTTTTATAGAAGGCTCCTTCATGCTGAAAATCGGCGCGTCCACCACTCCGCTTTCACGGATTGCGCGCGCGGGATAAAAAGCGGTAACGTCCTCCGTGGTGCTGATGAGATAATCGGTAATCTCCAAATTTTCGTCCTTGCCGATTCCGTTGCGCGTAACGATTTCGCGCATAAGCTCCACCGACCTTAATACAATTTCTTCTTCAGTGTCCGCATCCACCGTTGTGGCTCCGCGTATGGCAAAAACCTGATTAAGCATATTACCCTCCCGTCAAAGTCAGACTATTTTACAAACTTTTCGACGCGCTTGTCCCTGCGGCAAACCCCGTCGACAGCGCAATCTGAATATTAAACCCGCCCGTTAAAGCGTCCACGTCCAGCATCTCGCCCGCAAAATACAATCCTTTTACCGACTTACTTTCCATGGTTTTGGGATTAACTTCGTCCACCGAAACGCCGCCCGAAGTGACAATACCCTCAGCAATACTTCCTAAAGAATCAACGGTAAAACTCAGATTTTTCAAAAGATTTACCAATTTTTCGCGTTCCTGTTTGGTGACGGAGTTTACGGGCTTATCGGGATTTATTCCGCTGACATCTATTATATACGGAATAAGACTTTTTGGCAACATTTCGTCAAGCGAGTTTTTGAATTGTTTGTTTTTAAACTTTGTAAAGTCGCTTACCACGCGTTTATCGAGTTTATCGTAATCCAGCGCAGGTTTTAAGTCTATGGAAAACGTGACGTGTTTTACGTCTAAGCGATTGATTAAACTGCTTAACGAAAGCACAACGGGGCCGCTTGCGCCGCGGGAAGTAAACAGCATCTCCCCGAAAAGACTTTCGGATTTTCTGCCGTCGGAAACGGTAACCTTAACGTTTTTTAGCGAAAGTCCCTGCAGGCTTTTTACGTCTTCACAAAAATTTACAGGGACAAGCGCGGGATAAAGTTTGGTCACGGTATGCCCCATGGACTCGGCAAGCTTAAACCCGTCGCCGTTACTGCCCGTCGAAGGATAACTTACTCCTCCGCAAGCCAGGATTACTTTATCGAAAAAATATTCCGCACCCGAAGTAATAAGCCTGAATAATCCGTCTTTGCGGGATAACGAAACGACGTTTTCGTAAACAAACCGTACCCCTGCTTTCATGGCATTTGACACAAGAGCTTTGGTGACGTCGCTTGCTTTATCGGATGCGGGAAAAACGCGGTTGCCCCGCTCGGTCTTTGTTTTTACGCCGTTGGTTTCTATTAGATTTACCGTGTCTTCGGGCGTAAAAGTATAGATTGCGGAATATAAAAATTTGGGATTTCTGACGACCTTTTCCAAAAATTCGCGCGGAGAACAAAGGTTGGTGACGTTGCACCTGCCCTTGCCCGTGATATATAATTTTTTGCCGGGTTTTTCGTTGCGCTCGAAAAGTGTTACGTCGGAACCCGCCGCAGCCGTCGCCGCTGCAATAAGTCCTGCGGGACCTGCCCCCACAACTGCTGTTTTCATATAAAATTCCTTATATTTATTGGGTCGTTTTAATGCTTAATCCGATAAAGCAAAACACACTATCTTAATTTTAATCTCACGGAAAGATAATAAACGTTATTAAAACAAACTGCAATAAAAAAACACCGTTACGATATCCATGAAATTTCCGATAATTTTTTGCCGAAAACAAACTAAGCTATACTGACAATAACAAAACCGCCGCTTGGTTTTTCCGTGCGGCGGTGTGTTGTCTTAAATTGCGATTATACGGGATGAACCTTGCTTTCGCTGTCGTACACGGTCTTGTCGACGCCGTATTTAGCCGCCTGACGACGCTTGAAGAAAGGTATCGCAAGCTGCGGGAACAAAGCGTAAGTAAGGACGTCTTCTTCGCACTCGTAATATTCCGCGATTTCCTTACGGTAATTGTCAAGCTCCGGCTTTATGTTGTCCGCGGGACGGCAGGTAATGCGCTTTTCGTCGCCGATAATCTTTTTGATTACGGCAGCGTCAGGCTCTACGGGAAGCTTACCGTATTCGCCGAGAAGAATACCCTTGGTTTCCTTGGTAACCATTTTGTATCTTTCGCCGTTAAGTACGTTAAGGACCGCCTGAGTACCTACTATCTGGCTGGAAGGCGTAACAAGCGGAGGATAACCGAGGTCCGCCCTTACCCTGGGAACTTCCTCGAGAACGTCGAGAAGCTTATCGGAAGCGCCGGCTTGCTTAAGCTGAGAAATAAGGTTGGAAAGCATTCCGCCGGGAACCTGATAAATAAGCGCGTTGACGTCAACTTTAAGCACCTTGGGACTCAAGAAGCCGTCGGCGGCAAGACGCTCGGCAACCTTATTGAAGTGTTTTGTAAGTTCGTTAAGGTCGGAAAGTTTGATGCCTGTGTCGTATTTGGTACCCGCCAAAGTTGCGACAAGCGATTCGGTCGCGGGCTGGGAAGTACCGTTACCCAAAGGCGACAAAGCGGTATCCACGATATCGCATCCGGCTTCAATTGCCTTAAGATTGACCATATCGCCCGTGCCTGCGGTATTGTGCGTATGCAGGTGAACCATGGTCTTGGGATTAAGTTTGTCTTTCAGTCTTGAAACAAGCTCGTAAGCGTCGTAAGGCAACAACAGGTTTGCCATATCTTTTATGCAGATTATGTCCGCACCCATCTTTTCCATTTCGAGAGCAAGATTGACAAAATAATCAATGGTATGGACCTTGCTGGTCGTGTAAGAAAAAGCGACTTCCGCCGTTCCGCCGTACTTTTTGGTGGCGGTAAGCGCGGTGCGGATATTGCGCGTATCGTTAAGCGCGTCGAATATACGGATAATGTCTATGCCGTTTTCAATGGACTTTTTGCAGAACAAGTCCACCACGTCGTCGGCGTAATGCTTGTAACCCAAAAGGTTCTGACCGCGCAAAAGCATCTGAAGTTTGGTGTTGGGGATAGCTTTTCTCAATGCGCGCAATCTTTCCCAAGGGTCTTCGTTAAGATATCTTAAACAAGAGTCGAACGTCGCGCCGCCCCACGCCTCAAGCGCATAAAAACCGGCTTTGTCCAGTTTGTCCGCAACGGGCAACATTTCCTCAAGTTTCATACGCGTCGCCGCCTGAGACTGGTGGGCGTCACGCAATATAGTTTCCATTATTTTAACCATAGTAAAATCTCCTTAAATATTAACCGTTAGAATATCGCAAGGAATACGCCCGCTGCAACTGCGGAACCTATAACGCCCGCGACGTTGGGGCCCATTGCGTGCATGAGAAGATAGTTGGTGGGGTCATACTCCTGCCCGACTTTCTGCGATACGCGCGCCGCCATAGGCACTGCCGAAACGCCCGCGCTGCCGATGAGAGGATTGACTTTTCCGCCGCTGATGACGTTGAGAATTTTCGCCATGAGAAGTCCGCCTACCGTGCCGAAGCAGAAAGCCACCAGTCCGAGCACGATTATCATGATGGTCTGAAGCTGCAGGAAAGTCGAACCCAAAGCCTTTGTTCCCACAATAACGCCCAGGAAAATGGTGACGATATTGATAAGTTCGTTGCTGGCGGTTTTTGCAAGACGCTCGGTAACCAGACTTTCTTTAAGCAGGTTGCCCAACATAAGCATGCCTAACAGCGGCAACGCGTCGGGAAGAAGCAGTCCGCATACAAGCGTAACGGCAATGGGGAAAATAATCTTTTCGCGCTTGGAAACGGGACGAAGCTGTTCCATTCTTATCATACGCTCTTTCTTGGTGGTAAGCAGCTTCATAAACGGCGGCTGAATTATGGGTATCAGCGCCATATATGAATAAGCGGCTATGGCTATTGCCGACAAGAGGTCGGGCGCAAGAAGCTGAGTAACCATAATTGCCGTAGGACCGTCCGCGCCGCCGATTATACCTATAGCGGCGGCTTCGGCACCGGTAAAGCCCAAAGCTATTGCACCGCAGAAAGTCAGGAACACGCCGAGCTGTGCGGCCGCGCCGATAAGTAAGCTTCTGGGACTTGCGATAAGCGGACCGAAGTCGGTCATCGCGCCTATTCCCAGGAATATAATCGGCGGAAATATGACCTTCGACACGCCGAACTCAAGGTAATGGAACAATCCGTAGCTGGGCGTGAATCCGTCCGGAGTGCCCGTAGCCGCGGCATATTTGTCCCAAAGTTGCTGATCGGTTAAGCCGTGATCAGCACCATAAAGTATGTTATATGCGCCCGGAATGTTAACTATAAACATACCGAAAGCTATGGGCAGCAGCAAAAGCGGCTCAAACTTTTTGACCACGGCAAGATAGAACAGAATAAACGAAATAAGCAGCATTATATAATTCCGCCACTCGCCGTAAGCAATCGAATGAGCGATTCCCGTGCTTTCCCACAGAGAACGCAAAGTTTCGATAAAATCCATTTCTTCCCCCTTACTTTATGACGGCAAGGTCAGAACCGGTTTCAACGCTGTCGCCTTTCTTTACCGCAAAAGTAACAACGCCGTCAGCATTGGCATTAATATCGTTTTCCATTTTCATGGCTTCGAGAACAAGAATCTTATCGCCTTTTTTAACGGTTGCACCGTTAGCCACGGCAAGACTGAGGACAGTGCCGGGCATAGGCGATTTTACAACGCTGCCGCCGCTGACGTTTACTTTGGGCGCAGGCGCGGGCGCAGCTTTAGGCGCGGGAGCCGCAACGGGAGCCGCTTTGGGTGCGGCAACTTCGCTTTCTACGGATTCCACTTCTTCCACTTCGACAGAATACATATTTCCGTTTACGTTTACATTGAATTTACGCATGATTGCTTTCTCCTCTATCTGATAAAACTTTAATTAAGAATAATGCTTTTTACTCTGAAAGGCGGAACCTCTCCGTCTTCGCTTTCCGCCGCGTACATCATGGAAATTGCCGCGGTAATCGCCGCAACTATTTCCGCATCGGCGTCTGTTGAAATTTCCGATTCGGATTCTTCAGCTGCTTCGTTTGGCACCGAAACCGGCTTTTTGTTTCCTTTTTTGTCAAACAGCTTGAAGAATTTGGCGTAGGCAATGACCGCCACAACCAATATCGCAAGCGCAAGGAATACTATGGCCATACCTACAAACAGTACCAACAAGCTGTCCGCAAAAGTTAAATCGCTTGAACAAAAGTACATCTCCGATTACCTCTTTTCAAGAAACGCCTGAACGGCGGCAATCAGATACTGACGCGAAAAATTGGGGTTGATTACGTTGTCGATAAAGCCCTTTTCGGCAACCGTAACAGCCGCGGTATTTTCCTCGCCGTAAGCCGCCGCAAGTTTATTTAATGCCGCATCCTTATCTTTTGCCTTAGCCAAATCTGCGGAATACGCAAGCTCGGCAGCAGCTACGTTGTCAAGCATACCGATGGTTGCGTTTTCCCACGCGACCGTATAATCATAAATGCTCTTAGACGCAAACGCAACGTATCCCGCGCCGATTGCGTTACCTTTAATCAAAGATATTTTTGCGACGTCCGCAACGTTGTAAGCGTAAATCATGTCGCCTACTGAGCGCATGAGTTCTCCCTGGCAAGCGGCACAGTTAACGACGCCTTTACTGTCGACGATGTTGACGACAGGCATACCGAAACTGTCGCAGGTATTGATGAGTTCGGTCACCTTTTTCGCGCCGTCCGCGGTAAGTCTGCCTTCTCCATTTTCAGCGTCGGAAGCAACCACGCCCACGGCAACACCGTTCAATCTTGCGTAGCCCGTCACAACTTCGGGAGCAAAGCCCTTCTTTATTTCCACAAACGTGTTAAGGTCGAAAATTTCCGAAACGACTTTATCGGTTTTCACACCCGCCTTAAGGCCCTTGCAAACCCTGTTGCCGTCGTCCTCGGAAGGAACGACTCCCTCACAGACAACGGAAACAAGCGCTTTAACGGTCTTTGCAAGTTCCGCATCCGTCTTTACGACGGCGGAAGCAATACCCGCCTTCGCCATAGCCTCGCCCGTACCCACTTTAGCCGCGTCAGCGGTAGTACCCGCGACGAGAATAAGCGGGCTGGAAGTTGCGGTAACGGATTTGTCGTAGCATACGGTAAAATCGCATATCGCCGACAAATAGGAAAGCATACCGAAGTTACTGCCCTTTACCACCAAAATCGTGGGAACGACGCCGTAAGCCGACGAAAAAGCGGAGAAAATCGCGCTGTATCCCTCCATAGCTTCGATTCCCTCGGCAAAACGCGCCCCGCACGAATCGATTACGCCTATTACGGGCGCGTTCATTTTGACCGCATTGTTTACGCACTTTGCGATTTTTGCGGAATTTGCTTTACCGATGCCGCCCTTGAGAACGTCGCCGTTAACCGCGAAAACGCCTACCTGAACGTCGGATACGGACGCAAAGCCGCACACAACGCCCTCGCCCGTAGCTTCGCCCAAAGCGGTTTCGGAGCGGATAAAACGATCCGTCTCGACAAACGATTGCGGGTCAAGCACGGCGTCCAGCGTCTTTCTGACGCTTTTTGAAGCCGCGTCCGCAGTCTTGTTCAGCTCCTTAACACTTTTCATTCTTTAGCCTCCAATACTTTTGCAATCTTAAAGAAATCCCAAAATTTCCATATTACCATTATAAACATTAACGAAAGAAAAGACAAGCAAAAACGGCGTTGCAAACAAAAAAAAATTTAATCATAAAATATTTTTCCGTATGTCATATATTATAAAACATGAAACGCGCCTCTGCGTTTATAAAGCAAGGCGCGTAAAAGTAATTTTCGGTCAAAACGTTAAAATTATTATTTCAGATGACCGTTAAATAAAAATTCAAGGCAACTATGGGCAATACGCCGCATCAATCCCGATGTTTTAACGGAATAAAAATCAGACGTTTTTAAGGTATTCGATTTCGTTTTCTTTCAGTTCGCGGAAATTGCCGCGATAAAGTCCCCCCAGTTTTATGTCGCCTATGGCGGTGCGCTTCAAAAATATCACGTCGCGGTTTATGCTTTCAAACATTCTGCGAACCTGACGGTTGCGTCCTTCCGTTATCACCACTTCCACACGCGAAACGTTGTTTTCCGTGCCTAAAAGCCTTACTTTGCATTTTTTGGTTTTCACGCCGTCGAGTATAACTCCCTGACGCAGTTTATTAAGGTCGGATTCGGCAATCTCCCCTTCAATTTTGGCAACATACGTCTTAGGAATTTCGTTGCGCGGGTGCATAAGACGGTTTGACAAATCCCCGTCGGTTGTTAAAATCAAAAGCCCCTCAGTGTCGTAATCCAGTCTTCCTACGGGGAAAATTCTTTTGCCGGGGTATTTACCCTCGAAAAAATCCATTACGGTTTTGCGTCCGAATTCGTCGTTTGTGGTACAAACGTAACCCTTGGGCTTGTTAAGCGCCAAATAAAGATGGCGCGCTATGGGCTTTACCGGTTTTTCGTCAACGCTGACAAGATCGAATTCGGGATCGACATCCGTCGCAAGCATCGTTACCGTTTTCCCGTTGATCTTGACTCTTCCCGCTGTTACCAGCGTTTCGCAATTCCTTCTGCTGGCAATACCGCACTCTGCAAGAAATTTGTTAATCCTCATTTAAGACGCTTTTCCTTGTTAAATCGATTTAGCTGTTCCACCTCTTTACGATATCGCCCAGTCTGTCTGCGACCGAAAGCGGCTCAACCGATTCTATACTATACAATTTCGTCTCAAAAAGCAACCGATTACCCGAATAAATTTTAATTTTTCCGTTTTCATCCCCTTCACAGACGGGCGCGCGCATGGGCTTTACCCCTTCCGTTTCGTATCTGAGATTATTGTATTCGTTCCGGGTCAAAGGATAATAAAACTTATCCTTACAACCGAGTTTTACGTTTTCGGTCTTTCCTTCGGTTACAAGCGAATATAAATTTTCTCCTACGGCGTCGGTAACGTTTCTTAATTTAAAATTCGAAAAGGCTTCGTCCATAAGAGCTCGGCAGTCCTCGAACATGGGTCCGCAGTTCAATACTACTGCAATAACGTTCATACCCTCGCGAGTGGCGCTTGCCACAAGGCATCTGCCCGCCTTAACGGTATAACCCGTCTTTACGCCGTCGCCCCCTTCGTAAGTAGACAGAATTTTGTTCTTGTTTACTATAACACGGTCATAATCGCGTCCTTTCCATGACGTTGTATACCTTTTAGCAGAAACTATCTTTCTAAAAGTTTCGTTTTTCATGGCGTATGCCGCAATTTTGGCGAGATCGCGGGCGGTAGTGTAATGATTGTCGTCGTGAAGTCCGTGAGGATTTACGAAATGAGTATTTTCCGCTCCGGCTTTTACTGCCGTTTCGTTCATCATGGCCGCAAACTTATCCACGCTTCCTCCCACCGTTACGGCAAGGGCGACTGCACAGTCGTTTCCCGATTGAAGCATAAGACCGTAAAGCAGGTCGCGCACACTGAGTTCCTCGTCCTTTTCCAGATATATCGAAGAGCCTTCAACACCCACGGCACATGCGGGGACTTTAACTTTTTTATCGAGGTCCGCAACGTTTTCGATAACTGTAATGGCGGTTGCTATTTTGGTAGTACTTGCCATAGGATGTCTTTTATCTGCGTTTTTCTCATTCAGGACGCGCCCGGAATCCCTTTCAAGCACTATCATACACTCGGCAGAACCCGTAAAAGCGTAAGCCCTTCCTATGGCTCCAGATACAAAAAACACGCATAAGGCAATTGCCGCAAGCACGGCAAAAACGGCGCTTTTCCCAAAAACAGGTTTCATCGCCGTCAGTCCTCTTTTTTGCAGGTAAACGAAGAAATGACGTCGGGAATCAGGGAAAGCAGCTTATCGTATGCGCTTTTATCGTCCACGCCCACCAGTTTAACGCTTTTGCCGTCGTTTACCAGAAATCCCACGGGAGCAACCGAAATACCCGCACCGCTTCCGCCTGCAAAAGGATATTCGGAGTAACTTTCTCTCGACATATCGGAGTATTCCCCGCCGCCGGTAAGAAAGCCCATTGTGACTCTGCTTATGGGAATAATGCTTACGCCGTCGGAAGTGGTAACGGGGTTGCCTACGACCGTATCCGCGCTTACCAATCCTTTAAGCTTAATAAAAGCGTTATCCATTATTCTTTCTATAGGATGTTCGTTATGCTCTATTATCAACTTTTTTACCTCCGCGTTTAAGTTTGTTTTTTGTCTTTTTGACAAGATACAGTATAAAGCTGTATATAATATCTGCAAAAGATATGTTGATTATGCCGGAGAACACCGTTCTGAACATGTCTTTATTGTATTCGGGTATGAAATTTTCGGATATTTCCAGTCTTTGAGATGATTTGAGAAAACTGAAAATTCCGTAAAACACTATTTTCAGTCCTCCAAGCGTCAATGTAGTGAACAAGGCGTCGTCGCGTTTTCCCACGGCAAGCTCAAGGTCTATACTTACGATATTGACATAAGGAAAAAATTCTATATCCAGTACTTTTATTATGGATTGTTTGTCGCGCTTGTCCGCGTTGAGGTGAAATTCGTAATCTTTTTTCTTGCTTTTAAGTACAAGATTGTTGTGCAGCGGGTCAAGGTGCTTAAGATAAGCGCGCGTTTTAAAAAGCTTGATAAATCCGAAAAGCGACAGTTTGAACCAACCCTGATTTTCGAACACGTCGATATCTCCTTCGGCAACCAGAGTGAAAGGTATTATCAGAAAATTCAGCGCCAGTATTATAAACGAAATATTGATAATCACGTTTATAGTTTCTTTTCAGTACGTGTTTTTTATGCGCAAATATAGCGCCGAAAAATCTTTTTTTGTTCAGCAACCGAAATTATTACTGTCTCTTATACACATCTCCGAGCCCACGAGACATGCGCAGATCTC
>UQSP01000046.1 GCA_900543755.1 uncultured Eubacteriales bacterium
ACGAGATCTGCGCATGTCTCGTGGGCTCGGAGATGTGTATAAGAGACAGTATTTCCGTTGACTCCCGTTTATCCGAAGATTATGACTGCGCGATCAAAGCCGTCAGGAACGAATTGGTAAAATTCCCCAGGTGTGAAATCTACGTTGTGGACGCAGGAACTTTTTCTGTAGGCATGCATCCGCTGATAGAGCGCGCGAAATACTTGAAAAGCAACGGCTTTACCGCTGCTGAAGCTTTTTTGGAGCTTAACAAGACTGCAAAAAACGTTTGCACATATTTTGCTACGGAAGATTTGAGTTATTTGAAGCGGCTGGGAAAAATCAACGTCAATGCCGACCGCGGAAAAATACTGAACCTGCAGTATATTCTGAAACTCAACACTCGCGGCAAATTTCTTATAACGGGAAAAACGCGCGGAAATCTTTCGACTGCCGAGAGACTTGCGGTTTTGACGGAAAAATCGGGCGCGGACAAAATATATCTTTCTACCGCGGGCAACTTTAATCAGCTTATTTCATTCAGAAAAAAAGCCGAATCGCGCATAGCGGGACTTTTATCCGAAACCGACAGAATGGGTTTGTTTACATTGTCGATGTTGGGAAGCCGAGCCTATGCGGTGGCATATTTGACTGAAAACGCGTCTGTAACACAATGACGATTTACTATTATCGACATTCCTTTTGCGTCGGGTAAAATACATCTTTAACCGACAAAGAACTCTTTAGCGTAAAATCTTATGCTCCTATATGCCTATAATATAATGACTATTTGTATGCGTTAATTGTCCTTTAGGCTTTCTGTTTTAATCAGCGTGTAATAATTGTCCTCGGGAATTTTCCGCTATTATATTTACCTTGAAATAAAATCATCAATAAAAAAAGCCGTCCTGCGAAAACCCGAACTTTGCGTCGTTTCAGTGAAGACGGTTTTATTTTTTCTATTCTAAATCAAATGCGGCGGATTATTTTATAACCTCGTCGATAACCGCGCCGCCCAGACATCTTTCGCCACAGTACAGCACGGCATACTGACCGGGAGTTACCGCGCGCTGCGGCGTCTTGAATTCGATTCTTACGCGGTCGTTGTCGGTAATTTCCGCAAAAACGGGCTGCTCGCTTTGACGGTAACGGAATTTTGCCGTACATTCGAACTTTTTTTTGTCCCAAGGCCCTATGACGTTGAGACCGCTTGCATTAAGCGCGCGTGAAAAAAGCTCCTCTCCCTCGCCGCAGGAAACGACAAGAGTATTGTCCGAAAGCCGCTTTTCCACGACGTACCACCTTGACTGCTCCTCGCCCGCGACGCCGCCGATACCCAGCCCCTTGCGCTGACCGAGAGTATAATACATAAGACCGAAATGCTCGCCTACCGTTTTGCCGTTGACGTCAACTATTCTGCCTTTTTGCCCGGGCAGGTATTCGGACAAAAACGCGCGGAATTTGCGCTCTCCTATAAAGCAGATACCCGTGGAATCCTTCTTTTTTGCCGTGACAAGTCCGTTTTGCTCGGCAATTCGTCTGACCTCTGGCTTAAGCATACGCCCCAAAGGAAACATGACGCGTCTTAGCTGATCGGTACTTACCTGGTTGAGAAAATACGTCTGGTCCTTGTTTTCGTCCGCCGCTTTAAGTAAGACGGGAAATCCGTCTTCTTCTCCCGCGTCGCAGTAGTGACCCGTTGCGATATAGTCCGCACCCAAAGACAGCGCGTACTCCTTGAAAGGAGCAAACTTTATTTCGCGGTTGCACAATACGTCGGGATTGGGCGTGCGTCCTTTTTTGTATTCTTCCAAAAAATACGAAAAAACCCTTTTCATGTATTCCTCGGAAAAATTGACCGAGTAGCAAGGTATTCCCAGCTTTCCGCAAACGCCCACCACGTCCGCCCAGTCCTCGGCAGACGTACACGCGCCGTCCTCTTGCTCCTCCCAGTTGTGCATAAACAAGCCTACGACGTCGTAACCCTGTTCTTTCAGAAGCAATGCGGCGACGGAAGAATCCACTCCGCCGCTCATGCCCACCACGACGCGGCCTAACATAGGGGCCTCCCCGTTTTCAGCCCGGGACAAGCGTTGAGAGTCAGGTCCGCAAGGTCTTTGCCTGCGCGGACCGAATAATATGCGCGGGCGGCGACCATGGCGGCGTTGTCGGTGCAAAGCACGGGGGGCGGAAACAAAACTTTTATGCCTTTTTCGCTTCCTCGCGCCGCAAGAGTTTCGCGGAGATACGAATTACTTGCCACTCCTCCCGCCAGCACGATAACGTCGCGCCGCGCGTATTCCGCCGCCTGCATAACGGTATCCGCCAGCAAGTCCACCGCCGTATGTGTAAGGGAACAGCATACGTCTTCCACGACAATCTGTTCGCCGCGCTGACGGGCGTTGTGGACGTAATTCACGACGGCTGTTTTAAGTCCCGAATAGCTTAAAGAAAAATCCTTGTTCACGGGCTTTTTGCCGTGGAAAAAGTTGATGTTGTTTTTTCCTGTTTTACTCAGTCTGTCCACTTCGGGCCCGCCGGGATAAGGAAGCCCCAGAAGCCTTGCAGTCTTGTCGAAAGCCTCGCCGATGGCGTCGTCTTTGGTCGAACCCATAAGCACGAAATCATTGTAATCCGTCACGTCTATTATCGAAGTGTGTCCGCCGCTTGCCACAAGCGCGAGAAAGGGAGGCTGAAGCGAAGAAAAAGCCGTGTAATTCGCGGCGATATGCGCCTCGATATGATTTACTTTTATGAGAGGCAGCCCTGCCGAATAAGCCAGCGCTTTTGCCGCCGTCACCCCTACAAGCAGCGCGCCCGCAAGCCCCGCGCCGTAAGTCACGCCCACGGCGTCGATATCCGAAAGAGAAACACCCGCTTTCATAAGCGCCTCGTTTACGACGTTGTTTACCGCCATCGTATGATTGCGGGAGGCTATTTCGGGCACCACTCCGCCGTATCTCCTGTGAACGGGAATCTGGGAAGCGATGACGTTGGAAAGAATCTCCCGTCCGTCGCGCACCACCGCCGCGGCGGTTTCGTCGCAGGAGCTTTCTATCCCCAGCACGGTAAGCGACGGTTTTTGTCTTAGCATATTGAATTTTTCGGTCGTATCGTACATTTTATTATTTCCTGTATGCGTTCCCCGCCGCGCCGACAAGCGCAAAAAGGTCAAGAACGCATTAATTCCGTTTATAGTAATTTACCTTAATTTATCGGCTGAATTTATGTATCGTATTATTATCGGCAAGCGGCATGAAATCAGGTAAATTTTTTTAAAGCCTTTTCCACCTGACAGCAAATTAAATTGCTTATCTTGTACCGCGGCAAACCGCTTAAAGAAAAACGCGCCGAAACGAATAAATCGGCGCGGCGCGGTATCAGGATTTTCTTAAGTAATCGTAAATAAATTCCGATATATCGCCGTCCATAACGGCGTAAACGTCGCCCGTTTCATATCCCGTCCTATGGTCCTTGACCATGGTATAGGGCTGAAAAACATAGGAACGTATCTGACTGCCCCACTCTATTTTTTTAATTTCGCCTTTTATGGAGTTGGCCTTTTCCAGATTTTCGCGCTCTCTCAGTTCCACAAGTTTACTTGTCAGCATTTTCATGGCGGTTTCACGGTTCTGAATCTGAGAACGCTCGTTCTGACACTGCACGACTATTCCCGTGGGAATGTGAGTAATGCGCACGGCGCTGTCCGTCTTGTTGACGTGCTGACCGCCCGCCCCGCCCGAACGATAGGTATCGATTTTAAGGTCTTCGGGACGGATTTCCACGGAGTTGTCGTTTTCTATTTCGGGCATGACTTCAAGGCTGGCAAAGGACGTATGCCTTCTGGAGTTTGCGTCGAAAGGAGAAATGCGCACCAGTCTGTGTACGCCTTTTTCCGCCTTGAGATATCCGTATGCGTTTACGCCCTTAATCATAAACGAAACGCTTTTGACGCCCGCAACGTCCCCGGGAAGAAGGTCAAGTTCCTCCACCGTAAACCCGTTTTTTTCGGCATACATGCGGTACATACGGTAAAGCATGCTTACCCAGTCCTGCGCTTCGGTACCGCCCGCACCCGCCTGAAGCATGAGTATCGCGTTGTGCTTGTCGTATTCGCCTTTAAGCAGCGTTTCCAGATGAAGCTGTTCGATTTTACCCGAAAGCGAATCAAGCGTTTCCTCGATTTCGCCGAAGTAAGAGTCGTCGTTTTCGCTTTCCACAAGCTCGATAAGCGTATTAAGGTCGTCAAGAGAACGGCGGTAAAAAGAAAGCTCCTCAAGTTTGTCGGAAATGTATTTGGCCTCGCTGTTTATTTCCGCGGCGCGTTTAGGGTCCGAGTAAAAGTCGGGCGCCTGCCTGATTTCGTCAAGCTCCGCGCTTCTTTTGTTCATTTTTTCCGTATCGAAAGCCAGGCAACAGTCGTCGAACTTTGCCGTAATGTTTTTAAGTCTGAATTTGTAGTCGTCGGTAGTCAGCATAAATTATTTCCGTAATCAACGTTTTTCCGCAAGGTCTTTGCCCAAGCAGCAGTTTTTGTATTTTTTGCCGCTTCCGCAAGGACAAAGCTCGTTTCTGCCCACCGTGCGCGTGGAATTGACAACGGGAGAATTTACCACTCTCGAATTTCCGCCGCGGTTTTCGACGAACTCTATCTTCTGCGCCTCGCGTTTGGGCGGAGCCTGAATGTTGACGTGGACAAGCAAAGCCACGGTCTCTTCCTGCATTTTGGCGGTCATTTCCTCGAACATCTCGAAGCCCGCTTTCTTATATGCGATGACGGGGTCCTGATTGCCGTACGCCTTAAGCACTATGCCTTTTTTAAGCTGGTCCATGGAGTCGATATGGTCCATCCACTTCGCGTCGATTACGCGCAGCATGATTACGCGCTCTATCTCGGCAAAATCAATGGGCGCGCCCGTTTCTTCGCTAAGCTTTTTGGCGTCCTCGATTTTGGCGTCGTAATAAGCCTTGACCGCCTCGTAAAGCTGGTCCTTGATTTCCTCAAGCGCCCATTTCTCCATGCGCTCCTGAGTGAGAAAATCGGGGTCGTCGGGCAAAAGCTTACGCTCGATTTCCTTATTGAGGTTTTTATAATCCCACTCGTCCCAGTCGACGTGGGGGTCGGTAAAGTCATCGACAATGATGTCCACCTGGTCGCGCATCATCTTGAGAATCTGGTCGTGCGCGTCGATGCCGTCAAGCACCTTGTTGCGCTCGCCGTAGATAATGGTACGCTGAGCGTTCATTACGTTGTCGTATTCCAGCACCTGGCGGCGCATCGTGTAGTTTCTGCCCTCGATGTTGCGCTGGGCGTTTTCAATCTGACGGGTCAGCATGCCCATGGCAAAAGGAGTGTCCTCGTCTATCCTGAACATTTCGGCAATGCGTTTCATTCTGTCGCCGCCGAAAAGACGCACAAGGTCGTCCTCCATGGACAGATAGAAGACAGAAGAACCGATATCGCCCTGACGGCCCGCTCTTCCTCGCAGCTGATTGTCGATACGGCGGGACTCGTGACGCTCGGTGCCGATGATGCGCAATCCGCCCACGGCAATGACTTCTTCTTTTTCTTTATTGACTTCTGCTTTATATTCGTCGTAGAATTTCCTGAACTGCTCGCGCGCTTTCAGAATTTCGGGGTCGTCGGTATTGTAGTAAGAGGTAGCCGCGGAAACGGACTCCTCGCTCATGCCGATGTCGCGCATACGTTTTACCGCCATGTATTCGGCATTGCCGCCCAGCATGATGTCGGTACCGCGGCCGGCCATGTTGGTAGCGATGGTAACGGTGCGGAATTTACCCGCCTGAGCGACTATTTCCGCTTCCTTTTCATGGTTTTTGGCGTTCAGCACGTTGTGCGGAATCTTGGCCTTGTGCAGCATACGCGAAAGCTCTTCGCTCTTTTCGACGGTGGTGGTGCCCACAAGCACGGGCTGTCCGCGCTGATAGCATTCGGTAATGTCCGCGACTACCGCGCGCAGTTTTCCCGCGACGGTGGAATAAACCTGGTCGTTTTCGTCCACGCGCTTTGACGGAAGGTTGGTGGGTATCGTGACGACGTCCAGATTGTAAATACCGCGGAACTCCGATTCCTCCGTTTTGGCGGTACCCGTCATGCCGCTGAGCTTTTTGTAAAGACGGAAATAATTCTGGAACGTGATGGTGGCAAGAGTCTTGTTTTCGCTTTGAATACGAACGTTCTCCTTTGCCTCGATTGCCTGGTGCAATCCGTCGCTGTAACGGCGCCCGTCCATAAGTCTTCCGGTAAACTCGTCCACGATGACGACTTCGTTTTTGTCGTTGACTATATAGTCCTTGTCAAGTTTCATTATATAATTGGCGCGGATTGCGTTGTTTATATAATGGTTAAGCTCCATGTTTTCGACGTCGGAAAGATTGTCCACCGCAAAGAAACGTTCGGCTTTTTCCACGCCGCTTTCGGAAAGAGTAACCGCTTTCTTCTTTTCGTCGATGTCGAGGTCGTCGGGCTTAAGGCTTTTGGCAAAACGGTTGGCGGTGACGTACATTTCGCTGCTTTTGCCGCCGCGGCCCGATATGATAAGCGGGGTACGCGCCTCGTCGATGAGAATGGAGTCCACCTCGTCGATTATACAGAAGTTGAGCGGGCGCTGGACCTTGTCCTTCTTGTAAATGACCATGTTGTCCCTGAGGTAATCGAAGCCCAGCTCGTTGTTGGTGGCGTAAGTAATATCGCAGTTATATGCGGCGCGCTTGGCGTTGCTGTCCATGCCCGCAATGGCGACGCCCACGGTAAGGCCCAAAAACCTGTGCACTTTCCCCATCCATTCGGCGTCACGTTTTGCAAGATAATCGTTTACGGTAACCACGTGCACGCCTTTACCGGGAAGCGCGTTGAGGTAGCTTGCAAGCGTAGCGACCAGCGTTTTGCCTTCGCCGGTGCGCATCTCAGCTATTCTGCCCTGATGAAGAGCGATACCGCCCATAAGCTGAACGTGGAAATGGCGCATACCCAGCACTCTGGAGCTTGCCTCCCTGACCGCCGCAAAAGCCTCGGGCAGAATGTCGTCAAGCGTTTCGTAGTTGTTTTGCAGTCTGTCGCGGAATTCCGCCGTCTTTGCTTTAAGCTGCTCGTCGCTTAAAGCGCGGTATTCCTCCTCGCGCTTTTCGATTTTTGCCGCAATCGCTTCAAGCTTTTTGATGTGCTTTCTGTTATCGCTGCCCGTGATGAATGAAATAAGTCCCATATATTGTACTCCTTACGGTTGAGCTTTCTGAAGAATTTAATCCTCGCAACCATACATTTTCATTATATATTATAAATTTGTTTTGTTTAACCGATATGACGTTTATGTGAAATTATTGTCATTTTAAGGCTTTTTGAAACGCATTTAAGATTAATCGCGCCCTCGCTTATCGGTAATAGCCCACGAATTTTATAAGACCGGTCCCCTCGCTGAGTTTCTGCATTACGCGCATAAGCGTTTCCTTTCCTTCGTCGCAGGAAAATTCGACGTAAAACCAGTATTCGAATATGCCGTCGCGGCTTGGTCGGGACTCGAGTTTAGTCATGTTAAGATTAAAATCCGCAAGCACGCCAAGCACTTTAAGCAACGCGCCCGGCCGATGCCTGGTTTCAAACAAAACGCTGACCTTGTTGCCCTGAAACAGCGGCTGCTTTTGCAAAAGAACGAAGCGCGTAGTGTTGTCTTTTGCGTCCTGAACGTCCTTTTCAAGCACCGTCTGTCCTTTTTCGGGCTTACGCGCAAGCGCCGCCTCGTCCTTGTTTTTTATAATCTTTAATGCTTCGGACGTACTTGCGACGGCAATGACCAAAGCGTCGGGAAAATACTTTTTGATATATCCGTCGCACTGGGCAATCGCCTGCGGGTGAGAATAAATTTTTCTGACGTCGGACTTAGCGGCTCCTTCAATTCCTATCAGAGAATGTACGATGGGCCTCAAAAACTGGGCGGTAATGTAAACGTTGTATTTTTTAAGAGCGTCCAGACAATCCCCCACGCTGCCGCCCACGCTGTTTTCTATGGGCACAACCGCACCGGATACGCTTCCTTTTTCCACCGCCTCCGCCGCGGCCGCCATGGAGGAAAAACCTATTAATTCCGCCTTAGGAAAATTCTCGCTCGCGCAAGCGTAAGTATGACTGCTTTCCTCACCGAAATAACCTATTTTCATCAATCCTCGCTTCAACTCGCGGATTCCGCCGAAAGTTTGTTTATGACGTCTTCATAACCGTCGCAGTCGAGTACGGTTTTCAATGCCGCAGATTCCGAAACCGTTACGGCTATATTCCTCAACTTAACGAAAGCAGCCTGCTCTTTGGCGGTAAAGTTAATGCCGGAATTTGAAAAGCACCGCGAAAGTTCTACGTTGAAATCGCCGTAAAACGCACGCGAGGTAAGGCAAAGTTCCGCCGATACAAGATTTTTGACGCGGTAATACGCCCCAACCGTGTTATCGCGGTCGGCAAAAGCGAACAGTGTAAAACTGCCGCCCGTAGCGAACTGCGCCGCCGAATCGACGAGTTTTTCGGCTCCGTCCATGCTTAGCGAACATGCCCTGTCGATATTGTTAAGCACGACAACCACGTTTTTACCGCATTTTGCCTGAGCCGAAGCATAATCGCGAACCCTCTTGACTATTTTCTCGTCCTCGTCCCCGTCTCCCGCACCGGTAAACACCGCCGAGGGAAAAACCGAGGATAATTTTTGTTTTGTCTCCGCAGAAACGCCGAGGCACAAAAAAAGAATTTCGTCGACTTTGGTTATCTTCTGTAAAGAGGAAGTCAGTTTCGCCGCGTTTTCGGAATACGAAAATTTACCCGAGCAGGATATTACGACGCTTTGCCCCAGCGCGGAAGGAGTAAAAACGTCCATAAGCTTCAGTAATCCCGAATCCGAACCGGAGCTTGGCAATATTCTTTGATACGGTTTAATTTTCTCGTCGCATGTTTGTTTGTCCCGCGCGGCGGCAAACACTGAAGAATCGGTTTTGACGCCGTTAACCGAATCAATGTAGTGCAAACAGAAAAAGCCGGCGTTTTTGACGTAACGCGCGCGACCCGAAACAACGTCTCCGCTTTTAAGACCGTAAAGGTTGATAAGCCGCCTTATGACGCCCACGTCCTCCACGCTTTTTACGAATCGGTTGACTCTTAAAGCCCCGCCCGACTCGTCTCCGTCGAAAACTCCCTCCACAAAACTGCCGAGAACGTAATCCCCGTGTTTAAAATCTTCCAGCAGTTTAAGCTCGTCCTCGGGACTTAATTTTTTAACGTCGGGATCGGAAAGAGGCGCGCCTTCCTCGGAAAAGTACTGCAAGCCCCACAACAAATCCATCATTCTGTCCACGAGGTCGGATTTAGAATAGGTGCAAGGCGAAGCAACGCCCATATTTTTGGCAATTTCCCTCAGTTCAGGCAAATTGTGAACTTCGAAATATCCCCTGCCCAAACGTTTAAAATCCGCTTCGTCGGAAAGGGATAGCCCGGATTTGTTCTCCTCGCCGAGAATTTCTTCAATAGTGCTGTCTTTAAAGGAAAGCTTCCTCAGACTTTTGAATTGTTCTTCCGTTTTCGTCATAAACACCCTTTACGAATCCGCCGAGCGGCGAATAATACTTACAAAACACAGCTAAACAAAAAATTGCAAGCCGACATTTTGATTATATCATTTATTGTTATAATTTGGCAAGTTTTTGCATACTTTTTTCGCAAAAACATTAACATTACGCACGAAACGGACAAAATTTCCCGCAACGTTAAAAAATAAAACGTTTTTTAATTACTCTTTAAGCGCGCGGCAAAATTTATACGCGCTGTATCCCCGACTAAAAACTATTCGCATCCGTTTAAGGCGTTTTGCCGGTTTTTGCCTTTATCGACATAATCGAAATCCGCGACGGAAAGCTTGCAAACAATTCATTTTAAGCCCCTGGCGTAAAAAATACCGTCCTCCATGCCCTGTACGGAAGCGTCGGACCGGGCGCGCAGCAATCTGCACTCGGTCAGGGCGCAGTACTCTTCCTCCTTTTCCACCGACAAATAATTGCGTTTCAGTTTTTTCGCGGTAACAGCGGTAGAACCGCTGCCGCCGAACGGGTCAAGCACCAGATCTCCCTCGTTTGAAGAAGCGAGAATCAGTTTTGCCAGCAGTTTTTCGGGCTTTTGCGTGGGATGCGGAGTATTCTCCCGCATGGACCAGTAAGGTACGGTAATGTCGTCCCAGAAGTTTGACGGGCAGGTATCGCGATACTTTACGCCGTCCAGGACGAACCAGTCTTTGGGTTTGCCGTCCTCGGTATACGGCGCGACCACTTTTCTGCGCTGACGCACCGCGCCGAGGTTGAAAACGTAATCGTCCGAAACGGTGCAGAACCAGATATCTTCCATGCCGTTTTTCCAGTTTGTTCTGGCGCCCCGTCCCTTTTCGCGCTGCCAGGTAATGCGGTTTCTTACGGTAAAGTACTTTTGAAGAACGGGAGCAATGACTATACCGCTTTCCCAATCGCAGCAAACGTAAACGGAAGCCGTTTTTTTCAGCGTGTGAAGGTAAGCTTTTACCCACTTTTCGGTAAACGCGCGGTAATCGCTTTCGCTCATGCGTGAAAATTCCCGATTGCCGAAAGTCTTTGTCATGTTGTAAGGAGGGTCGGCAATCAACAGGTCGGCGCACCCGTCGGGCAGTACCACGGCGGCGTCAAAAGAGTCGCCCCAAACGGTTTTATTGCAAAAATCCCCCGTTTCTTTGAGATATGCGCAAGAAACGCAGCGGCTTAAAAACCCCTGCGTTTCGCTTTTTGTAAGCGTCAATGTTTTATTTCTCGACGATTTTGCCACTTGATTATTCTTCCGAAGAATTTTCGGAATTCTCCTCTTCTCCGCCGTTATAAGAAAGGTCGCCGTCCATATCGCCGCCTGCTTTGGCAAGGTCATCGGACGCGGATACATTATCTTCGTCGGCGGTCAAGTCCGTTGCGTCGGGTTTATCCGTTTCCGTTCCTAAAATTTGCGAATCGGTTTGGTCAGTTTCTTCGGTTTCGGGCTCGGGCGGAGCGACGGCAACGCATACCACGCTGCCCTCTCCTTTCATGCGCATTATTCTGACGCCCTTGGTATTGCGCGAAATTTTGTTGATTTCTTCCGCTTTTATGCGGATTATTATGCCGTTGTCCGCAATAAGCAGAATATCGTCGCCGGGATTTATAAGCTTGAGATTTACAAGCTCGCCCGTCTGTTCGTTGAATTTACCCGCCAGAGTGCCTTTTCCCGCGCGCGACTGGATACGGTATTCGTCGATGTCGCTGCGTTTGCCGTAGCCTAAGCGGGAAACGGTAAGCACTTCCTGATCGCAGTCTTTTCTTATGACCGCCATATCGACTACGCGCTCTCCCTCGCCCAAACGGATGGAGCGCACGCCCATGGACGATCTTCCCGTGGGACGCACGGAGGACGCGGGGAATCTTATACATTTTCCCGAAGAAGCCGCAAGCAGGATTTCGTCTCCGTCGCTGAGAATCTGGACGGAAATAAGCTCGTCCCCCTCGAGAAGAGAAATGGCGATTTTACCCACTTTTCTTATGGACTCGAACTCCGTAAACGCGGTACGCTTTACAAGTCCGCCCTTTGTCGCCATCATGAGATAGCCGCTGTAATCGCTGTTTTCTTTGACGGGAATGACCGCGCTTACTTTTTCGTCGGGCTGCAGCTGCAAAAGGTTGACAATCGCTCTGCCTCGCGCGGTACGTTCCGCTTCGGGCACCTCGTAAGCCTTGATGGAATACACTCTGCCGAAATTGGTGAAGAACATGAGGTCGTCGTGAGTGCAGGTTATAAACATATTCTCGACAAAGTCTTCTTCCTTGGGCTTGTGAGCGGTTACTCCCGTTCCGCCGCGGTGCTGAGCCTTGTATTCGGTCACGGGCAGACGTTTGACGTATCCCGAATGAGTCATGGATATAACGACGTCCTCGCGGTCGATAAGGTCTCCCACGTCGATTTCGTCGTAATCGATGCAAAGCTGGCTCTTTCTGGGAGCGTTGTATTTGTCCCTGATTTCGTTGATTTCGGTTTTGATAATGGCGGTAATGCGTTCGGGACGGGCAAGAATGTCCTTTAAGTCCGCTATACGCTCCTCAAGTTCCTTAAGTTCGTTTCTGATGGACTCCACTTCAAGGCTGGTAAGGCGCTGCAATCTCATTTCCAGAATCGCGCCCGCCTGCTTGTCGGACAAAAGAAATTCCTTCATCAGGTTATCCGCCGCCTCGTATTTGTCCTTGCTTGCCTTGATTATCTCGATAACTCTGTCGATGTTGGCAAGCGCCACGACAAGGCCCTGCAGAATATGCTCGCGGTCCTCGGCGCGCGCAAGGTCAAATTTAGTGCGCCTTACTATCACGTCCTTCTGATGCTCGAGGTAATAGTAAAGCATTTCCTTGAGATTGAGAATCTTGGGTTCGCCGTTTACCAGCGAAAGGAAAATAATGCCGCCCGAAACCTGAAGGTCGGTATGCTTGTAAAGCGTGTTGAGCACCACCTGGGGCTGAGCGTCGCGCTTTACGTCGATGACTATTCTCATGCCCTCGCGGTCGGATTCTTCGCGGATATCGGTAATTCCCTCCACCTTCTTGTCCTTTACAAGGTCGGCAATGGATTTGATAAGCTCCGACTTGTTGACCTGATAGGGAAGCTCGGTTATTACAATGTGGTGTCTGCCGGCGGTACCCTCTTCTATCTCCGCTTTGGCGCGGATTACTATGCCGCCGCGACCCGTACGGTACGCCTGCTTAATGCGTGCCCTGCCCATGATAAGACCGCCCGTGGGGTAATCGGGCGCAGGGACGTATTCCATAAGTTCATCCACGGTGATGTCGGGATTGTCGATAAGCGCGTCCACCGCCGAAATAACTTCACCGAGGTTATGCGGAGGAATATTGGTCGCCATACCTACGGCTATACCGTCCGAACCGTTTACCAGAAGATTGGGGAAACGGCTGGGAAGCACCGTGGGCTGCATCAGAGTATCGTCGAAGTTGGGATACCAGTCCACCGTTTCCTTGTCGATGTCGCGCAGCATTTCCGCCGCGATTTTACTCAGCCTTGCCTCGGTATAACGTTGCGCCGCAGGGGGATCGCCGTCCACGGAGCCGAAGTTACCGTGCCCGTCCACAAGCGGACAGCGTATGGAAAAGTCCTGTGCAAGACGCACCAACGCGTAGTAAACCGAGCTGTCGCCGTGCGGGTGGTACTTACCCATACAGTCGCCCACGATACGCGCGCATTTACGGTAAGGCTTGTCGGAAAAGAGGTTAAGCTCGCTCATCGAATACAGGATACGGCGCTGAACGGGTTTAAGTCCGTCGCGGACGTCGGGTATCGCGCGGGAAACGTTTACCGCCATAGCGTAGGCGATAAACGATTTTTTCATTTCCTCGTTTACTTCGACCTGAATAATTTTGCTGTTGTCTATGATTTCTTTTATGTTGTCGTTTTTATCCGCCATTTCGATTGTCCCCCGTTAAATATCCAGCTCTTTGACAAGCGTGGCGTTGTCCTCGATAAACTTCCTTCTCAGCTCCGGCACTTCGCCCATGAGAACGGTGAAAATCTGGTCCGCCTCCTCCGCGTCCTTCATGTTGACCTTCAGAAGCGTGCGCTTTTCGGGGTTCATGGTAGTTTCCCAAAGCTGGTCGGCGTTCATCTCGCCAAGCCCCTTATAACGCTGAATTTCGGGCTTACCCAGCCGTTCGCTGGCAATTTTCAGTTCTTCGTCCGAGTAGCAGTACTCGACGGTTTTACCCTTGGTCAGTTTGTAAAGCGGCGGCTGCGCGATGTAAACGTGGCCGCGCTCGATAAGCGGGCGCATAAAGCGGAAAAAGAAAGTAAGCATCAGTATCCTGATATGAGAGCCGTCCACATCCGCGTCGGTCATGCAGATAATCTTGTCGTAACGCAGTTTGCTTTCGTCGAACTCGTCGTCGATGCCGCAGCCGAAAGCCGTAATCATGGCGCGGATTTCGGCGTTTTCCATGATTTTGGTAAGCCTTGCCTTTTCCACGTTGAGGATTTTGCCCCTCAGCGGCAGTATCGCCTGGAAACGGCGGTCGCGTCCTTGCTTAGCAGTGCCGCCCGCGCTGTCGCCCTCCACCAGATAAATTTCGCAGTGGCTTGCGTCCTTGTCCGTGCAGTCGGCAAGCTTTCCGGGCAGCGTCGTGGACTCCAGCACTCCTTTTCTTCGGGTGCTTTCGCGCGCTGCCCTCGCCGCGTCGCGCGCCTTTTGCGCCGTAACCGTCTTCATGATAAGGTCGCGCGCCTCTTTGGGATTTTCCTCGAGATATGTCCCCAGCCCTTCGGTAAGCGCTTTTTCCACAAGCGCGCGCATCTCGGAGTTGCCGAGCTTTGTCTTGGTCTGACCTTCGAATTGCGGCTCCTCCAGCTTTACGGAAATTATCGCGGTAATACCTTCCCTTACGTCCTCGCCGGTAAGTTTAAAGTCGTCCTTAACCAGCTTTTCGGCGTGCGCGTAATCGTTAAGGACGCGCGTCAAAGCGTTTTTAAAGCCCACAAGGTGAGTTCCGCCCTCTTCGGTGTTGATGTTGTTGGCGTAAGAATACAGCACCTCGTTGTAACTGTCGTTGTACTGCATGGCGATTTCCACGCTTGAGTTTTTAAAATCCTTTTCTATATAAAGCGAACGTGGGAAAAGCGTGGTTTTCGCGCGGTTAAGGTAATCCACGAAATCCAAAATTCCGCCCTCGTAATGAAAAGTTTCGTTTTTCTCGCATCCGGGACGGCTGTCGATAAGGTTTATTTTAAGCCCCTTGTTGAGATAGGCTACCTCTCTTAAACGGGTGCGCACCGTTTCGTAGGAAAATTCTATGGTTTCGAATATTTCCTTGTCGGGATAAAAGGTAACCTTTGTGCCGGTAAGGTCGGTTTCTCCCACCTCGGCAAGCGCGCGCATGGGAACGCCGCGCATATATTTCTGACGGTGAATTTTGCCGTTTTTGTAGACCTCTACTTCCAGCCATTCGGAAAGCGCGTTGACTACGGACAAGCCCACACCGTGCAACCCGCCCGAAACCTTGTATCCGCCGCCGCCGAATTTGCCGCCCGCGTGCAGTTTGGTAAGCACCACCTGCACCGCCGAAACTCCCTCCGTCTTATGAATGCCGATGGGTATGCCTCTTCCGTTGTCGGTGACGGAAACGGCGCCCTCACGCGTGATTTCCACGGTAATGGTGTCGCAATATCCTGCCAGAGCCTCGTCCACGCTGTTGTCAACTATCTCCACGATAAGATGATGAAGACCGCGCTCGTCGGTGGAGCCGATATACATTCCCGGTCTTTTTCTTACGGGTTCAAGCCCCTCGAGAACCTGAATTTCGCTGGAGTCGTACGCAATATCCGTTTTATTCGACATAATAATCTCCTTAAGCTGTTTAAGCCAATAAGATTATAGCACTTTTCGCCGAAAAAGAAAAGCGTTTTAAGCCTTCGGGCCGCTTGTTTTTAAAGCGTAATTTTAAAGCATACCCTTATCGCGCTCAAAATTGCCCCTAAAAGCCGCGAAAAGTGTTTTTTTGGGTCAATAATGCGGTTTAGCGTTAAAAAAACTCTGCAGCCGTCCGCGTCAGACAAAAAGTCAAAAACGCATTATTAAAATCCTGTCTCTTATACACATCTCCGAGCCCACGAGACATGCGCAGATCTCG
>UQSP01000047.1 GCA_900543755.1 uncultured Eubacteriales bacterium
GGGTAATTAAAGCTTAAAGCGTTTTTTAATTTGCCGATGGCGTAATAAAATTTTTATATAAAAATGTTTTATGGGCTTGAATTTTATATGAGGCGGCGATATAATAATTAAAAAAAGTTTTCAGGAGAAAAAGTATGGCTAACAGCAAAGAGCGCAAAAAGATAATAAGAGAGCTTCTGCATATTACGGACGAGGAGTTTTCGGACGAAGAACTGATACGCAGGCTTACTATGACTGAAATTACCGAAGGCTCAAAGAAAAAGGATAAGCCTTCCGTCGGGCAGCGTGCGGCAGACGCAGTTGCGCGGTTTGCGGGCAGCTGGGCGTTTATATTCAGTTTTATAGGGGTTATGGTCGTTTGGATGGTGGTGAACGTGGTTCTGGCATCCAATGCGTTTGACGCTTATCCCTTTATTCTGTTAAATCTGGTGCTTTCCTGTATTGCGGCAATACAGGCTCCTCTTATAATGATGAGTCAGAATCGCCAGGAGGCAAAGGACAGGGAGCGCGCCGAAAGCGATTATCGCATCAATCTGAAAAGCGAGCTTATCATAGATGACTTGCACCGCAAGTTAGAAGAATTATTGGAGATTCAGCGAAAACTTGCCAAGCAAGTAGACGAGCTTTCTTCATCGCGCGCGTGCGATAAGGGCGCGGACGACAAGTCAAACCTGCGGGAGAAGCAGTCCGATAAAAAATAATTTTGCGGCACGGAGCTGTTTTTATATTTATTCTTACGTATTCGGTTAACATCATAACATCACGAAAAGTGTTATAAACAGCAATCATAGCATTATCGGTTTAATTCCGCTTTGATATCGGATTATACGGTATTTTCATGAGTTCGGGCTTTTTCTCTATGTATATAGTTCTGTTTTCGGTCTTTTTTAATAACTTAATAAAAGGTTGAAACAGAATTTGTTTATAACGGATGCAGTTCCGTTAAAAAATGAGGCTGAATGAATAAGAATAAAGAAATAGCCTTAGCGACTTCATGGCAACAACGAAAGGCATGGGGTGCAGTATAAAAGCGGAAAGTAAAAAGGGTTAAAACAAAGGGTAAAAAATTTTGCTTTACGATCTGTTTAAGTCCGTATATAAAAAAGGTAATTGTTGCCGTAACCACGGGATTTTCGTTTCATGTTTAAGACGCAAGGGGCTGAAAACAAAGACGGTAAAAACCGGATATGGGATAAATGCGGAATTTGAAGATTATAAAATAGTACGGAAAAGTAAATCCCCGTTGACTTGTGCGAATATTATTGTTATAATAAAGACAAAGCATAATTCTTTATATGTAAAAGGGGAAATTAAAAGCACGACAAGCGGACAAATAGCTGCTGAAGGCTGTTTTTCTGTGAAAATAAAGGGCTGTAATTGAAAGTGTTTTTTGCCGCGTGCTGACCTTGCGTTGCCTTCGGTTTGCGGCAAAAGTCAAGGAATACTGTTAAAAAAGGGGAGGTTAACTGATGGACGGAAAATACGAAGCTTTGTTTACGCCGTGGAAAATACGGGACTTGGAAATTAAAAACCGTATTGTCATGTGTTCAATGGGCGGGACTTGTTTATTCGGATTTGCCGAGCCTAATCATTGGGACGAAGAGGCGGCAAAACTCATCATGAATGTGGCACGAAACAATTGCGGTTTGATTTTGCCCGGAATTGCGCCCATAAGAGATCTTGTGGGAAACAAGTGGCTGTATCAGGGAGAGAGTAAATTTAAAAAGCTTAAGGAATTCATGACCGAACTTCATAAGACGGGTGCAAAACTGTTTGTGCAGATAACCGCGGGATTCGGAAGGTCTTTTGCGGTAAGTCATCTTACCGAAGGAGTATATACCAATAAAATTCTTCGGACGCTTCTGAAACCCGTCATAAACGTAGACAGGCTGACCATGGCCCCGTCGGCGGCTCCTAACAGATGGTCGGACAAGGTTCCCAGCCGCGCCATGACGGAAAAGGAAATCCGTGACATAATCGACGGATTCGGAAAAGTTGCCGCAAAGTGCAAAGAGGCGGGCGTGGACGGCGTGGAAGTACACGCGGTGCATGAAGGTTACCTTCTTGACCAATTCACGTTGAAATACGTCAACAAACGTACCGACCGATACGGCGGAAGTTTTGAAAACCGTTACCGTTTTGCGGTTGAAATATTAAAGTCCATTAAAAAGGCCTGTGGCGAGGATTATCCCGTATCTTTGCGCTATTCGGTGGTTTCCAAAACAAAAGGTTTCAGATCGGGGGCTTTGCCGTGCGAAGGAGAAGATTACGTTGAAGTAGGCCGCGATATGGAAGAAGGCATAAAAGCGGCTAAGTATCTTCAGGACGCGGGTTACGATATGCTTAACTGCGACAACGGTACATACGACGCATGGTACTGGTCGCATCCGCCGATGTATATGCCGCAGAACTGCAACTACAAAGAGGCTGAGCAGGTCAAGAAAGCGGTAGACATTCCCGTCGTTGTTGCAGGAAGAAACGAGCCCGATTTTGCCGCGGAAAAAATCGCGGAAGGAAAAGTTGACGCAATGGGAGTTGCGCGCCAGTTCCTTGCGGACCCCGAATGGATAACCAAACTCATGGACGGCAAAACGGAAGATATACGTCCGTGCATATGCTGCCATAACGGCTGCTTCAATCTTGCCAAATACGAGGGCTCTCCCAACACTCAGTCGCTTGCCGAAACCAAGGCGATGTGCCGTTGTGCGGTTAATCCCGAGTCCATGAACAGCGTAAAATACCGTATCGAAAAGGCAAAAAAGCCAAAACGTTTTGCCGTTGTCGGCGGCGGTATCGGCGGCATGGAAACGGCAAGAGTTCTTGCCTTGCGCGGGCATAAGGTCACGGTTTACGAAAAGACCGATAGGCTGGGCGGAGTGTTCGTGCCCGCGGCATCCTTTGACTTTAAGGAAAAGGACAGGGATTTGCTGTCGTGGTACTATAAACAGCTTGCCGATTTGGGAGTTAATATCGTCTATAATACCGAAGTAAAGGATGTTTCCGCGCTTGACGCCGACGAAGTGATAGTTGCGACGGGTGCAAAAGCCAGGACGCTCAGAATCCCCGGTGAGGATAAAGCGATAGAGGCGCTTGACTATTTGAACGACAGGTCGAAAGCGGGCGAAAAAGTAATAATCGCAGGCGGAAACCTTACCGGCTGTGAAATAGCTTACGAGCTTTTCTTAAACGGCAAAAAACCCGTAATCGTGGAAATGAAAAACGACCTTATGGCGGTCGGAGGATTATGTCTTGCCAATTCGTCGTACTTAAGAGATTTCTTTAAACTGAAACAGGTGCCCGTTTATCTTAATACCAAAGTTAAAGAAATAACGGACAAAGGCGTAGTCGCCATAGACAAAGACGGCAAAGAATTGGTTATAGAGGGAGATACGGTCATAAAGTGCGTAGGATACGTGCCCGACCCGTTGACGGCTAAAGTCAAGGATTACGTAGGCGACTGTTATCGGGTAGGTAATGTCATGACTGCGATTACGCGGGCATGGGACATTGCAATGAAGAAGTAGTTTTTTTGTCTTGCATCTGACTTTTACGGTTAATGACGCTCTTTTGCGGAATTGTTTGACGCAAAGGGGCGTTTTTAACAATATTTAACCCGCGATTTATAATTTTTTCGAATATCGGTTTATATAAAATTGTTGTGGAATATAACGGCCCGATTGCGCATAAAAATAATTTCATCGGTAGTTTCGGCAGGTATAATGTTTTTACCTTCTTAAGCCGTAAAAAATTTTTACGTTTGCGTTGATTTTCGTAATTTTTTCCGCTTGCCAACACAATTTTGTGGTATAATGCAATTATGGAAAGTCTTTTCGCCGCAAAAAAATCTTCGCGGCTTAAAAATTTGCTTATTCTCCTGCTTTGTACCGCGATTATATACTTTCTTTCGGATTTTCCGTTTCTTGCGGAATATGTTTTTGCGCGCGGCGTAACAAGGTTTATAGGATTTGTCTTAAATACTTTTACCAATTATATACCCGTTTCTTTTTACGAATTTACGGCACTGTTCCTGATTGCGGGCGGAATTTCTCTTGCCGCGGTGATATTGGTTATGACTGCAAAAAAAAGATTTGCCCTCGTGCGCGTTTATCTTTACAGGCTTGTTTCGGCGGTTGTCGCGGTCGTGGCGGCGTTCGGACTGACGTATGCTCCGATGTACGAAAGATATTCTTCGCTTGACGCGCTGGGATTAACTCACGCGGAGGTAAATGAAGAAAAGATTTATGCGGCGGCGGAGTATTTTGTAAATCTTCTTGTCGAAACGTCGTCGTCTTTATCGCGCGATAAGGACGGAAACGTACTTCCCGCTTCAGAATTTAACGACCTTGCAGGCGAGTTTAATGCCGGATTTGACAAATTAAATTCCGACTATTTTAACGGCTATAAGGTTATACCGAAAAAAGTGTCAATGTCCGTACCTATGAGTTATTTGGGAATTACGGGAATCTATTTCCCGTTTTACGCCGAATCAAATCTTAACGTAAACGTTCCGCCGTATACGCTGCCTTTTACAATGGCGCACGAAATGGCGCATGCGAAAGGCATATCGCGGGAAAACGAGGCTAACGGAGTTGCTTACGCGCTGTGCCTTTATTCGTCGGATTCCTACATAAGGTACAGCGGACTGATGAACGCGTCGGCTTATTTAATCAACAGACTGAATGAAGAAAAATATCAGGAACTTGTAAATAAGCTGCCTGAAGAAATTTTAGCCGAGTACGCAAACGCCAACGCGCACTATGAAAAATACGAGGGAGTGATAGACGAAATTTCCTCCTTTTTCAACGATTTGTTTCTTAAGTCCAACGGGGTTCAAAGCGGCATATCAAGTTACGGCGAAACTGCAGAAACGCTGGTTGCTTTATATGAAAAATTGAATAACTGAAAAAAATCGCTCTTTTTTTGAGTTAAACGATAAAAAATATATAAAAAACATAACTTTCCTGTGCAATATATGTTCAAATTGCTTGCAAAATAGAAAATTTGCTTGTACTATTTAATAGGTGATGAGTATTGGAAAAATCTAATCGCGATTATAAATCGGTATTTTATGAAATAGAGGCAAAATATCTGTCCCCGTACGCGGCAAAGTCTTTTGAATCCAAGGGCAGGGCAAGACCTGTGGAAGACAGTTGTATGCGTACCGATTTTCAGCGCGACCGTGATCGAATATTGCATTGTAAAGCGTTCAGGCGATTAAAGCACAAGACGCAGGTTTTTCTTGCGCCCGAAGGCGACCACTACCGTACCCGACTTACTCATACGCTGGAAGTAAGCCAGATTGCAAGAAGCATTTCCCGCGCGCTTAGACTTAACGAGGACCTTACCGAAGCGATCAGTCTCGGCCATGACCTCGGGCATACTCCTTACGGCCACGCGGGGGAGCGCGCTCTTAACTATTTTACCCACTTCGCGCATAACGAGCAATCTTTGCGTATGGTAGACGTGCTGGAGTACGACGGAAAGGGAATGAACCTTACGTTCGAAGTGCGCGACGGCATATTGAATCACACCAGCAAGGGCAATGCCGCTACGCTTGAAGGACACGTCGTCGCCTGGAGCGACAGAATCGCCTACATAAATCACGATATTGACGACGCAATACGCGGCGGCGTGATTACCGAAAACGACATACCCGAAAGGTTCAGGGCAAAATTCGGCACCAATCACGGCAAGCGCATCGACTCCATGGTGCTCAACGTGATAGACAACAGTTACGGCAAGAATTTCGTCGCGCCGTCGGACGACTTCAAAGACGCGATTATGGGGCTGAGGGAATTTCTGTTTGATAAAGTTTACCGTTCTTCCATCGCCAAGTCCGAAGAGCATAAGGCGGTGGACATGATTAAGTTCCTTTACGAATATTTTTATGCGCATAAGGACAAGATTCCCAAAGAGTTTCTGGACATGGACAGCACGCTTGAGCAAAAGGTGTGCGATTACATTTCCATGATGAGCGACCATTTTGCCGTAAAGACTTACGAGGACATTACCGTACCCAAAAGCTGGTCTAAATACTGACGATTTATTCGGAGCTTTTTTATTGGACAGAGAGTGGATTGAACAACTTTTATCGCGCGTAAATCTGGTGCAGATAATTTCCCGCTATTTACCGCTGAAAAAGAAGGGCAGGACCTATTGGGGGTGCTGTCCGTTTCACCATGAAAAGGAACCCTCTTTCGCCGTAAACGAGGACAAGCAGTTTTACCATTGTTTCGGCTGCAAGGAAAGCGGCAACGCGATTACGTTTATCGAAAAAATGGAAAGCGTGGATTTTATCGACGCGGTAAAAATCCTTGCCGACGAAGTGAAAATGGAAATCCCCAAATTCAAAAGCGGCGACCACGAAGGAATAACTCGCGAAAAACGCGAACGGCTTTATTCGCTTATGAGAGAAGCCGCCAAACACTATCACGAAAATCTGTCGGCTCCGCGCGGAAAAAACGCCCGTGATTACCTTGAAGCGCGCGGTATTACGGGGAATCTCGTTACAAGGTTCGGTTTCGGGGCAAGCTTTGACGGGGAGGAAATAATTACTTATCTTCTTTCAAAAGGTTACACGCGTGCCGAAATGAAGGAAGCGGGACTTGTGGAGCAGCGCGGCGCAGACTGGTACGACGTGTTTTACAACAGGCTTATGATTCCCATAATCAACAACTTCGGCGAGGTGGTCGCTTTCGGCGGGCGGCTTATAGACCCTTCGTCCCATATTCCCGTCAAATACCGCAACTCTTCAAACACGCCGATCTTCGATAAATCCAAAACGCTGTACGCGATTAATCTTCTCAAGAAAAAGAAACAGCGCGAAAAAATCGATTACGTCATCGTGACCGAAGGTTACATGGACGTCGTTGCGCTGCATAAAGCGGGTTTTGACACGGCTGTTGCTTCTATGGGAACGGCACTGACTTTTTCTCAGGCAAAGCTGATAAGGAATTATTCCGAAAACGTGTTTATCAGTTACGACGGCGATTCGGCGGGGAAAACCGCAACTTTGCGCGGTTTGGACATACTTCAGTCGGCTGGGCTTAACGTGAAAGTCGTTTCGCTTCCCGAAGGGCTTGACCCCGACGATCTGATAAAAGCGCAGGGCAGGGATGCTTACGCCCGATTGCTTAAAGAGGCGGAGCCTTTGCCCGCTTTCAAACTCAACAGTCTTAAAAAGAGATTCGACATCGGCTCTCCCGACGGAAAATCCGCCTACGCCATCGAGGCGGTAAAAGTCATAAAATCTTTGCCCAATCCCGTCGAGCGGGAAGAATATCTTTCCATAGTTCACGATACTACGGGGTACTCGTTCGACGCGCTCAGAAAGCAGGCAGATTTAATAAGCGAGGACGAACCCGGCGAAAAAAATGCGCCTGTTATTGACGAAGGTAAAGAAGCAAAACCTGAAACAAAACGCGACAAAGCGGAACTTTTCGTCATTGCCAGCATCGCGCACGGAATGCCTTACGTCGATTTTTCCGAGGACGTGTACACCTATCTCGATTCGGACACGGACAGACGGATTTACGGTTACGCCGTGGAAAAGCACAAAAAAGGCGAAAAGCCGTCGGTTTCCATGCTTTACAGCATAGAGGATTCGGCAAGAGTCGCGGAAGTCGCGGATTATAACTTTCTGGAGGGCGACGACAGGGCTAAATACGAAATGTGTCTGACTCGCTTGAAAATGAAATACTTATCGGCGGAAAAGACGCGGCTTGCCAAAGAGTACGACGAAACCAAAAACGTTAAACTCATAATGGAAATCGCGCGGCTTGACGGCTTGCTCAGAAGCTTGAAAAACGGAGGAGAGAATGACTGAAAAAATTGACCGTGCGTCGATTGAACCCGAAAAACGAACGCTTAATGAAGAAATCGCTTTTCTGGTAAAATCGGGCGGTAAAAAAGGGTATCTTACCACGGACGAAGTCAGCGAAGCACTTGTGCTTTATTGCGACGCGTCCAGCGACGACATTGACAACGCTTATGAGGAACTTGCAAAAAACAACGTGCTTGTCGTGGGCGAGGAGCCTTCCGACGCGGAAGAATTTTTTTACCGCGGTGAAGACAGCACCCGCACTTATCTCAAGGCTCTCGGTAAAGTGACTTTGCTTACCGCCGAAGAGGAAAAGGAACTTGCAAAAAAGGCCGCGGAAGGCAACCGCGACGCCAAAAACGCGCTTATAGAAGCAAATTTAAGGCTGGTGGTATCCATTGCGAAAAGATACGTCGGCAGAGAAATCGACCTTGACGACCTTATACAGCTTGGTAACCTGGGCCTAATCACCGCCGTGGAAAAATTCGATTACACAAAAGGCTTCAGGTTTTCAACTTATGCCACATGGTGGATACGTCAGGCGATAACCCGTTACATAGGAGACCTGGCGCATCCCATACATATACCGGGATACGTAAAAGACAATCTGGACCGTATGCGCCGCTGTTCGTTGGACATCGAACAGAAAACAGGCAGACCCGCTACGGTTGACGAGCTTGTTTCCGCCATGGGAGTGGACGAAAAAAAGATTCTTTTCTATCAGAGATTACTGCTTAAAGAAAAATCGATAGACGAAACTATGGGCGAGGACGGCGACGCCACGTTTGCGGAAGTACTCAAGGATGAAAAGATACGACTTCCTCAGGACGTGGTGGAGGACAATATTCTGAAAGAACTGATTAACGAAGCGATAGCCTCGCTTGAACCGCGCGAACAGATTATCATCAGGCTCAGATACGGATTGGATGACGGCAGACCTAAGACGCTTGAAGAAGTCGGAGCAATGTTCAACATAACGCGGGAAAGAGTGCGTCAGGTTGAACAGAAGGCGCTTAAAAAGCTGAGAAGTCCCTCACTCAGCAAGCCTATAAGGAAATACCAAAGCGCTTAATGATAAGAAAGGACAAAAAAGGGATACAATATAAGGTATGAAAAGCACGGTCGACAGCACAAAAACGATCGATAGAGGAATTTATGGATAAACAGGCATTAGAAGAAATAATAAAATCGCTTAAAGAAAAATTTAAACGCGAAGGTATCGTTACCTACGACGATGTCAACGCTTTACTTTCCGCCGGCAACGTCGACCCCAACGAGATTGACGATATTTTAAGTGCGCTCGCAGGACTGGGTATAGAGGTAAAGAAGCCCGTGCAGGAGTACAAGTCTCTCGGCGAAAAAATCGATAACGAAATAAAGCGTCTTATAAAAGTGGGTAAAGCCCACGGCCATCTTACTTACGACGAAGTGGGCGAAAAACTTGCCGTCGAGTGCGAGGCTAACGCCGAACAGATGGAAGAGGTTTTCAAAATTCTTGCTGAAAACGATATTCAGATAATCAACAACACGCTTGACCTTGTTCACGACGATATCGACCAGATTCTGTCGGAAGTGTCTATCGACGACCCCGTAAAGGTTTACCTTAAGGACATCGGAAAAGTGCCGCTTCTTACCGTTGAGGAGGAACTTGAGCTTGCTCACAGAATGTCCAAGGGCGACGAGGAGGCAAAAAAACGTTTAAGCGAAGCAAATCTCAGATTAGTGGTTTCCATAGCCAAGCGCCATGTGGGAAGAGGTATGCTGTTTCTTGACCTGATTCAGGAAGGCAATCTCGGACTTATGAAAGCCGTGGAAAAATTCGATTATACAAAAGGCTTCAGGTTTTCCACTTATGCCACGTGGTGGATTCGCCAGGCAATTACCCGCGCGATTGCGGATCAGGCGCGTACGATAAGAATACCCGTTCACATGGTGGAAACCATAAACAAACTTACGCGCACGACAAGACTTCTGGTTCAGAAGTACGGGCGCGACCCGACTCCCGCCGAAATCAGCGAAGAAATGGGAATATCCGAAGAACGCGTGCGCGAAATCCAGCGCATCGCCCTTGACCCCGTTTCGCTCGAAACTCCTATCGGCGAAGAGGAGGACAGTCACCTGGGTGACTTTATCGAGGATATAAACGTCAGCGCGCCTCAGGACGCGGCAACGTTTACCATGCTTAAGGAGCAGCTTTTGTCCGTTCTCGATACTCTTACCCCGCGCGAAGAAATGGTACTGAGATTAAGGTACGGCATAGACGACGGACATCCGCGTACCCTGGAAGAAGTGGGCAAGGAATTCGGCGTCACGAGAGAGCGTATCCGTCAGATAGAGGCAAAGGCGCTGAGAAAACTGCGTCACCCGCAAAGAAGCAAAAAACTTAAGGATTATATAGACTGATGGACCGGATAAGCGCGGTATGTTCTCTCATTCGTCCGTGCGATTGCCTTGCGGACATCGGTTGCGACCACGGTTTGGTTGCAAAATATGCCCTTGACAACGGCGTAAAAGAGGTTATTGCCGCCGACATAAGCGAGGGTTCGCTTAAAAAAGCAAAAAAATTGCTGGGCGGTTATCCCAACGTCACATACAGGTTAAGCGACGGTTTCGATAAGATTGAGAAAAAGGCGGACGTCGCGGTTATTTCCGGCATGGGCGGACAAACGATTATCGGCATACTTTCGCGTCTTACATATAAGCCCGAGTTAATTCTGGGTGCACAACACAATCAAAAGGAACTGAGGGAGTATTTAATTAACAACGGTTACTCGATAGAAGAGGACTTTTGCGTCCTCGACCGCGGCAAATTTTACGATTTCATGCGCGCAGCAGAGGGACAGTCGCCTCCGCTTTCCGCCGTTCAGCTTCAGTACGGCGTTTACTACAAGCGTAAAAATCCCGACCTTAAAGCGTGTATGCTGGACGCATTGGCAAAACTTAAAAGCTATAAAACCACTCAGTCGAATTTATACAAACTCGAACTCGTCAAGGAGGTTCTTAAATGGCAAGAGTAAAAGATATCGTAAGCCTTTTAAACAACGTTGCGCCCGAAACCAACGTGCTTAAAGACGAATACGATAACGTGGGATTGCTTGTGGGCAGGGCGGACGCGGAAGTTAAACGCGTGCTTTGCTGTCTTGACGCAACCGAAGAAGTCATAAGCGAGGCGGGCGAATTGGGCGTTCAGCTTATAGTGGCGCATCACCCCATGATTTACGCACCCGTAAAAAGCGTTACCGATAACGACGTTACGGGAAGAAAAATTCTTGCCGCCATAGAGCGCGGTATTGCCGTTTACGCCGCGCATACAAACCTGGATTTCTCGGGCGGAGGCATAAACGATTTTACAGCTCAGCTTCTGGGACTTCTGGACGTTTCCGTCATGCAGCCGTATATTTCCGACCACGAGGGTCTGGGAAGAGTGGGCAACCTTTCGGGCAAAATGTATGCCGCAGTACTCAAAGGCCAGGTGGAAAATCTGTTCAAGGACAAATACGTCCGCATAATAGGCGAGCCTTACGAATACGTTTCGCGCGTGGCGATAATAAACGGCGGCGGGGGCGGCAGTACCGATTACGTGGATATGGCGCTTAAAAGCGGTGCAGATTGCCTTATAACGGCGGACGTAAAGCATCACGTCGCGGTATATGCCAAGGAAAACGGTCTTACGGTTATAGAACCGCAACATTACACAATGGAGCATTGTTACATCACGCGGCTTGTGCAGATACTTAAACTCGAGGCGCTGTCCGCAAAGCTTGACGTGGAGATAATTCAGTCATCAAAGGATATAAACCCCAGGTTTTAGACAATAATTATCGGTAAAAGTAAATTTCGACCAAAAATACGACTTATTTCGGCCGTGCAATTACGGCTCAGGTAAGAAACAGGAGGACTTATGAATCTTGACAATCTTTTAAAATATCAGGAAGCGGACCTTGCCTGCAAAAAACTGCTTGACGAAATCAAGGGCAATTCCGACTACCTGGAAATGAAAAAGTACAAAAACGAGTTTAATATCGCCAAACAAAAGGTCAGCGACAGCGAAACTCTTGCAAGTACGGTTATAAGCGCATACAACGGTGCAAACGAATACCTTGAAAAAAATTCACGCAGGGCGGAAGAACTTTGCGCCTTGCTTGAAAACGAAAATATTTCGGAAGAGGAGGAAAAGGCCGCCGTTTCCGAGCTGGAGTCGTTACGCACGGCTTTTGCCGAGTGGGAAAAGAAAGCCGCTCAGTTAAAGTCGGGTGCGGATAAGGCTTTGATGGAATATTCGGGTGCGCAAAAAAGCGGCAAGTCGGCGCGCGATTCTTACTCCGCCGCTAAGGAAAATTACGAAAAGTTTAAAGTCTCCAAAGAGGACGAGCTTCAGAAGCTTAAAACGGAGCGCGATAAACTGGAGTCGGGGGTGGATTCCGAATTGCTTGAAGTTTATAAATCGCTTACTGCAGAAAATAAATATCCCGCTTTTGTGCCCGCTCTCGGAGATGAAAATTCGCCCGTTTGCAGCGGCTGCGGCATGATGCTTGCCGACGCGGGTAAAAACGATTTGAAAAACAAAGGCTACTGCCGCTGCGAAACCTGCCGTAAAATTATTTACAAGCCGTAACGCAATTAGTTTTTCCGGCATAATACTTTTATTGTGGCGACAACGCGTTAAACAAAATCAGGAATCGTGACTTAATAAATTTTTTAGGAATCCGAAAACGACGCAGTTGTCCAAGTAAATCTTAAGAGGTTAATTTATGAATAAAATTACAAAGGCCGTAATCCCATGCGGCGGTATGGGTACGCGTTTTTTGCCTATTACCAAGGCTGTACCAAAAGAAATTCTGCCTATCGTCGATACGCCCGTATTGGACTATATCGTTCAGGAAGCCGTTGACAGCGGTATTACCGATATATTAATAATTATAAACAAAAACAAAGAAACAATTAGGAATTATTTTACTCCGTCTGCAGAGCTTGAAGATAAACTCGCCGCTAACGGAAAAGGCGATTACGTCAAGATTCTAAAAAACATTTACTCGCGCGCGCAGATTAGCTTCGCTTATCAGGAAAAACCTTTGGGGAGTGCGGACGCAGTATATAAGGCTAAGGATTTTACGGGTAATGACCCGTTTTGCCTGGCATGGGGAGATGACCTTATCGTGGGTGAAAAGCCCGTTATGGCTCAGCTTGCGGAAGGATATTACCGTTTCGGAGTGCCTGTTCTGGGAGTACAGTATTTCGGCGGCGACGATATCGTGAAATACGGGGTCGCCAAGATTTCATCTTCGGACGGAAGGGCTCACAAATGCGAGAGTATTGTGGAAAAGCCTTCGCTTGACAGTATTCCTTCGCGATTTGCAAGCCTCGGAAGATATGTTCTCGACGCGCGCGTTTATTCGGCAATCGAAAAAACTCCCGTGGGTAAAGGCGGAGAATATCAGCTTACCGATACTTTGAATTTAATGTGCTCCGATCCCGGAGTTTACGCTTATGAGTTCGAGGGACGCCGTTACGATATGGGCGATAAATTCGGCGCCGTTACCGCAGAAGTAGAGCTTGCGCTAAAAAGTCCCGAGTTCGGCGAAAGATTTAAACAGTACCTTAAAAAATTTGCGTCGGAATTGTGAGTAAAATCGTTTATAAAAATCATTTTTTGCTTTCGGACGATACCGAAAGCGTTTTACGCGGTAAAAAACAAGGAGTATCGTTCTTTAACGTTGCGTCTTCTCATCCCGAGAAATTCGACGGAATGGAGGGAGTGACGGTCTTTAAACGCGTCAATAAACCCGAAGACGCCTGTTTCGGCGCGCTTGCGCTTATGGATTTAACGGACGATAAAATCGTGGACGCGGTTTCGGAAGCGGTTTTGGGTAATGGAGCCAAGCTCATTGCCGCCGCAGGTTACAGCCTTGACGAAACTGGACTTATTGATGTAAAGTTTCATCTTTCACCCGTTCAATACCTGCATAAACTCGGGTTGCTGGAAAAGTGCACCGTTGTAGGCGGCGTTTATCTGGACCGCGACGACGTGGACCTTATGGCTCAATGCGGGACAAGCCTTATCCTTTGCCCGACGTGCTCGATGGGATACGGATTCGGAATACCCCATTTCAAGGCTTATTGTAAAAAATTAAATGTGTATTTCGGCAGCGGCGACAACCGCTTTAACCGTAACGGATGTATGCTTGCGGAGGCACGCACCATGTACCTTGGCAGCAACAGCGATATGCGATCGGATTGTTCGGTGGACTTGGAAACGCTTTTTGCCTGTTTTTCTTCCCATACACCGCCCAACGCTGAAGAACTGCTTTTTTCTTAAGGAAAATCAAACCGCGTAAAATATATTTTATTGCATTTTTTTTGAAAAAAAACGGTTGACAAACATTTGCATATTTAGTATAATAGTCAAGTCATCTGCGCGAGGGTGGCGGAACTGGCAGACGCGCACGTTTGAGGCTGTCTCTTATACACATCTCCGAGCCCACGAGACATGCGCAGATCTCG
>UQSP01000048.1 GCA_900543755.1 uncultured Eubacteriales bacterium
AGATCTGCGCATGTCTCGTGGGCTCGGAGATGTGTATAAGAGACAGGTATAATGTCCAGCATCGAAGTGAACTGCGAAAAAAGCAGAATTTTATGTCCGCCCTCCGTAGCCGTCTCGATAAGCTCCATACACGCTTCCAGCTTAGCGGAGTTGCCTTTATAATCGGGATACACAAGCGAAGGGTCGCAGCAAATCTGTCTTAATTTGGTAAGCATACTAAGCACAACCACGCGGCTTATATCGGGAGTAACGCGCATACTGTCGCGCACAAGCGCCAGATTCGCGGCATAAACGTCCTTTTGCTCCCCCTCTAAAGGAGAATTTATTACGCTTTCCGTTTTAGCGGGAAGTTCCTTAAGAACGTCGGCTTTAAGGCGGCGCAGAATAAAAGGTCTTACTATTCTTTTCAATCTCTCCGTAGCTGCCCTGTCGCCGTGCACGATATCCGATTCGTACTTATCCTTAAAGGAGTTGTAATTTTTCAGATACATGGGCATTATGAAGTCGAATATGGACCACAGCTCTCCAAGATTGTTTTCTATGGGCGTTCCCGTCAGTGCGAAACGGTGTTTTGCCCGTATTTTTTTGACGGAAACGGCGTTTTTGGTTTCGGGATTTTTTATGAACTGCGCCTCGTCGGCTACGGCATAATCGAACTCGATGTCTTTATAAAGCTCCCAGTCTCTGCGAATAAGGTCGTACGAAGTTATCACAACGTCGGCGTCCGTTATATTGCGGATAATTTCTTTGCGTTCCTCCTGAGTCCCCATGACGGTGACCGCCTTAAGCGACGGCGCGAACTTTTTAATCTCCCCCGCCCAGTTAAGCATAAGCGTAGTGGGACAAACGATTATGGCGGTTGACTTTTCCTCAAGCAGAAGCGCAATCATCTGCAAAGATTTACCCAAGCCCATGTCGTCGGCGAGAATACCGCCGAAATTATTGTCCTTAAGCATCTTAAGCCAACGATAACCTGTTTTCTGATAATTGCGCATGACAAGCTTAAGCGATTCGGGAACGTCTATGTCCGCGTTTTCCACGCTTTCCAGCGACTTTATAAGCGACTTGAAAGCACTGTCGCGGCTTAGGGCAAAAAAGCCCTGCTTAAGCTCGTCCCCCACGAAAGGCGCGTAAAATTTGGGCATTTCGAAGCCGCCGTCCGTAATTTTGGCTACTTCCAGAATTTCTCCCAAAGCCTCTATGGAATTGTCTTCGAGATTGACAAAGCCGCCGCCCAGCCTTATATATTTCTTCTTTTCGCGATAAGCGCTTAAAATGGCCCTGATTTCGTCCTGAGTGTATCCGTCCGCGGATAACTGAAGATTAAGAAGGTCTCCGCTTAGCCTTACGCCGACGTGGATACGGGGCGACTGACGAATGCGCAGTTTTTTCATGTTTTCGGAAACGAAAACTTCCGCATAGCCGAAAAGCTCCTTTATCCCCTCGGACAGAAAAACAAAAATTTCCTCCTCGTCGTCGATATAAAGGTCGGGATAATGTCTGAAATATCTTGCCAATGCTCCTCGAAGCGCGTTTTCGCTGTCCCAGTCACGCACGAAATCGCCGCGTATAACATCAGAAAAAAGGTCAATGCCGTGGTCGTCGTAACTCGCTTTGACGTCCGCAACGATTTCGCCGTCTTTTTCACTGATATAAATTTTGCAGACAAAAGGCGCCGCCTCGTAAACGGACAAGTCCGTCCCGTCGCTTTCCGTATCTATAAATCCGCTTACCTGAGTGACTACGCTGTTGTAAAACTGACTCATGTCGCTTTCCGCCACAAACAGCTTTTTCTTTAAGGCTATGGTATCCATAAACGCACGGGACACGGAGGCAAACTCGTCGCTTACCCTGTAAATGCGGTTTTCAATCAGGATATATTCGTAGTCTTTTCCCTTGATAAATCGGTACTCGGTATCGCTGAGGGAAATATCGAACCCCTCATCCGCCTTTTTTATGGACATTTTTATGGGAAGCGTCGAAGAAAACGGCGCTACAAGCACCAAATCGCTTTTGCCGAGGTTAATAAGCGAACCCTCGTAAAGAGCGAAAAATTCGTCCACGTCGCTGTTTAAAAGCCTTAGTTCGTCCTTATATTTATGAAAAGCAGGATTCAGTTCCGCTTTTTCCTGATAACATTTTATAATAAACTTTATTAGTTTTACACTGCCGTCGGTAAAATTATCAAGCGCGTGATACAACTCGAGGTCCACGCCGTAGCGCCTGTACCCGCACGCAAGCACACAGGAAACGAAATCCGAAACGTCCTTAAGATTGTATTGTTTTTTGTTACCTATCGTAAACCGTAAGGAAACTTGGTCGTCAGAAAGCTCCAGATGCGGAATAAGTTCGGTTTTAACGGCGTCGGCGGTTATAAACCGACGGTGTTTTTTCTTGTTGTATTCCGAAATAAGGGAAAGCGCGCCCACGTCCGTCTTTTTCCTGAAAGCCGACTCTCTGACCTGCGGATTGCGTTCCTCGTATGAAAGCGCGGCGGCAACGATATGTTTGCACGGACCGCTTTCGAGATTGAACTTATCGCAGTCGCAGCTGTAATCGTAAAGCCCGCCCTGCTCGTCAAACGTAATTTTGCACTGGTAAAGCCTGTCCCCTTCCACGGTAGCGTAAATATCGAACTTTCCGTTGTCCGACGCGGAAGAAACGTTTTTAACCTTGTTGTCGTAAAATTTTTTTTTGCCGGAGGAAAACTCCTCCCCCTGAGTCTCGTTGTACAAAGCGTCAAAATCGAAAAACATAATCCTCTCCGTCGCGACAAAAAATACGTTATGCCCGCGCGCTTTTCCGTTTTCATACGCAAAAAACGGACGCGATATTCCGAGCGTATTTAAGTATTATACCACGTTTTTGCAGATTTTTCAAGAGGAAACGCACTGTTTTTAGCCTGATTTACGTTATTCGGAGCAAAAAAGAGTTGACTTAAACGAGAAAAATTCATATACTGAAAGGGAAATACATAAAAGGAGGACGGAAGCAACAAATGGACGCCGGAAGCAGTAGAAGCGCGGATCCCCCCGGGACGGACTTAAACGGGACGTTTGTTTTTCCGCGCCCCGAAATACAGTTCTGACCCCAATAACCACGCTTGACTTTCTGACAGGCCGTATGCGGAAACGCAGGTTGCGGAAAGAAGAACATGTTTGAAGAATTACGCAGGCTTTTAAGCGCAAAGGATTTTGACGCGCTGGCAAAAAGCCTTAAAGACGCTGACGCAAATGAGCTGGCCGCATTTTTTGCGGAATTGAGCAAAGAGGATTTCGATGAGGTTTGTCGCGGACTCCGCGCGGAGGACACCGCGGATTTTTTGGTGCGCCTTGAGGACAGCGAGCTGAAAGAGCGCATTATTTCCGCCCTTAAGGACCGTGAACTTAAGGAAGTCATGGACGAGATTTCCGTGGACGACACTTTGGAAATCATCGAAGAAATGCCGACGGACGTAATAAGACGTATCGCCGAAGAAGACGAAATTTTAAAACTTCTGGAAGAAAGAAACTTCGTCGTGCTTAAACCGCTTTTAAAAGAGTTTAACCCCACCGACCTTGCCGCGGTTTTGGACGAGGTACCCAAAGAAGACGTCGTGCTTACTTTCCGCCTTCTTCCCAAAGAGCTTGCCGCGGAAACCTTTGTGGAAATGAGCAGCGACAGCAAGCAGGCGCTTATACGCTCGCTTAACGACTTAGAGCTTAAAGCCGTAATGGACGAGCTTTTTCTGGACGATACCGTCGACCTTATCGAGGAAATGCCCGCAAACGTCGTAAAAAGAATTATCGCCCAGTCCGACAGCGAAACGCGAGCATACATCAACGAAATTCTTAAATACCCGAAAGACAGCGCCGGAAGCATAATGACCATCGAGTTTGTTTCGCTTAACATCTCGATGACGGTGGCGGCGGCGTTTGACAGGATAAGAAAAACGGGCGTCGACAAAGAAACCATTTACACTATGTACGTCACCGACGATAAGAAAAAACTTATCGGTACGGTTTCCGCCAAAGATTTGCTGCTTGCGCCGCGCGATGCGCGTATAGGCGACATCATGAACGAAAACGTCATTTACGTCGACACCATGACCGACAAAGAAGAAGTTTCCAACATGATAGCAAAGTACGGCTTTCTTGCCATGCCGGTAGTAGACGGCGAACAGCGTCTTGTGGGTATCGTCACCGTAGACGACGCTATTCAGATAATGCAGGACGAAAGCACGGAAGATATCGCGAAAATGAGCGCCGTCACCCCCTCCGATAAACCTTACCTTAAAACAGGCATATTCAGAATATGGCTTAACCGCGTGCCGTGGCTGCTGATTCTTATGGTGTCCGCAACGTTTACGGGAATAATAATTTCTTCCAACGAGGAAACGCTTAATATGCCCGTATACGGCATCATTCTCACCGCGTGCATACCAATGCTTATGGATACGGGCGGAAACGCGGGTTCTCAGGCTTCGGTAACCATTATCCGAGGTATAGCCTTGGGCGAATTGCGATTCAGGGACATAGGCAAAGTCATCTGGAAAGAGGCGCGCGTTTCCATTCTTCTGGGGCTTACGCTGGCGGCGGCTTGCTTTATAAAGCTCATGGCGATAGATATGCTTTGGAAAGTGGACAACGGACTTCTTGTGGCTTTTGTCGTGTGTCTATCGATGTTTCTGACCATAGTGCTTGCAAAACTCATAGGCTGCATACTTCCGCTTGTGGCAAAAAAATTCCGCCTTGACCCCGCGGTGGTTGCAAGCCCGTTTATCACCACCATCGTCGACGCGCTGTCCCTTACCATCTACTGCTTTATAGCCGTAAACATGCTGGGCGCATTATAAAAGTTGACAGTAAACAATCAGGTTCGGTATTTTATTTAATAATTTTCTTGCGATAAACATTAACCTTTTATAATATTGCTGTGCAAAAAAGTCAAAAAGATTAAATGCGCAATAAAGCTATCCGTAACACCGACAAAAAAACAAAGACTTAAGTAAATCATTAAAAGCAAAACTTTATTAAGTCTTTTGAAGTAAACACGTCGCCAGAATATACAGTTTATCAAAAAAAACCTTTCCTCATTAACTCGGGAAAGGTTTTTACTTTATTTTTTCTTTATCGGGACAGCCGGCAATATTACGGCAACCGCAAGATAAAATCCGTAAACCGTATAGGTAATCGTATTGCTCCACGGAAAACTCGTTTCGGGATGAAAAAGCGCATAAGCGATAAACGCCGCGGCAAAAAGCAGCATAAAAATTCCGACTGTCCTTAAAATTTTTTTCATAAAAAATATTTTTGGAAGTTACTGTCTGTCGTAACGCTGTTTGCGGATTTTACCGTCTTTTTTATGAATAGTGATGGAGCCGTCCTGATTTTCGGCTTTTTCCTTTGCAAAAGCAATGGCCTCCGCCTGGGTGTCGAAAAGCTTAAGCGCTTTAGAGCCTTTTGCGAATTTCACCTGCCATTTACCGTCTTCACGGAAAGATACGTGATAATTTCTGGGACGGACTTTTCCGTCAGCTTCCTCTTCAGGCTCCTGCCCGCCAGCCGAAGAAACGTTTTCGATGCTTTCATCCGCTTCATTCGAGGTTGCCGAAACGCGTTTTTCGTTTTCTTGGACTTTTGCCGGCTTATCCTCAATTATTTCCGTTTCTACGGCCTTTATATCGGATTTAACAGGCTGCGCAGCGTAATTTTTATTCTTTTTTGCCTCTTTTGCGGCTTTTCGCTCTTGCTTGAGTCTTAACTTTTCGGCTTTCCTCGCCTCTTTAGCGCGAAGCTTAGCCCTTTTTTTACCTTCTTTAATTCTTCTTTTCTCTTCTTTAGTCATGGTTATATGCCTCCGAAACAAAGGTTTACGCAAATTTAGACGTAAGCCGACTATCTTTTTTTATATTATACCACAATTTTCTACCGTAAGACAATGTTTTTAATAAATTTCGTTAAAATCGGGCGTATAATCTTTAGTTTCACAGCCTTTAGTCTGTGTAAATCCTTTAAGTCCGCATTTTACGGCTTCCTTAACGACGGAATCGTACTCGAATGAAGTAACACTCCTGTTAAGTTCGGAAAATTGTGAACGGTTAAAAACGGGAGTGTATTGCCGCATTATGCTCACCGCCGCGTCGCCGAACTTTTCCGCTATAAGTCTTATAACGTTAATGCTGTCCGATCTTGAGCCCGGAAGCACGAGATGCCTGATTATCACACCGCGCTTTATAATTCCGTTTTCCACTATCGGCTTGCCGCACTGACGCAGCATTTCTTCGACTGCTTTTTCTGCCGTTTCCCTATAATCGGGAGCCGACGAATACTTTGCGGCAAGATTATCGTCGTAATATTTGAAATCGGGAAGATAAACGTCCACCAGTCCGTCCAGCATTTTCAACGCGCTTGCGTATTCGTATCCGCTGCTGTTGTAAATAACGGGAACGTTTATTCTGGGTTTAAGTTTTTCGAGTAATGGCGCCAGCAAGGAGACATAATGCCCCGCCGTAATCAAATCTATATTATGCACGCCTTTGTCGCACAATGCAAGAACTGCGTCGGTAAATTCCGCTTCAGTAAAAAACTTACCCCGTCCGTCTTTACTTATAGGCGTATTCTGGCAATATACGCATCTGAGATTACACCCCGAAAAAAACACGGCCCCGCTTCCGCGCGTACCGCTTATAACGGGTTCCTCTCCGTAATGCACCATGATTTTGGCTATTTTCAGTCTGTTTCCGCCGCCGCAGAATCCGCTGATTTTATCTCTGTCGGCGCCGCATCTTCGCGGACACAAAAAGCATCTTTCCATAAGCCGATTATAAACTTTTTTATACCGCCGTGTCAATAACAGAGAGTACAAATTTTTAAACAGTCAAAGCTATATGAAGTTTAATCAGAACATTTTTAAAATTCTACGGCTTGCTGAATACTTAATTTCACGATAAATTTAAAATCCCCCTCCGAAAGACGGATTTCTTTCAGGAGAGGGATTTTAATCAATTCAGTTTTTTACTAATGTATATGATTTTTTAAGCCGCAACGAAAGTAAACTGAGGAACTTCGGTTTCGGTACCCGTTATGGTTGCGTTTTCCACTGTTCCGAGAAGCTGATCGTTTCTGTTAAGCAGCCTAAGCGTCCAGGTACCTACGGGAATTTCCACCGTAATTTTACTGCTGGACTTACTGAAGACAAGCTCCACTTCTTTGCCAGCGGCAACCGCTACAATCTTATTGACGTTGTTGATGTAAGAAGCATGGATTCCGACAATCTCTGCAGTATAAGTAACGTCCGTAAATTCGATTGCGATATTCAAAGACGAATTGCGGTTGACAGTAACGGTAACTTTTTTATCGCTGCCTGCGGTGAACTGAACGCTTTGTCCGTTGACCGTAATGCTCTTAACCTGCTTTCCGGCATCGGGAGTGATGTTAAGCGTGATGTCTTTTCCGGCAAGGTATTTATTCACACTGCCGTCTTTTACATAGCCCTCACCGCTATACTCGACAGTTCCGCCTTCGCCCACGGATTCAACAATCTTGGTGGATTCAAGAATTTTGATTTCTTCGGGGTCGGTAGCGAATTTAGCGCCGAAAATCATGGAGTTGTTTTTATTGGTGGTAACCGCAAGATTCATATGAAGCGCATAACCCGCGCCGTTGCTGACACCCGACCTAAGTATGCTTGCAAGCGAACTTTTGAGGACTTCGTTTCTCTGCTGATTAGTGGCATCACTTATTTTGTGCTGACTGCCGCCTACGCTGACGGGAATAACACCTTCTTCGGGATTAATCATCAGATACAACTGCATATCCTTAGCCGAAGCATTGGGGCTTTCTTCTCTGCCGACGTAAACGTAAAGCGTATTGCCGTGTCTTACAACAGTCATTACAATATCAACATAGCCCGAGCCTGCGTCGTCTTTGTAGAAGTTCCAACCGGTACCTATGGTTTCAACCATGTTTACCTGGTTCCATCCGCCGATAAGTACTCTGAATCCGGCACCGAACAGCATGATGTTGAGCTGACGAGAACCGTCAACGATACATATACCCTGAACGTTATCGTTTGCATAGTATTCACTGCCAGCGTTAGTTCCGTTAATGCGCGTCTTTATGGACACTGCATATTCGGTGGCAACCGCATCGGTATAGTAAAGCGTCACGTTACCGGGGGTGTCGGGAAATTGGAAAGAATCCTCTTCCTGTATACATCCGTTGTAAGAATTGTAAGTAACATTATTAACTTTTACCGAGCCTCCCAATACAGCAAACGGAATAACATAATCGGAAAGCGCTCCGTTTTCGGTAATATTAATATTTACGTAAGAGGTGTAGTAACCTGATTTTACGGCATTTAATTCATACTCGCCTTTGGGCAAAGTCATTGTATAATTACCTTCACCGTCGTAATAAATCTGATATTCGCCAAGACGGTTATCGTAATAAGCTTTGAACTTTGCGTTACCCAAAGCTTTACCGTCTTCGGTCCTTATCTTACCGGTAACCGTAACAAGATCCGAAGCTGCAATTTCTGTAACTTCTACATTCATGTAACGTTCAGAAAGAGCTGCAATTTCAACTTCTTTACAGGATTCTGAAATAATATACTTTTTATAAACAGAACTGTCGGTACCGTAAACTTTAAGCTCATAAGCCTTGCCGTTAAGATTTTCAATAGCTGCGGTAAAAGAATCGCCCTGTTTTACCATTCCGTTACCGTTCAGTCCCTTGAATTCTATACCGTAAGGATTGGAAGATTCGGTAAGTTTGGGTTCAGAATAAATAGTATTATAAATTTCATCGATTGCTTCTTGTCCGGTCACACACCTGTAATCGGTAAATTCAATATTTATAGGATAGGTAGTTGTGACTGCAAAACCGAAAGCAGTAGGTTTGTCTACGGAAACGGGCTCGCCTTTTAAAGATGCGCCGATTGTAAACGTATAGTTTTCGTAAGTATAAACAAGTACATCGTCTATAAACACGTAATAGAAGCGTCCTTCGCGAATAATTTTCAAAGTAGCTGTACTGCCTACCGCATTTACCGTATTATACTTAACAAGATTGTTTACGTCGAACTGATCGCCGTTCCAACCGCCCGTAGGCAACACACGTATGCCCTGTCTTAAAAGACCTATAAACATTCTGGTGCCGCCGTCGGTAATAACGAATCCCGCGGAAGGATCTTTTTCATAATCCGGATACAAATTAATGTCGGTGGTGTTTGTAATCGTTACTTCCATTACCGCATTAACATCAGCTTTACCCGTAAAGAAGATAGTAGACATATCGGGCACGTTGGAATTGTACACGGCGATAGCCTCGTCTTCACGGCTGAGATCCCAAGGCGTAGAGTTGGAAGAAACGTTAACGCTGAGATTAACGGGAGAATCATATTGATCGTATCTTACGCTGGAGTTGACCGATCCGCCTACAACGTTGGCCTGAGCGACTATTTCAAGTCCTTCGTAAATATCCGAAGTGGACGTGTCGTCGATTATATCGGAATCGATCACTTCAGTCTCGTATACGAGTTTTCTGTAACCGAGTCCGGTAATTTCCATGACGTAAGTATAGCCTTTAACAAGCACAAGCGTAAACTGGCCTCTTGAATCGGCAACGTAGGATACCATATAAAGAGGCACAATATCGCCGCTTTCGTCTTTAGCAAAAATTTTCATTTGGGCCGAATCCACGACTGCACCTTCACGGTCTGCGCCTACTACTTTACCGCTGACAGTCACGCGCTGATCTTGAGGTACCTGTATGAATTCCGCACCGACGGACATATCTTCGGTAATATTGGTAATCGTATAAACGTTTTTGTCCGATTCGGCAATAGCCTTATCGGTAACATCTTTTCCGTTTATCGTTATTTTGTTGGGAATATATCCGCTTTGAGTTGTAATGGTAATGTTCGCCTTTGCAGTCAGGTCGCCTTTAGGTACCGCCATAACGTCGGAAGTGATATTACCGCCGGTTACGTCGTTTATGCCGGGAACGGTTATTTTATAAGCGTACTTGGCAATTTCCGCATTTATACCCTCGGGGTTGGAATCATAACTTGTAAACGAATAATCGGTAAACTCCACCTCTGCGTGAGAAGCATAGAAACCTGCCACGACTTTATCCGAAATATAAGACTGCTGTTCGGTATACACAAGCTTACCGTTTACAACGTAATACAAAGTTGCGCCGTCTTTAATCACAGTCAATTCGGCAAGAGTTTCGTCCTGAGAATATTCGATATTGTTTCCCGAATTAAGGGGCAAAAGCGTATAAATATCACTCGGATAATGGGTCACGGCAAACAGTTTATCGGAAACAAGTTTGTCGCCGCTTCTGTTTTCGTTGCTTACGTCAAGAGTGACAGCACGGTATTCATTATTATTCTTATACATCAATAAGCCTGCTTTCGCACCGATATTGCCGGTAAGCCCTTTTATGGGTCTTATCTTGGCAGACATAACAAAAGACGAAGCATAAGCTTGTTTGAAGAAAATGCCCTGATAAGCGGGATTTATTGACTTAACCACGCCTTCGGATTCACGGCTGACATCCCAGCCGGCAGACTTCGACACGCCGTTAAAAGCGTCGCCGATTACGGCCCCCTCTTTATCTGCGGAGATAAAACCGTCTTTACCGTATAAAGCATAATTGCCCATCTCGCCAGCGTTATAATCAAAAGTATTTCTGGAGTCGTAAGCTTTGGAGTTGGTGCCGTTGTTGTTTTCTACGAAACGATATCTCCAATAAAGTTTGATATTTTCGGGAAGAATTGCGTTCCCCTCGCCGTCCGTTGCAAGTTTTATTCCGATTGCGTCCCAGGTAAGGAACATCTCGACGCTTAAACCGTCGGACTGACCTGTATTGACACCTTCTCCGAGCACCGCACTTTTAGCGTTGACGCGGGTGGAACCGGGGAACACATTGTTGGCGTCGATAAGAATTTCTCTTACGTTCTGAGAATAAGAAGTGGTATTGCCTGAAGCTATTCTGAAAACGAAATGAGTGTTCCAGTGATAATAGTTTTTACCGTTCCAATAGATTTTTTTGTCATTGGAGTAAGCGCCGATATAAAGTCCTTTTTCCGAAAAATGAGTGGTAACGTTTATCGTTACGCCTTCTCTTGCCGGATCGGTATGGCGCATGTAATTAAGATTTTTCCAAAGGTCCTCGTCAAGAACGCCGTCGATACGGACGTTTTCGTCGGGAACTTCACCGAAAGCAGCTTCCTGAGAGTAATCGTAACCGCCAAGCTCGCTTGAATCGATTTTGTCTGCATTAGTATCACCGCTGCAAGCAGCAAGTACAAAAGCGGATATCGAAAGCGCCAACAAAACCGCGATTATAACTTTAAATCTTTTTTTCATGATTATTTCACCTCCTTACCCATGACGAAGATATCAGAAACACGGATAGCGTAATTCAAGCTGCCGTCCAGTTCCTCGGCCTCGGTGGTGTATTTGGAATTGATATAAATTGTCATCTCGGTAACTTTAATGTTATCGAAAGACGCAAGGGCACCGCCGCCCTGGCGCATGAAAAAGTCGTTTTCCTCAACGTTTTCGGGGTTGCACTCAAGATTTTCGATATAGCAGTAATCATTGTAATCTTTGAGATTATACCAAGCGGGTTTTTCGGCAAGTTTAAATCTTACAAGATCAACCTTATCGAAAGCGTAGAAATAGTTTTGCGAATTATAAATGATAAACGACTTGATTTCCACGGGAGTATCCCATGTAAGCGTTATGGTAGTACCTTTCTGGTCTTCGTTTGCGTCAACATATTCCCACGGGAAGGTGAAATCCTGAACCGTAAACAAGCCGTCGTTAAGGTATTTGGCGGTATTTTCGTCGCCGGATACCTTTATTTTAGCGTTTTTGGCAACGTTTGTCATGCCGGACGCAACATCGGGAAGCGGTTGGAACGAATATGTGGGACCGTTACCGTAAAGGATATCGTAACCCAGCTCTTCGTTATACATGAACTGAGCCCTGTCCGCACCTATCGCGCGGCCCAAGAAGCCGCCGTTAGGCGAATTTTCTATGGGGTTATAAAACGCATGATAAAGAATGAACAGCTCGTCGCCCGCTTTTATAAAGCAATGGTGTCCGGTGCCCGCCATATAGTCGTTTGTGGCGTTAATGCCCATAACGGGGTTATATTTTGCTCCCAATTTCGTGAAGGGTCCCAAGGGACTGTCGCCCACCGCCTGACGTACGGCGTATGCACGGTTACCGTATCCGTAAGGCGAATAAGTAAGATAGTACTTATCTCCGTGCTGAATGACCTCGGTACCCTCGTTAATGCTTCCTTCGCTCATTTCGGTAGGTATTTTCTTGTAATAATATCCGCCGAATTCGTAAGTAGTTTTTGCTCCGCCGCCGAAAGCGAAGAAATCCTGTTTAATCTGGGATTCGCTTAAAGAAGCAACTTCTTCGGGAGTATATTTTTCTATCGAATAGTTAGGCGACGCCAGGAAGGTCAGCGTGCTGTAATCGGGCGTAATCATATCTTTCATCTTTACGCCCCAGATATGGTTGCCTGCATTTATGTCGCTGACGTGCTGTGAAAAATACACATACATATCGCCGTTATCCATGATGACGGGGTTAAAGTCGATGCAGGGCCATACCGCAGTCTGATGGGTCTGACCGGGACTTAAGTCAGAGAAAGGATATAATTCTTTAATCTGATCGACGTAAAGACCGAAGTTCATAGGGGGTGTATTTCGCGTGACGATGTTGCCGTTTTTATTAAGTATGTTACCGTTATCGTTGACTGTGGTTATGACGCTTCCGTCCAGCCCGATAACCTCATTGTTTTCGTTTACGACCATTTCTCCGTTTTCGTCGTAAGCGGCAATAGTAGCGTAATAATCCTCGTTGGAAACAAGTTCATAGGGACCGATGGGATTATCGGACATTGCGATTATGCCGTAAAGCATATTGTAATAAGTACCTGTACCGGGGAAATATTCCGTGCTCGCGTTACCGTTTTTGGACTGAGCGCTTGCAAAAATAAAATATCTTCCCGAAACGGGGTCGCGTATAAATTCGGGCGCCCAGTACGTACCGTTAGACCATGCGTCGGACCTTACGTTTATCGCATAGCCGTCAATTCTTCCTGCAATATCCCAATCGGTAAGGTCATACGACTTATAAAGCATATACGCACCCTGAACAGACTCGTATTCACTTTTAACCTCGTTGGAAACAGAACCGGTGAAACTTGTAACAATCATGTAAAAAGCGTTTGCATACTCGTCAATCCAATAATTGAGATCGCCGTTTTCTTCTTCCCACTTCTCCTCGGTTAAAGAAGGATTCATGGCAAGGGCAGTAGCTTTCGACTTGTTAAACGAATCGGTAATGTCTTCTACCGAGCAGTAAATTGCGCCGGGGTCCGCACCTACCGTACGAAGTTCGTTAAGGTAGAAATTACCGGCGTCATACAGTCCGTCATCGCTCATACCGTTATAATGCGGTAAAGCGAAGCCGGCGGCAACGGGCGTATTGCTGCAGGCCGTAAAAGGTAATATTACGACCGCAATCAGCATGGCGCCAAGTGCCAAAGCCTTTACAATTTTTTTCATAACCATACTCCTTAAATTAATTTTTTCGATTTTATTCCCTTCCACGCAATAAAACGAAAATTTCAGATAATTAAAATGCCGTTCATATATTTCTGTCTCTTATACACATCTCCGAGCCCACGAGACATGCGCAGATCTC
>UQSP01000049.1 GCA_900543755.1 uncultured Eubacteriales bacterium
GATCTGCGCATGTCTCGTGGGCTCGGAGATGTGTATAAGAGACAGGTTTATAAGCTGTGTAACCCCGTAAGCGCAGGTTATAGTATGGGTGACGAATACATAAGGGCTTTTTGTTGTAGTTCTCGTGCCGTGTAACTCCGCGTGTATAGGATATCCTTAATTCCGAATGAGACGTAATGCCCGAAGGTATATAACTCGTATAGCGCAGAGTATAAGCAGTCAGTATTTGCGGGGTTTTTTATTGTTGTTTGTTCGCTTTATAACTCGCTGTTGGTTTATTTTCCCGATGCCGCGCAACAACACTTAAGGGAAATGCGCCGTGCAATCTTGCACTTGACACAAAGTATAAATATGGGCAACGAGTACATAAGGAAATAGATTGCTCGCCGTGCAACCACGCATATAGTGTCGTATTCCTAATGAGACGTAATGTCCGAAGGTATATAACTCGTATAGCGCAGAGTATAAGCAGTCAGTATTTACGGGGTTTTTTATTGTTGTTTGTTCGCTTTGTAACTCGCTGTTGGTTTATTTCCCGATGACATGCCAGGGGACATACAGGCGCAGTTTACGCGCTTTATAGCCCCATGACGGGTTATACGAATCAACCGACAGTCTTTAATTTTAATCCTTGTATATTTGCCGCTGATACCGCCTTCTATAAAAACGCTGTTAATCGGACAAAAATATATTCAAAAAGGGCGCTTAACAAGTATTAAATTACCTTGAGGGGCAAAAGCTAAAGTATGAAAGACGAGCGCGCTTCGGGCAAAGAACGCCCTTATTAAGGACAAAGAACGCCTTTATGACACAAAAAATTCACTCGGATTTAACAATATTATTTGAATTTCGCTTGAAATAAAGGTTTGCATGTGTTATAATGTCGAATAGCGGTTAAAACGGAAAAAATAACCGACAGGGAAAATCCGTTCTTCTTTTAGCGTCTCAAGGTAAGAGCGTCGTTAAAAGCCCGCAAGCGCCAATGATCATGTCGGACCGAGGCAAAATTCAATATGTCGGCGCCCGACTACGGAGGTTAAATTAATTTGAGATCAAGTACCAAAGGCCTGATTACCGTAATAATCGTTTTATCGGTTTTCGCCGTGATAGGAATGTTTTTCCTGTTCCGCAACACGTCGAAGGAAATTTCTTCCACGGAACTCAAGAACTTTATCGACGAAGGCAAAGTCGCGGAAATATCCGTAAACAACGACATAGTTTCCGTCAAACTGACAGGTGAAAAAACTTACGGTTACGAGGCTAAAATTCAGCAAAACGTCAACAACTGGTTTGTAAGCGACGCCACGGGCGAGCTTTCTTTTTCGGGTTACGTCACTTATTACAACGCCAACAACGGGGACGGAGCGGACATTCAGCTATACTTCAACGACAGAAACGCGGGCAGCATCTGGTCGACCATTATACCCATAATCGGTTTCGTCCTGCTGGTCGTTTTCGCCATAATTCTTTTCCGCTCGATGGGCGGCGTCAACAAGCAGGCGATGAACTTCGGTAAATCGCGTGCCAACGTTCAGGGAAACATCAAGGTAAGATTTTCCGACGTTGCGGGCGCGGAAGAGGAGAAAGAAGAACTTAAGGAAATCGTGGAATTTCTTAAGTCGCCGCAAAAGTTCACCGCGGTCGGCGCAAAAATTCCCCGCGGCGTTCTGCTCGTAGGCCCTCCCGGCACGGGTAAAACTCTGTTTGCAAAGGCCGTTGCAGGCGAAGCAAACGTTCCGTTCTTCTCGATATCGGGCTCCGACTTCGTGGAAATGTACGTGGGCGTGGGCGCAAGCCGCGTTCGCGACCTTTTCGACACCGCCAAGAAAAACATGCCCTGCATTATCTTCATCGACGAAATCGACGCAGTCGGCCGTCAGCGCGGCGCAGGTCTGGGCGGCGGTCACGACGAAAGAGAGCAGACTCTTAACCAGCTGCTTGTCCAGATGGACGGTTTTGCCACCAACGACGGCATTATAGTCATGGCGGCGACCAACCGCGCGGACATTCTCGACCCCGCGCTGCTCCGTCCCGGCAGATTCGACCGTCAGATTTACGTCAACATCCCCGACGTGCGCGGAAGAGAGGCTATTTTCAAGGTCCACGCGCGCAACAAACCCATGGCTTCAGACGTGGATTTCCAGGTTCTGGCGCGCATAACAAGCGGTTTTTCGGGCGCGGATATAGCTAACCTTCTCAACGAGGCGGCAATTCTCTGCGCACGCGACAACCGCAGCAAGATAACCATGGAAGACCTTTACGAAGGCATCAACAAGGTCGTCATGGGCCCGCAGAAAAAATCCAGGCTCGTTACCGAAGTGGATAAGCGCATCACCGCTTACCACGAGGCGGGTCACGCAATAGTCGCGCGCTGTATGCCGCACTGCGACCCCGTACACGAAATCAGCATAATCCCCCGCGGTCAGGCGGCGGGCTACACCATGACCCGACCCGAAAACGACGACGACCATATCACCGTCAACAAGCTTAAGTCCAATCTTGCCATGTCCATGGGCGGAAGGGCCGCAGAGGAGCTTGTCATCGAGGATGTTTCCGCAGGCGCCGTGGGCGATATCAAACAGGCAACGGGCATTGCGCGCAAAATGGTCATGGAGTGGGGCATGAGCAAAGACCTCGGTCCCGTTTATTACGGCTCTAACCAGGAGGTTTTCCTGGGCCGCGATTACCAGTCCACCCATACTTACAGCGAGGAAATCGCCGCAAAAATCGATAAGGAAGTTTCCGAAATTCTGGACGAGGCTCATGCCAAAGCCGTCGAAATTCTGGGCACTCACCGCGCGGTGATGGACGTCATGGTTCGCGTGCTTTTGGAATGCGAAACGATTTACACCGAAGAGGTGGACATGATTATGAAAGGCGCGTCCGCCGACGAAGTGAAAAACGAGCTTAAGGAAAGACTTAACGCTAAATACGAGAAAAAACAGGCCGCACTTAAAGAAGGCAACGTCTGAAGCGCAATTATTTCGCCCTAAAGACGCGACCGTTTACCCGAAAGCCGATTTAGCTTTTCGCTCGGAAGCTTAAAGGTTCTTTAAGGGCGTCAAAGCATTTTCGGACTTTTACCTCGATTCGTTTTTACGGTTTGATTCCGTTCCCGGCAGCACGACTTATATATTAAAGTCAACGGGGCAATCCTTTCGCTGATAAAACAATCGGGTAACGGGCGAAAGTTTTACGAGAAAACTTTGCGTGTATTTTGCGGACGAAATGCCTTAGGCCGGCCTTAACCGAAAGGCATATCAGGGTTTTAAAGCCGCGGCTTAACCGAAAAAAATCACGGGTTTACAAAAAAACAACAATTAAAGATTAATAATAACAGGAGCAAACAATGAAAAAGGCATTATCAAAAACGATAATAATCGTCGCCTGCGTAGTCGCAGTTCTCGCCGTGGCAGTCCTGGTGCTTTGCCTCGTCAGCCTTGACCCCGTCAAAACGCTTGACGGTTACGACAGAGTGGAGGTTTACAACCTGTCCTCCTCCGACCGTATCGAAATCACCGCCGACAAAGCGGACCAAAAGGCAAAACTCGACAAGGCTATCGACGAAACCTCTTTTTCCGTAATGCAAGGCATACTCGAGGGAAAGGCATCGGTATCCTATAAGTTCAAAACCGAAGTCAAAGAGGGCGAAACAAAGGAAAGCCGCGTGGAAATCGCCGCCGAAGATATCGCTTCGGTTGCCGCGACCGACACTCTTTACAAACTCGTGTTCGTGTTTTCGGAGGCTAAAACCGTAACCGTTGAAGGAGAGGAACTTACTTACGACCGCGCAATAGTGCTTGTGGGAAATTCCAATAACGAGATAGGCACGCTGGAAATCGTGTTCTACCTTGATTCCCGCGTGGGTAACGAAGCGGAGGACGAAGAAATTTCTTCCGAATATTATTCCGTTTCCCCCGTTGTGGTTAACGCCCGCACGACTCAGCTTTACAATGCCGTCGGCGAAGTGGTTTCTTCGTTTTTGGCCGCTTAATCTTTTAAGCCGCTGAGAAAAGACTTACCCCGACAAAAAGTCTAATATTCAATAAAACGTAAACGCTTTTTGCTTACCGTCCTTGCGCTTTAAGTAAAGGCGTTTTTGTTTTTGTTCAGTTATTGTAAGATAAATATTATTTCTGCTCTCTGTATGTGAGTTAACTCATTTAGCTTTCTCGCTAAATGGGCCTTAAAAACAGCCTTTTACGTCCACACGACTAATCTTATTTCGGTACTGCCGCCGGAATATCTTCCCGATAAAACATTAAAGTTTACGCTTTTTTCGTGGGCCGCGGTTTTCCGCCGCGGTTTTATTGTGCGCGATTTAATTGCCGTAAAATCCTGCAAACCGGCGCGGCTTTATTTGCTGCGGTTTTTTTACGTCTTTTTTTCTGATTATTACTACATTAAAACAAAACAATTTTCACGATTTTATCACACAAATTCAATTGACATTCGCGTTGAAAGAGTTTAATATTTGTAAGTAACCTAACAATCCTGCATTGAGTTTCGGGGAGGTAGACGAGCCGTGGACGTGAGAAAAGCGGTAAGCAAGCTTAACAATCTCATAAAGCGCAATATGGAAAACAACAACCCCAGCGAGCATACTACGGGTATGCAAGGCGTGATAATGTTTTTCATATACAATTTTAAGGGCGACTGCTGTTCCCGCGATATCGAAAACGAATTCGGCATGAGGCGTGCAACTGCCAGCGGCTATCTGGAGCTTTTGGAAAAAAAGGGCATGATAACAAGGTCGGACGTGGAAAACGACGGCAGGCTTAAAAAGATAACGCTTACCGACAAAGCCGTAGTGCTTATGAAAAAAATCGAGGACAACATTGCCCGTAACGAGGCGCAGCTGGCAAAAGGACTTACGAAAAGCGAAATCGAGGAGTTTTTGCGCATTGCCGTCGTCATGATACGCAATCTTTCCGCTTCGTGAAAACGGAAATAAAATTCCCTGATTCGCGCGGCGGAAAAACCGGTATTCATTAGCCCGAAAACGCGTACGGACGCGTTTTAACCCCGATTTATGCGTGGCGCGTTTTAACGTTGTTTTAGGTTTCATGCGTTTCGCGATAAAGTCTTTCCGTTTAACTCAGCCGCACATATTTAAAAGAAAAAACACCGACGCAAAACTTTTTGCCTTGTTTATAAACGTGCTTCAATCCGTTTACCGATAAAAACGCAGGACGCAAAAAAGTTTCGCCGCTTACATAAAACTTTTTTATTTTACAAGAAACTTAAGGAGCTTAAATTATGGTTAAAGAGATAGCCAAAAGTATAGGGGAATACAAAAAGTCCGCAGTGGCGACCCCGATACTGGTATCTTTGGAAGTGGTAATCGAGTGTATCATTCCCTTTCTGATTGCCTTGCTTGTGGACAAAATACGCATGGGCGCGGGACTTGACGTAATATTAAAGTACGGCGGAATCCTGGTCGTGATGGCGCTTTTGTCCCTGCTTTTCGGCGGGCTGGCGGGTTACACCTGCGCAATAGCCTCATGCGGACTGGCGAAAAACCTGAGAAGGGACATTTATCACAAAATCCAGCTGTTTTCCTTTGAAAACATCGATAAATTTCTGACTTCGTCGCTGGTTACGCGTCTTACGACGGACGTGACCAACGTTCAGCACGCATATATGATGATTATCCGCACGGCAATACGCGCGCCGCTCATGATGATTTTCGCGTTCGTCATGTCGTTTGTTACGGGCGGTCAGGTTGCATGGATATTCATGGCGGTTCTTCCGCTTCTTCTGGCGGGGCTGATGACCATAATCTTCAAGGCGATGCCCGTTTTCAAAAAAGTGTTCAGAAAATACGACAACCTTAACAATTCCGTGCAGGAAAACGTCAAAGGCATGCGCGTGGTCAAATCCTTCGTGCGCGAAGATTACGAACAGAAAAAGTTCGGCGCGGCGGCGGAAGACGTATGCAAGGATTTCACCAAAGCCGAAAGAATCCTGGCGTTCAACAATCCGCTTATGCAGTTCTGTCTTTACGTGGTAATGGTTTTCGTGCTGTCGTTCGGCTCCTACATAATCGTCACTTCCATGGGTGCAAAGCTGGACGTTGCCAAGTTTTCCGCGCTTTTAAGCTACGGTTTCATGATGCTCAGCAGTCTTATGATGCTCAGCTTCGTGTTCGTCATGATAACCATGGCAATGGAGTCGGGACAGCGCATAGTGGAAATTCTTAAAGAGGAACCCACCATACACGACACGGATAATCCCGTTTACGAGATTAAAGACGGCTCGGTCGAGTTCTGCCACGTCAATTTCAAATATTCCAAAAAAGCCGAACGCAACGCGCTTTCGGACATCGACCTTCACATAAAGTCGGGCGAAACCGTGGGCATCATCGGCGGAACGGGCTCCGGCAAGTCGTCGCTTGTCAATCTTATCTGCAGACTGTACGACGTCACGGAGGGAGAAGTCAAAGTGGGCGGCGTCAACGTCAAGGATTACGACATTCCCTCCCTTCGCAACCAGGTGGCGGTGGTGCTGCAGAAAAACGAGCTGTTTTCGGGCACAATCAAGGAAAACCTGCGCTGGGGCAACGAAAACGCCACAGACGCTCAGCTTGTGGAGGCTTGCAAGCTTGCGTGCGCAGACGAATTCGTTTCGCAGTTCCCCGACGGCTACGACACTTATATCGAGCAGGGCGGAACCAACGTTTCGGGCGGACAAAAACAAAGGCTTTGTATTGCGCGCGCGCTTTTGAAAAACCCGAAAATTCTCATTCTGGACGATTCCACCAGCGCGGTGGACACGAAAACCGACGCAAAAATAAGAAAAGCTTTCCGCGAATTCCTGCCCGAAACCACTAAGTTCATAATCGCTCAGCGCACCTCGTCGGTCGAGGACGCCGACAAAATAGTGGTAATGGACGGCGGCAGGATAAACGCTGTGGGCACTCACGAAGAGCTTATAAAAAATAACGTCATCTACCGCGAAATCTATACTTCTCAAAACAAGGCGGGCACCGACAATGAATAACAAAAAATCAAGAAAGCACGTCGTGGGACGCGTATTCAAAACTCTGTTTTCCTTCTATCCCGTGCTGCTTCCCGTGACCATATTCTGCATAATTTTCAGCGCGATAGTAAGCGCCGTCCCCTCGATTTTCATGCAGAAAGTAATAGAAGTGGTGGAAGCCAACTGGCAAAGCGGCGACTGGAGCCAAATTGCTTCGCAAATCATGCTGCTTGTGGGAATTCTTGCCGTGTTTTACGTTTTGTCGCTTATCTCCTGCCTGATTTACAGCCAGCTTATGGCGGTAATCACCCAAGGAACGCTTAAAAAACTGCGCTGCAAGATGTTCAACGGCATGCAAAGACTGCCCATAAAGTTTTTCGACACTCACACTCACGGCGACATCATGAGCCATTACACCAACGATATCGATACTTTAAGGCAGATGATTTCCCAAAGCTTTCCGCAGCTGCTGGTTTCGGGCATAACTTCGCTTACGGTGTTTATCATAATGCTTTATTACTCGCTGTGGCTGACGCTGGTTGTGCTTTTCGGAGTGGTGATTATGCTTACGGTTACCAAAAAGGTGGGCGGCGGCTCCGCAAAATTCTTCTTTCGTCAGCAAACCGCGCTTGGTAAAGCCGAGGGTTTTGTCGAGGAGATGATGAACGGTCAGAAAGTCGTCAAGGTCTTCTGCCACGAAAAGGAAAGCGAGGCGGATTTTGCAAAGTGCAACGAGGCGCTTTACCGCGAATCCGTCAAAGCAAATCAATACGCCAACATTTTAATGCCCGTACTCAACAACATCGGCAACGTGCTTTACGTGCTGGTCGCGGTGGTGGGCGGCATTCTTCTCGCGCTTAACGCGCCCAATATCAGCTTTTCGGGCCTTGTCATAAGCGTCAGCATAGTCGTGCCTTTCTTAAGCATGACCAAACAGTTTGCGGGCAACATCAACCAGGTTTCCAACCAGGTAAACTCCGTAGTCATGGGCATTGCCGGCGCGGAAAGAATTTTCAACCTTATGGACGCTAAGCCCGAAACGGACGACGGTTACGTTACGTTGGTCAACGCGCGCGAGGAAAACGGCAAGCTTGTCGAGTGCGAGGAAAACACTCACTGCTGGGCGTGGAAGCATCCTCACGCCGCCGACGGAACCGTTACTTACACGCCGCTTGCGGGCGACGTAAGGCTTTTTGACGTGGATTTTGCTTACGAGGAGGGTAAAACCGTCCTTCACGACATCAGTATTTACGCAAAACCCGGGCAAAAGGTGGCTTTCGTGGGCGCGACGGGCGCGGGCAAAACCACGATTACCAACCTTCTCAACCGTTTCTACGACATCGCCGACGGCAAAATCCGCTACGACGGCATCAACATTAACAAAATCAAGAAAAGCTCTTTAAGAAAATCTTTGGGCATGGTGCTTCAGGACACCACTCTCTTTACGGGCACCGTCCTCGAAAACATACGCTACGGCAAGCTGGAAGCCACCGACGAAGAGTGTATCGCCGCCGCCTCTCTTGCGGGTGCGGACGACTTTATACGGCGTTTGCCCGACGGATACAACACCATGCTTACGGGCAACGGGGCAAACCTCAGCCAGGGTCAGCGTCAGCTGCTGTCCATTGCGCGCGCGGCGGTTGCCGACCCTCCCGTCATGATTCTGGACGAGGCGACAAGCAGTATCGACACACGTACCGAAGCCATCGTTCAGCGCGGTATGGATAACCTCATGAATGGCAGAACGGTGTTCGTAATCGCGCACCGACTAAGCACAGTCAAAAACTCCGACGTCATCATAGTTCTCGACCATGGCAGAATTATCGAGCGCGGCACCCACAGCCAGCTTCTCGACCTTAAGGGGCAGTATTATCAGCTTTACACCGGCGCGTTCGAGCTGGAGTGATTTTTCTTGTCGCTCTTACGCTTTTAAAGCCTTAAACTGCGGGTTTTACCGTTTTTATAAAAGCATTTTTCGCGCAGCCTGCATGTTATGGGTTTTACGCCCTCTGTTTCACGCCGTTCGGTTTTACCGTTAAAAACCGGCTTGAAAATCTCTTTATCCGACTAAAAGCAAAAGCTTTCCGCCGTAAAAAAACGCGCTGTTTTAAGTCACATAAAGGCTTTTTAAAAACCGATGATTTACCTTAATCTTTATGCCGAACATAAAAAACGCTCTGTTTCGTCAAAAAAAGCCCCTTTGCGCGCTTTACGCCGATTTTATTTGTTTTAACGTATTGACTTAAAAACCGCATTGTGTTATAATTGGTATTATACTTTTTGGAGGTATCTTATGAACAAAGGGGAATTTATTAAGGCAATAGCCGAAAAGGCAGGTATCACCGACAAGGACGCGGGCAAAGCTTTCGACGCCATGACGGCAGTTGTCGCGGACGCTCTTAAGGAAGGCGATAAAATTCAGCTTGCAGGATTCGGAACTTTCGAGCTTAAGTCCAAACCCGAAAGAGACGGCATCAATCCTCTCACCGGCGAAAAGGTCAAAATCAAAGCGAGCAAAGCTCCTTCGCTTAAATTCGGCAAAGCTTACAAAGATCTTTTTAACTGATAGGAGAATAAAACGTCCCGTCTTAAAGGCGGGGCGTTTTCCGATTAAAACGGTTTAGTCTTTTAAGTTTTTTTGTCAGGCATATTCGCGTTTATTTAAGTCTTTCCATTGCCCTTTACAACGAATTATGCTTCATTAAACATACTATTAACCGATATTATAACAATTACGGTTTCTTTAAGGCTGTTTCCATAAAAGACTGCGGCGGAAAAAACCTTTTTTGTTTTTATAAGCGTTTTGTTTAACCTGTGCAACGGCTTGCGTTTCAACGGAAAAAACGCTTAATCGTTTTTCTGAAAGCGGATTGAAATCCCGCAGTAAAACATCGTTGCCCGTATTTTGACGTACCGACGTATTAATACCCACAATTAATAAAATCTGCGTAAAAAGTCGCGTGCGGCGGTTTGTAATTTAATTTTGCCGTTTCTGCGCGCGGAGAATTTTCTTTTTATTAAAAGGAGTAGGTTTTATGGACGAAAAATATAATTCCTCCTGCTTGTTAAACGTTGCCGACGCATTGGGCGAACACTCCGGGAAAGACGTGTCCGACGCTTTACAGAAGATTATAGACCTTAATCCCAACCGCACGCTTTTCTTTCCCGACGGAGAATATCTGCTGTCAAAGCCCGTCGCAACTCCCGCCGACCCCTTAAAAAGCGTAAGTCTGGTTTTATCTGACTTTGCCGTTCTTCGCGCCGCGGACGATTTCTGCGGGGAAGAGGCGATGGTTCGTCTGGGCGGAAAATGCGCCGCCAACAATATCCGTTTGCCGGGCAGCAACTATGCGCTGCGCGGCGGCATCGTGGACGGAAGCGGCAGGGCAAAAGCCGTTTCCATAGACGGCGGCAGGGAAACTTTTATTTCAGACGTTTCCGTTAAAAACGCGCTTGTGGGTATTCACGTTAAGCACGGCGCCAACAGCGGCTCCTCCGACGCCGACATAAACCACGTCAACATCGTGGGAAACGGCGCGTTCGATTCCGTAGGCGTGCTTATCGAAGGATATGACAACACCTTTACGAATATGCGCATCGCAAACGTGCGCACGGGGGTTAAAATTTTAAGCCAGGGCAACAGTTTAAGAAACATTCATCCGCTTTTTACGGGTGACTTTGCCTTTTTCCCCGATTCCTGCGGCTTTTACGATACGGGCGGCAATAATTTTTACAGTTTTTGTTACAGCGACCAGTTTTCCACGGGCTTTTTTACGGGCAAAAACGCCCTGCCCGGCAAATACACCGACTGCTTCTGCCTGTGGTATACGTCGCAGTCCGCGCCGCACATCGCGTTTAACGCCGAAAAAAATTTCGACGCGCTCGTTTCCGGTTTCACCGTGGCTTTCAGACCCGACGCAAAGGATAACTGTATCCTTAAAACGGGTTCGGACGGCGGCAAAGGCGCGTTCTGCAACCTTATCGCGTCTTTCGGGAATTGCCACGACGACGAATACAAAAAATACCTCGCGGGAAAATCCATACCTTTCTGATTCCGCCTGCCTTAATAAAATTTCTTTAATTTAATGACGAGACGACGAATACAAAAAATACCTCGCAGGAAAAGCCATACCTTTCTGATTCCGCCTGCCTTAATAAACTTTCTTTAATTTAATGACGATATGAAAAACTTTGAAATTTCCCTCAATTTAAAACAAAAATTTGCCGAGGCGTTAAAATCGGTACTGCCCGTCGCGGCGATAGTGCTTATTCTGTCCGTTACGTTCGTTCCGCTTACGCCCGGACCCGTCGTGCTGTTTTTGTTCGGCGCGCTTTTGCTTATAGTGGGAATGTCTTTTTTCACGCTGGGCGTGGATATGTCCATGATACCCATGGGCGAAGGAATAGGCGCTTCGATGGCTAAATCCAGGAGCCGCATCGTTCCCGTTTTGCTGTGTTTCCTGCTGGGCGTTCTCGTCACGGTGGCGGAACCCGATCTGACCGTACTTGCAAACCAGGTCCCCGCCATAGAAAACCCCGTCATAATATTGTCCGTGGCGGCGGGCGTAGGACTTTTCCTCGTGCTCTCGCTGCTGCGTACCGCTTTAAAGCTGCCGCTTTCGTATGTGCTTATCTTTTTTTACGCAACGGCCTTTATAGTGACCGCTTTTGCGCCCGCAAACTTTATCCCCGTATCGTTCGACGCGGGCGGCGTAACAACCGGACCGATAACGGTACCTTTCATTATGTCGTTGGGCATAGGTCTTGCCTCAGTCAAAAACGGCAAGGACGCGGGGTCCGACAGCTTCGGCACGGTGGCTTTGTGCAGCGTCGGTCCCATTCTTTCGGTGCTTATTCTGGGCATAGTCTATAACCCCGGGGAAGTCACGCCCGCGGAAGTAGTCGTCCCCGACATCGTGACCGTCAAGGACGCGGCAAGGTACTTCGTCTACGCGTTTCCCGATTACTTCGGGGAAGTCATCGTCGCGCTTGCGCCCATCGGAGTTTTGTTCCTGTTTTTCGAGCTGATTACAAAACGCTTCAAAAAGCATCAGCTTATCCGCATAATAAGCGGCTTTCTTTACACTTACCTCGGACTTGTGCTGTTTCTTACGGGCGTCAACGTGGGCTTTATGCCCGTAGGCCACCTCCTGGGAACCATGATGTCGTCGGGCGTTTACAAGTGGCTGCTTATTCCCGTGGGAATGATTGTGGGCTATTTCATCGTCGCCGCCGAGCCCGCCGTCCACGTCCTCAAAAAACAGGTGGAGGAGGTAAGCAACGGCAGAGTTTCGCAAAAATCAATGGGCATTGCTCTGTCGCTGGGCGTTGCCGTGTCGGTGGGCATTGCCATGCTGCGTATTCTTACGGGTATTTCGCTGCTGTGGTTTCTCGTTCCCGGTTACGTCGTGGCGCTGGCGCTTTCCTTTTTCGTCCCCCAGATTTTCACGGGCATAGCCTTCGACGCGGGCGGCGTTGCCAGCGGCCCCATGACCGCGACGTTCCTTTTGCCGCTTGCCATGGGCGCGTGTTCGGCTTTGGGCGGCGACCTGATGACCGACGCTTTCGGCATAATAGCCATGGTGGCGATGACTCCGCTTGTAACCATTCAGCTTCTGGGCTTTACGGGCGCAGTCAAAAAGAAACTTTCCGACCGGAATTTCGAGTCCGCTTTGCTCAAAGCCGACGACGGTATAGTGTATTTCGATTAAAGGACAGGTGGGTTAAATGCGTAAAAAACAGACTTCCGCTTCTCAGCGCCCGACAAAATCCGCTTCGGCGTCCGCACAAAAAAATCAGGACCGTCAATTAAAGCCGCCCTGCGTCGTCGCCGCCGTAGTGGAACGCGGCAAACACGACAAAATCGTCAGATTGTTTTACGAATACGGAATTTTCCTGACGTCGCTTTTTATGGGGCAGGGGACGGCAGGCTCCGAAATCATGGACATTCTGGGACTGGAAAATTCGGAAAAAGACGTGGTGCTCGGTTTTGGCTCTTATGACTCTGCCGCCGCCGTCATGAACGCCTTAAACGACCGTCTTTCCGCCGGCACGGGCAGTAAAGGCATTGCTTTCTGTCTGAGGTTAAGCGCCGCGCCGGGACTGCTTATAAAAGCCGCGGAAATCAAAACCGCAAAAAACTTATCGGAGGAAAAAACCGTGGACGAACAAAAATACAGTCTTATTCTCATATCCGTAAACCAGGGTTACGCGGACGAAGTCATGGCGTGCTGTAAAAAAGCGGGCGCGCGCGGCGGCACTCTTATCCGCGCACGGCAGTTTTCCAATGAGGAAACCGAAAGCCTTTTCGGCGCGGCTTTCACTCCCGAACGCGAAATAATAGCAATCGTCACCACCCGAGACAAACGCGCCGCCGTCATGGAGTCGGTAAACGCCCGACACGGCGTAAGAAGCGAAAGCGGAGCGGTCGTGCTTGCCCTTCCCGTAGAGGAAATCGCAAAGCTGTCCTGATTTTTTCTTAATTGTGTTTATAATTTCACTTTTCGGATATTTTTTAAACATCGTATTTTTTATTGACAATCATATAAAAGCGTTAATATAATATTAATCACGGTAAAAAACGCGGTGTACAAAAAGCATTTTCTCCGCGCGCGGTTCGGTAACTGCGCTTTTACGTGCTTTTCAGCCTGAAATCT
>UQSP01000050.1 GCA_900543755.1 uncultured Eubacteriales bacterium
CGAGATCTGCGCATGTCTCGTGGGCTCGGAGATGTGTATAAGAGACAGAATTAAATTAATGAAGAGTATTTACGATTTTTTATTGCTTTTATGCAAGGAGGAAAATCATGAAATGCTTATATGATTACGTCGGATTATACTTTAATAAATTAAGCCGCATATCGTTGTATTTGCTGCATGTATTTTTGGTACTGCTTTGTTTTGCTTATTATATGATCGGCGTAGTATTCATAGATTACGAACCGTGTTATATGCGGCATCAGCAACTTACCTTGGAGAAAATCGTAGAAATAAAACAATATTTCTTTTTCGCTTACTTTCCGTTTATTCTGCTGAGCTTGTGTGTTTTTGCTTTGATGCTAATAAACATTATAACCGAACAAACCGAACTTAAAATCAAATATGAAAAAAATTACAGTCTTGCGGTTATAGTAACCGGTTTAGTTTTATTAGTTTTATTTACAGTCTTCGGATTTCTGATAGAAAGTGCAGAAGTTTATATCCTTACGTTAATCCCGTGTCTTTTTATAATCGCTTACGGCGTGCGGCTTATTGCGATAAAAAAAACGACGGGAGCACTTCAGCGTTGAATCTGTACCCATTAAATAACCGAAAAAAAGCGCCTGAGTTAAGGCGCTCTTTTTTTATTAATTTACACGACTATTCAGCAATCGCATTGCCCTTATTTCCGTTGCAAATCTTACAATAAGATGCAGATTACTCCGCCCTTACCCTCGTTTATGATGCGCGAAAGAGTTTTGCGCATTTTTTTCTGGGTGTCGTCGGGCATCGAATTAAGCTTGTTGTTTAGTCCTTCGTTTACCAGCATATGCATGGATTTCCCGAACATATCGGTATCCCAGATGCCTTTGGGATTGTTTTCGAAGGAAGCCAGCATATTTTTGACCATTTCTTCGGTTTGCTGCTCCGTGCCCATGACGGGACTTACTTCGGCGGCGATATCCACCTGCATAATATGAAGCGAAGGTGCGGTAGCCTTAAGTTTAACGCCGAAGCGGGAGCCCTGCTTGACGATTTGCGGTTCCTCCAAAGTCATCTCTTCGGGCGAAGGCGCGACAACGCCGTAACCCGTGCGTTTAACCTCTTCAAGAGCGACGCTTAACTTATCGTATTCCTTTTTGGCATGAACGAGGTCTTTCATGTATGACATAAGCGTAAAATCGTCGCTTATTTCCATGCCGCACGAAGAACTCAGCGCCTTATAAAACAGCTCGGGTTTTGCCTGAATTTCATACATAACTTTACCTTTTCCAAGCTCCACCTCGTTGAGAGCTACGCCCGCAAAATCCGCGTCTTCGCTCATCATGTCATCAAGCGCCGTATAATCGCTCATTTTATGCATGTTTTGCGCTTTTTCAAGCAGTCTGGTTGTAAGCGAAGTAATAATCTCGTTTTCGGGCGGAAGCGCCTGCAACCATTTGTCCAGCTTAACCTCGATGTCGCGCAAGGGAAATTCCATCAACACTTCCTTAAACAGGCCTGTAATGTCGTCTTCGCTCATGTTCAAAACGTCGATAGGCAAAACGGGAGTATTGTATTTCTCCGTAAGAGCCTTACCGAGTTTTACCGTTTCTGCCGAAGCGGGCACTTTGGAATTGAGAATGACGACGAAGGGTTTTCCCAGCGATTTAAGTTCCTCGACTACCCTTTCCTCCGCGGCAACATAAGCACTGCGGGCAAGATCGGTATCGATGGAGCCGTCGGAAGTCATAACTATGCCGATAGTGGAATGCTCGGAAATAACCTTTTGGGTTCCTATTTCCGCGGCATCCTCAAACGGAATTGCGTCATCCGACCACGGAGTCTTTACCATGCGCGGTTTATCGTTATCTAGATGTCCCGTGGCGCCGTCGATAAGATAGCCTACGCAATCCACCAATCTTATCTTGATGTCGATTTTGTCCCCGAGTTTCACCGAAACCGCCTCGCCCGGTACGAATTTGGGCTGAGTGGTCATTATGGCTTTACCGTTGGCGCTTTGAGGAAGTTCGTCCATCATGCGCTCCTTTACGTGCTTGCTTTTGATTTTGGGAATAACAAGTTTGTTCATAAAGTTTGTTATAAACGTAGACTTGCCCGCCCGCACGGGTCCCACTACGCCGATATATATATCGCCGTCGGTGCGCTCGCTGATGTCTTTATAAATGTCAAATTGTTCCATTAAAAACAAATCCTCCAAGGCTTGATATTAGAGTATATGCCGGAGGATTGAGAAATTATGATTTAATTGTTTTTATTTTAAAGTCAGGGCCAGTCCTAACTTTTTTGCGCGTCGTTTTTTTCGTCTTGCGTTTTGTCGGTTTGCTCGTTTTCTTCAGGTAAGTTGTTTTCGTCCCCCGATTCCGCCGGCGGCTTAACGTTGTTTAATGAAGCCGATTTATTTTTGCCGAACAGTATTATCTGCTTTTCTTCGCCTTTGAAAATCCTTGCAAAATTGGAGCGGTGCGCCAACAGGATTATTACATAAATAGCCGCGGCAAGCACTCCTTCGATTATTCTTCCGGACGAAAAGGCGGTTACGGAGCAATAAATAAGCGGAATACCCGTCATAATAAAAGAAGTAAGAGAACCGATTTTAACCGTTAAAATAAATACCACACCCACCAAAAAAGCAATAAGCGCAACTATCGGCGCGGCAACGAAGCAAACGCCTATGGACGCGGCAACGCCTTTACCGCCCTTAAACTTATAAAATACGGGAAAAATATGTCCCAGTACAACGCTTATTCCGCCGATAAAAAGCCCGATTTTATCCGTGCCGAAAGAAAACATTTCTCCTTTTCCCAAGAGCCACCAGCCCAAAAGCGCGGGGACAGCACCTTTTACAGCGTCGAGTACGAGAGTAAGAATTCCCAGTTTTATACCGAAACTGCGCAGCATGTTCATTGTGCCGGGGTTACCGCTGCCTTCGTTACGGACGTCGCGGTTTTTGAAGTGCGAAATTATTATCGAAACGTTGATATTGCCGAACAAATACGCGCCGAAGATAAGCGCAACCATGGTTATGTAGTAAACCGCCATTACTGCTTATCCTCCTTGCGGGAATTAAATATCAACTTTATCGGAGTGCCTGAAAAATCGAAAGATTTACGCAAGTAATTTTCAAGATATCTTCTGTAAGAAAAATGCACTAGTTTTTCATCGTTGACGAATATGACGAATTTAGGCGGATTGGTTTCGGGCTGCGTGGCGTAAAGAATTTTAAGCCGCCTTCCCGAATGCGCGGGAGGCTCGTTCATGGCGACGGCTTCGGCAATTACGTCGTTGATTACGCCCGTAGAAATACGTTGCGACGCGTTTACGAACACTTCGTCGCAAAGCCCGATAAGTTTTTCGGTACGCTGACCCGTAGCGGCGGAAATATAGACGGCCTTATAGTAATCCATAAACGCAAGCTCGGTTTTAAGCTTATCGTTAAATTTTTCCACCGTATGCGCGTCCTTTTCCACCTTATCCCATTTGTTCATGACGATAATGTTGGGCTTTCCCTGCTCGTGAACGTATCCCGCTATTCTGACGTCCTGCTCCGATATCTCTTCGGAACTGTCGAACACAATCATGACCACGTCTGCGCGTGAAATTGCACTTATCGAGCGCATGACGGAATAGTCCTCTACGCTTTCATCCTCTATGCTGCGTTTGCGGCGCATACCCGCCGTGTCGATAATGGTATAGCTTTTGCCCATGTATCTGAACTGAGTATCTACCGCGTCGCGCGTGGTACCCGCCTCGTCGGATACGATTACCCTGTCAAAGCCCAGCATTCTGTTTACCAAAGAAGATTTACCCACGTTGGGCCGTCCCACCACCGCAATTTTAAGCGAAAACTCCTCTTCCGCTTCCGTTCGGCGGGGAAAAAGCGCAACCACTTCGTCAAGAAGGTCGCCTAACCCAAGGCTTTGCTCGCACGAAATCGGATAAGGCGTGCCAAGCCCCAACGAATAAAAATCGTAAGTTATTTGAACGTCGAAATTGTCCAGTTTGTTTACGACCAGCAATACGGGCTTTTTAGTATGGCGCAAAATTTCCGCCACGTCGTAATCGGAAGCAACAGGTCCGCTTTTGGCGTCCGTGAAAAACAGTATCACGTCGCTTAGTTCCATGGCGGCTTCAGCCTGGGCGCGAATGTGTTTAAACATTCCGTCCTCGCTTTTAAGCTCTATTCCGCCGGTGTCCACAAGCGTAAAATTATAACCGCACCATTCGGCGTCCGCATAAATACGGTCGCGAGTGACGCCCGGGGTATCCTTAACTATGGATATGCGCTTTCCGCACACTTTATTGAAAAAAGTCGATTTACCGACGTTGGGTCTTCCAACAACGGCGACTAAAGGTTTTTTGCTCATATTTCTATTTTATCATAAGGCGGTGAAAAAGTCCATTGTTTTATAAGCGCGGCGCAAAACAAAAAACGGACGACTTTTCGCCGTCCGTACAGGGTTAAGTTTTTTATCAGAACAATTCGTCGTCGAAACGGTCGTAATCGTCGTCATCGGATAATTTTGACTTGAATGCGCGGTCTTCGGACGCTTCGAAATTCAGATTGCGCTTATTGGTACGTTCTTCGCCCATAGCTTTGCCCGTCATAACGACTATTTCCGCAAGACAAAGCGCAAAAAGCGCCGCGACGAAAATCGAATTGTACACTACTACCCGGCCTAAGGTAAACGCTCCGCCCGTAATTACAAAATAATCGAGCAGACAGAATATAACGTCGCCCACTGCAATGCCGCCCGTTACCGCAAAAAGCGATGCTACGCGGGTACGGCCAATTATAAACGCCAGTGCGCCCGATATAAGGCCCAGCACAAACGAAGTAAGCACAATCATACCTGTGTTGTTTACGGGCATGATAAGCAATAAGCCCACAGTCGCCGCAACTACGGAAAGCATAGCCGCAACTCCTCTTAAAACGGCATTATTGCGTATAAGAACCACAAGCAGCACGAACATGGCTAATATAGGTAAAATAAATCCGCCGACGTTCATGTAGAAAACACCGCCGAAGGAAATCGAGGGAACGATAATACCTATCGCAAACGCCAGAATTACCATAAAGGCGCCTATCGTGGAAAGACCAAGCCCCCTGAACGCGGACCTGCCCACTTCGAAAAATAATGCGAGCATCATTATGCCCAGCAAGATAAGTCCCATTGTCATAAAAAAAATTACCTCCACGATAATGGTCGGTAATTTTTTTATTTTTATACCTGTTTATTTAAAAAATTTATCTTTTGGTTCCCGTAACCCTTTTTGTGGAATACCAACTGTAAAGAACGTTTGAAGAATTTTCACCTTTAACGTATTCCATAAAATCAAAGTTTTTCCACTTGTCCTTGTTCTTTTTGGTTATTTTAACGGACTCGATTTTGATAAGTCCGTCCTCGTCAAGAGGAGCGCGATAATAATCGTGTCTGAATTTTTCACCCGTTTCGTCGCGGGAAAGCGCGGCAATTGCAACTATGTTGGATATGCTTTCGCTGTCCGCCGCCATTCCGAAAGGCGCAACCTTCCAGTCCTGATTGTTGTCGTTGGGAATGGTCAGCGACAAATCCGAAGACGCGGCAACCTGAAATTCCGTAGCGCTGCGCTCGTAGCAGAAAGAAAGAACGCCGACGGTATCATAATAAGAAGAACGCGCGGTATCGTTTTTCAACCTGTAACCGAATTTATTGTTGCTGTAGTCGCTTTTGTCGTATTTACGGTCGGTAATCTTTGAAAGAAACTCCTTATTGTCGTCACCGCGATGCAACGAATCCGCCTGCCATCCGCCGAAACGAACCCAACCGTTCTGACTGTCGAAAATTATCGTTCCGTCAAAATATCCTATTTCCGCAAGATAAATGAAGTTGGTTGCGGCAATAGGGCACTCGTTTTCCCATATTTCGTAATTTATCGTCATGCCGTTGGAAAGCTTCATGACGGCGTAAGGATTAACACCTTCTTTATCGGTGTACTCGTCGCTAAGCGCAAAAGGAAGTATAATGCCCAAGGCGATTACGCAAAGTCCCAGAAAACAAGCGATAATAGAAATAATCCAAGTTTTTTTGCTTTTTTTCTTTACGTCCGTTTCGTTTACTTCGGTAGGCTGAACTTCAACGGGTTTCTTCTTTCTTTTCATCTCTTTTTCCTTAATAGTAATATTTAACTTTTAATATTATACCCTAAATTAAAAGCTTTTGTCAAAGGTTTGCGGTTTTATTTGTTTTTACCGTCCTTATCGCTGTCCTTTTCCACGGACTTTTTGTCGCGTTTTGCGCAGGAGTACGAACAAGAGCCGCAACCGCAAGAACATTTTCCTCGGTTTTTGATTCTGTTTATAAGCACGGCAACGCACACAACGGCAATCAAGGCTACCACGATAACGCCTACCGTAATGCCGGGATTGATTATGAAAGCAAGGCCTGCCGTGTGGAACAAAAGCGCGACAACATAAGCAACCGCGAGTTGCAGAACCAATCCGAAAAGCGCCCACTTTACGCCCACTTCCTTTATTTCGGCGGAGAAAGTCGCTATACACGGAATGTATAGAAGCGTATATACAAGGAACGTCAATGCGGAAAGAGAAGCGTATTCGCCCGTAAACACGGCCCCTACTCCGCCAAGCGATTCTATACTCGATACTACTACTTCCTTTGCGACGAAACCGCTTAACAGCGAAGTAACCGCGCGCCAATTCCCAAACCCCAAAGGAGTGAAAACGGGAGCAATGAATCCGCTGAAAAGCGCAAGAATACTGTTTTCGCCGCCCGCCGTGTAACCCTGCGTAAACGAAAAGTTTGAAAGAATCCACACAATCACGTTAAGCGCGAAAACAACGGTACCCACTTTGACTATAAAGACTTTTGCGTTGTGAAAGATTATCTGCATGACTCTCTCGAAAGTGGGTATTCGGTAAGGCGGCATTTCCATAATAAAAGACAGCTTTCCGCTTTTAAGATTTTTTACCCATTTTTCGAAGATTACGGCAAGCAGCAGCGAAACCGCCGCGCCCAAAATGTACAAGCCGAAGATAACCAAAAATTTACCCGATGCGAAAAACGCGCCGGCAACTACCGTATAAACGGGAAGACGTGCCGAACATGACATGAACGGAGTGAGAATTACCGTTTTTTTGCGCATTGTATCGTCTTCGAGTCCGCGCGCCGTAAGCACTGCGGTTGCCGAACAGCCGAAGCCCATAAGCATTGTAAAAACCGATCTGCCCGACAGACCTATTTTACGGAAAAGCCCGTCCGTCATGAAAGCCACGCGGCTGATATAACCGCTGTCTTCCATAAGCGCAAGGAAGAAGAACAAAAGCACTACCTGCGGCAAAAACTTGAGCACGCCCAGAACGCCCAGGATTACGCCCTCTCCCACAAGATTGACAATCCACAGCGGAGAGTTTATGCTTGTAAGCCCGTTCGTCACAGGCTTATAAATAAACTTGGTAATCAAAAAGTCCAGAAGATTTGAAAGCCAGTTGCCTATAAGTCCGAACGTTACGAAAAAAATCAAACACATCAGCGCCAGAAATATGGGAAGCGCAAGATATTTATTAAGCACCACTTTATCGATGCGGCTGTAAGCCTGCATATAAAGTTTGGAATTGTTTTTATACTGATCGTGATAACGCTTGTGTTTATCGTAAAGCGTCTCTTCGCTTTTAGCGGGTTCGGTTTCAAGCGGTACGTGGTGACTGACGTGCTCGTGCATTTCCCGATGTTCGTCGACAACGGCTTTGGATACGGCGCCTTCGGTAATCATGTCGATAAACTCGTATCGCGCCTGCGCGACTTTCGACTGCCAGTCGCCCATTGCCTCCAACGCTTTTTTCTGGTCGTCGTTAAGCGCAAGTTTTTCCAGCACGAATTCATCCTTTTCCAGCACCTTTATGGCTGCCCACCGCGGCTGAAGTCCTGCATTCGATGCATTTGCGCTTATTATACTCATAACGTCCTGAAGCGGAAGTTTGTCAAGATAAGTAAGTTTTACTTTGTTGCCGCGAAAATGGCGGATATAATCGAGGGAAACGTCCATTAAAAGATGCACGTCGCTGTGATACTTGGCGCTCATGGGAATAATGGGAATTTTAAGATAAGATTCCAGCTTGCGGTAATTAAGCACCTTTCCCTGTTTTTTAAGCTCGTCCATCATGTTGATGACCAGCACCAAAGGGACGTTAAGCTCTAAAAGCTGAAGCGCGAGATAAAGATTGCGCGAAAGGTTGTTTACTTCGCACACGCTGACGATAAGGTCGTTTTTGCCCGACAGCACGTTGTCGCGCGTTATCCCCTCTTCCATACTGTAAATGGTAAGAGAATAAAGTCCGGGTAAATCCACCATGTTTACGGTATGGTGGTCGTACATTATAGTCTTGCTTACCTCGCTTACGGTAACGCCGTGCCAGTTGCCCACGTGTTCGAGAGAATGAGTTATTCGGTTGTAAAGACTTGTTTTGCCGACGTTGGGGTTGCCGGCAAGCGATATGGTATATTCCATTTAGTCCGCCTCCCCTATTTCGATAAGCGATGCGGCGTCCTCGCGCAAAGCAACCAAAAAGCCCCTTAGTCCTACAAGTATCGTTCCGCCGAAAGGAGCACAGTGCGCAACGTAAATTTTACAGTCGGGAGTAAACCCCATATCCAGCAAACGGCGTTTTTCGTTGCCCTCGCCGTGAACCTCAATCACTTTGTAAACCTTGTCGGTGCGGGCGTCCATTAAAGTCATAAATAAGTTATTACTCCTTGATTCTCTTTTCGAATTCGGAAATAAACTCTATAAAAGTCGTCACGTCCCTGAACTGGCGGTAAACCGAAGCAAACCTGATATACGCAACCTGATCCAGCTCCTTAAGTCCGTCCATCACGTACTCGCCTATTTTCGACGAAGGAATTTCCTGTTCCAGAGTATTGTAAACCTTTTTTTCGATATCGGCGACAAGCTTATCTATGTCGTGTATTGCAACGGGTCTTTTTTCGCAGGATTTTATAATTCCGTTGCGAATTTTGGACGGGTCGAACGGCTGACGAGTTCCGTCGTTTTTTACCACAAGAACGGGCGTGGTTTCGATTGTTTCGTATGTCGTGAAACGCCTGCCGCAATTAAGACATTCTCTTCTTCTGCGAATGCTGTTTCCGTCGTCGGCGGAACGCGAGTCTATTACCTTGCTTTCGGTATATCCGCAATACATACACTTCATAAATATTCACCTTTTGTTTTTTTATAATTATTATAATCGTTTTAGCCGTTTTAGTCTATCGATTTTAATAAACTTCTGCGCTTAAATCTTCTTTACGACGGCAGTAAACGCTTGTCCGCACTTAAAAATACGTTTAACGGAGGCTTTAGAAAGATAAGTCTCCGTCCTTACTTTTTCCAGCGGTACTCGCAATCAAAGAGCATGCATTTTTCGCAGCGGCGGTCGCAATTGGGCATATCGGGATTCCGATCGACGCAATTATCTTCCTGAGGCGTTACCGTACAACCGCAATCATCCGAAGCGGTAGTTTGCCTGTCAAGCTGATCCGCGCCGTTGATGTCGACGATAATAACGTCCTCGCCCAACTTTTTCACGCAACGCCAGGGAATAAAAACCTCCTGCCCTTTTCCGAAAAAACCACGCTTGAGATAAGGTGTCACTATGCCCTTTATCTTGCCCGTATCGCCCGCAAAAACAATGTCGATGATTTTGCCGAGTTTACGACCGTCGCAAGCGTTGACGACTTCTTTACACCTTAACTCCGAAAATGAAATTTCATACTGAATATTACTCATGGTCTGTACACAATATATATGCCGCAAAACAGGAGTTGTTACAAAAAATTTTTTTTGCCCGGTATAATTTCTGGTCCAGTTCGCCAAAATACCCAATACGGATTGCGCCTTGCTGTAAGACGGTGACCCGAACATTACGGAGGAAGACATGGCGAAAAGAGTGGAAATCTGCGGCATAGACACCGGGTCTTTGCCCAAACTGAATCACAGCGAAACGATGGAACTTTTGAGAAAAGCTCAAAAGGGCGACGAAAAAGCGAAAGAAGATTTTATTCTTGCAAATATGCGGCTTGTGCTTAGCATTGTACAAAGATTTTACAACAAGAAAGAATCGGTAGACGACATTTTCCAGGTAGGTTGCATAGGGCTTATAAAGGCCATGGAAAACTTTAACACGGAACTCAACCTGAGATTTTCCACCTACGCCGTTCCCATGATTATAGGAGAAATACGCAGGTTTTTACGCGACAGCTCTCCGCTCAGGGTCAGCCGCTCCATAAGGGATACGGCATATCGCGCGATTTCAGCCCGTCAGGAACTTGAAAGCGCCACCAACCGCGAGGCAACTTTAGAAGAAGTTGCAGCCGCTTTGGAAATGCCGCTAAGCGACCTTGTGTACGCAATGGACGCGATTTCGGACCCTGTTTCGCTTTTCGACCCCGTGTACCATGACGGAAACGAAACCGTGATGATTATGGACCAGGTTTCCGACCTTAAAAACTGCGACGAAAAATGGATTAACAACGTTTCAATCAGCGAAGCCATAGACAAGCTTAACGAGCGTGAAAAGGAAATACTGATGCTGCGGTTTTACGAAGGCAAAACTCAGGTGGAAGTTTCCGAAGAAATAGGGATTTCGCAGGCTCAGGTTTCACGGCTTGAAAAAAACGCAAAATCCGCACTGAAAAAAAGCATGTCATAAATCGGATTATTATCTAAAATGCCGTTTCCTTATCATAGGAATCGGCATTTTTTTAATGTCTTAAAACGGAAAATAGCGTTATAATGCTTTCGCTATCTCTTTTTTCAATCGGAAAATGATTTTCTTTTCCAGCCGTGAAATATACGACTGAGAGATGCCCATGATGTCCGCCACTTCCTTCTGCGTCTTTTCCTCCTGCCCGCTTAAACCGAACCTCATTTCCATAATGGTCTTTTCGCGCGAAGAAAGCTTATCGATGGCCTCCCATAAAAGTTGTTTTTCAACGCTGTTCTCTATGTTTTTGGATACAAGATCGGGGTCGGTCCCCAGAATGTCGCTCATTAAAAGCTCGTTACCCTCGAAGTCAACGTTAAGCGGTTCGTCCAAAGACACCTCGGATTTAATTCTTATGACGCGTCTTAAGTACATGAGAATTTCGTTTTCGATACAGCGCGACGCGTAAGTTGCGAGTTTAATGTTTTTCTCGGGCGCAAAACTGTTGACCGCTTTTATAAGTCCTATCGTCCCCACCGAAATGAGGTCCTCGGTATCCACGCCCGTATTATCGAACTTTCTGGCAATGTAAACCACAAGACGCAGATTGCGCTCTATAAGCGTGGACTTGACGATTGTATCGCCGGCGGCAAGTTTACCGATAGCATCGGCTTCCTCCTCGGCTGAAAGCGGCACGGGCAACGCATCGTTTCCCGTTATGTAGTAAAGTACGGTTTCATCCGTAAAGCCCAGAAGTTTTTTAATAAATTCAAACAGTTTTTTAAGTTTCATGCGTATAAATCTCCTTGTGTGTTTTCGGACATTCCGATTGTTTTGTGTTTTCAGATAAGCGCCGGGTGAAGTATTGCGTCGTAGCCTATTGCGTCTTTTATGGGCGAAAAAGATACGCCGACCATTACATCATATAATATATTCCCGCCTCTTGCGGAATATAATACGAAAGCGTCCGGTTTAAGCAATAAAATTTTGTTTTTTCCGCCGGCGACGGTACTTATCTCCATGTAATGAGCCTGTGGCTGAAGCGTGTCGCCGCGCCCCGAAAACATTATCCTGAACTGCTCGTCGGAAATATTGCCCATCAGACTTTTTGCGCTTAAAACTATTACCGGAAGCCCGCTGACTTTGTCGTAAAGCCTGTTCCCCGTATCCATAAGTCCTCTGAACTTCATGGTATTTCCCAATATGGAAAGAGAAAAATCGTAAATTACCCCTCCGAGGTCGCGAATACGGTGAAATTTTACCGAGATTTTTTTAACAATCCACCAGCATAAAAATACGCCTAAAATAATTGCCGAAACGGGAAAATCAAGCATATTAAGGCGCAGTGCTTCAGACGCGTCTCCGCTTACGATAAAGCCAATACCGAACATGACCCCTCCGAACAGAAACGTCAGGCTCAAAAAAGTCAAAGCGCACATGAAAAACTTTTCTTTTTTAAGAAACAAAATAAGGCTGAGAGCAATCCACAGCACAATTTTTATGATTAACACAAGTGCGTCGCCCTTAATAAAAGGATAAAAAACCGCAACAGCAGTACCTATAAACGACGCTATCGCCGCCCTTAATAAGCAAACTCTTTTTAACATAATCCGATAAGTAAGCGACGCTATCGCATAAGTCACAACAAAATTATCCAATATGACGTATTCTATGTAGGCGCTCATAACGCGATTATAGCATTGCTTAATGCTGTCTCTTATACACATCTGACGCTGCCGACGAACTCTAGGGTGTAGA
>UQSP01000051.1 GCA_900543755.1 uncultured Eubacteriales bacterium
CGGCAGCGTCAGATGTGTATAAGAGACAGATATTAACTAAGAAATGATAAATTTGGAGTGGGGGAGAAAAGATGAAAAGAGTATTTTTGTTTATTCTTTGCGTTTGTCTTCTGTGTTTCACCGTTCTTGCGGCATGCGACGACGGAAACAAAGACAAAGGTACGCTTACAATTGCCGATATTACCGTAAGCGTCGGCGAAGAAAAGGATATCAATCCTGTATTTTCGATTGAAGCAGGTAAGGGCGACGTTACCTATACGTTTGACGGAAACAACATTTCCATTGAAAACGGTAAGGTAAAAGGTCTTGTCGCGAATACCGAAACTCTGGTTACGGCAAAGACCGATAATCACGAGGTAGTGTTTAAAGTAAAGGTTACCGAAAAAACCATTGACCGCGGTACGCTTACGATAGCGGATATCACCGTAAACGAGGGCGCTACTGTTGACATCAATCCTGTTTTTTCCACCGAAGCAGGAAAGGGCGAAGTTACATACACGTTTGACGGAAACAACATTTCCATAGCTGACGGAAAAGTAACGGGGCTTGTGGGCGGCACGGAAACGGTTGTAACCGCCACGACTTCCTATCATGAGATTACGTTTAAGGTCAACGTTTCCGTTGTGGATCGCGGTACGCTTAAAATCAACAACATAATGATGACTGCCGACGTTATCGGTAAAATCAATCCCATATTCTCAAAAGAAGAGGGTAAAAGCGCGCTTACTTATACCATGGAGCCCGCCGGAATAATCAAAATTTCTGCTGACAACGAGATAACTGTCATCGCCCCCGAGTCTATTACGCAAAACGTTGAGATTACGGTTACCGCAACGGGCAAATATTTATCTACTACTTTTAAGGTTACCGTAAGCGAGATAAACCGCGGCACTCTTACCGTATCTCTGCCCATAGGCAATACCGAGGATCAGCTGAATACGCTGTATGCAAACTATTCTGCTCGTCCTTTAAGCGCGACGTTCTCTAAACCCGAGTTTGCCGAGCAGGTGACTTATTCGGTTGAATCCGCTTATCAAAGCAAAGTCATCATCGAGGACGGCAACAAGATAAAAGCTACGGGAGATTTTTCCACTCCCGCAAACGTAAAAGTTACCGCCGTATCGAAGAATTTTACTGCCGAAGTCACGATTAAAGTTACCAACTTCAACGGCAAGAACCATGTGGGAAATTCCTTGGACCTTGAAAACAAGGTTAAGTCCAGACTTTCCAATTGGGAAAATCTCGGTGGAGAAACGGGCGGAGTCCTGTTTATGGGCGACTCCTTCTTCGACACGGGATTCTGGTCCGATTTCTATACGACTTACAGCCGTAAAAACGCAATTACCATGGGCATAAGCGCAACCACCACAACCGACTGGGAATATATGGTTGAAAGACTCGTTTATCCCGTTGCTCCCAAAGCGGTAGTTATTCACTGCGGTACCAACAACATTTTCGACGACAAAAAGAACGCTAATACCGTAATCGAAGACGTTAAAAAACTTTTTGACATGGTACATGAAAATCTGCCCGACGCACAAATCTATTACTTCGGTATAGAGCCGCGCGTCGGAAAAGATAACAGCGCGCCCAAGGCGGCAAACGTCGGAATTAAAGCTTATTGCGACGAGAACGATTGGCTTACTTATCTCGATTCTCCGTCCTGGTGCTATGACAATGAAGGAAACGTAATTTCAGGCTTCTTCCGCGACGGGATTCATCCCTCGCTTGAAAATTACTCGCGTTACGTCCGGGCGCTTGAAGACGCAGGCTTAGTTGTTGACCCGTCGCAGGCTGCAACCGATCCTACGATTGACGACATTACGACTACTCCCGACCAGTCCATTGCCAAAAATAATACCTATCAGCTTTTCTACCGCGGACTGCCGCTTACAAACAATTACGTTCTTACGGGTAAAATCGATATTGCGGTCGCTGCCAAAAATCCGCATATCCAGTTTAAATTCACCGGCAACAACCGTTTCCTTATCTGGGACGGCGAAAGTTCCCAAGGTAACGGCAGCATGGGACTCGGTTGGCAGGTAAACGGCAAACACGTCAACGATGACGACGATATTTATGCCTATAATCAGAACGAACAGTTTACCGTTCTGTTCAAACTGGTAGTAACGGACAACAACGCTTATTTCTATTTCGGTAACGATAATGAAGGCACCGTTACTTATACGCTTAATTCCGTGTTCGTCAATCTGCCCGATTCGCTTACGCTTATTTACGGCACCGAAAATATGAGCGCGAAATTATACAACCTTACGGCAAAGACGGCTTTGGATGACCCCGACGAATACGCTGCCGCAACGGTTGGTGCTGAGTTCGATTATTATGAAAATGCTCAATCCGTAACCGACGGACTTTACGTCAATATTCCTTCCGGCGACGGACTTTACGTTGTGCGCGACAGCCAGCGTACCGAAGGTTATATCGATTACAGTTCCGAATTCTATCTTAAGGGCGTATCTGCAAACAACGATACAGGTTACGACGGAATTTCAAGGGATTGGCGCGTAGTAAGCGGCGGTACCGATAACCTTACGGGTGACTTTGCTGTTTCCTATGATTTTGAAATCGTAAAAAGAGGCACGCTCGAGTCTATCGATGCCTTAAGCGCTGAAAACGTTTCCGCTGTCAACTGGTTCCATGTTGCATCGATTTCTACCGATAACGTATTTAACGCTTGGAAAGATTATCACGTCCTTTATTGGAAAACCAGCGATACTACCGCAAAAATTGACGGAATGAGTGGTAGTAGCCCCGGAACAATGACAACACGCACCGGTCTTACTGACACCAAGATAAGTGTGATTATCGTTCGCAGCGGCAACACCGTTTATATAGCGATGAAAGCTGACGGTGTGTGGACGATAAAGACTTGCGATTATACCGCAACATCCGCTTATGTATTTTTAAGTAGCGAAAACGTTAACGGTAAAATCACCAACTTTACCGTTTCCAAGGACGCGGCAGACGTTACCGCCGCGCTTACCGAAATAGGTAAAAACGCCTGAATAATTAAATAAAAGGTAATGACAAACGACTTCCGTGTTTTTCCGCGGAAGTCGTTTTTTTGCCCAAAGCTTTATAATCACGAAGCTTTTTTGCTTTTGCAAACGAAAAAAGGTGGATGATTTATTAAATTGATTATCGTAGTTTTTTATAAAAAAATTTTTTTACAATTATATAAGAAGAATTAAAAGTTAGATTTAAAACGCATTTATCGATTTTTGAGTAAATTAATTCATATTATTATTTAAATAGTTTGCCCCCTTGTGTTTCTTGCTTACAAAAGTGGAGGGGGAACCTACTTATTTACAATTTTACCGAAGCAAAAGCTCCTCCGTTGTGCGGACAACGGAGGAGCTTTATTTTGTAACAATTTTTATCGGTTTTTATAAGGTTTAAGTGTGTACCCGTTTGTTTTTTAAAGGCTTATGCTGCGGAAATTAAAATTTTACTTTGTCGGTAAAGTATTCCGCAAGGTTTTCCACGGGTATGCGCACCTGTTGCATGGTGTCGCGGTCGCGCACGGTGACGGCGCCGTCCTCGAGTGTGTCGAAGTCCACGGTTACGCACCAGGGAGTACCGATTTCGTCCTGACGGCGGTAGCGTTTACCGATACTGCCGGCGGAGTCGTAAGTGCAGGGGAAGTGCTTGATAAGCGATTTGTAAATTTCGTCAGCCTTTTCGGAAAGATTTTTCTGTAAGGGCAACACCGCGACTTTGTAAGGCGCAAGATAGGGGTGAAGGTGCAGAACGACGCGCACGTCGCCGCCCTCAAGCTGCTGCTCCTCGTAAGCGTTGCAAAGGAATGCCAAAACTACTCTGTCCGCACCCAAAGACGGCTCTATGACATAGGGCACGTATTTTTCGTTGGTTACGGGGTCGGTGTACTCCATGGATTTACCCGATTTTTTGATATGGCAGTTAAGGTCGTAATCCGTCCTGTCGGCTATGCCCCAAAGCTCGCCCCAACCGAAGGGGAACAGGAACTCGAAGTCCGTCGTGGCTTTGGAGTAAAAGCTCAGCTCGTCTTTTTCGTGGTCTCTTAAGCGCAGTTTTTCCTTATCGATGCCTAAAGAGTACAGCCAGTCGCGGCAGAAAGCGCGCCAGTAATCGAACCATTCGAGGTCGGTGCCGGGCTTGCAGAAAAATTCCAATTCCATCTGTTCGAATTCGCGCGTGCGGAAAGTAAAGTTTCCGGGCGTGATTTCGTTTCGGAAGGATTTGCCTATCTGACCGACGCCGAACGGCACTTTACTGCGAGTGGTACGCAGTATGTTGTTGAAGTTTACGAATATGCCCTGTGCGGTTTCGGGACGAAGATAAACGGTGTTTGCGCTGTCCTCCGTGACGCCCTGAAAGGTCTTGAACATGAGGTTGAATTTCTTGATGGGCGTAAATTCGGATTTGCCGCAGACGGGGCAGGGAATATTGTGCTCCTTGATAAACGCTTCAAGCTGAGCGTCCGACCAGCCGGCGACTTTGACGTCCATTTTTTTTCTTGCGACAAAGTCTTCGACAAGATTGTCGGCGCGGTGACGGGTGCGGCAGTTTTTGCAGTCCATAAGCGGGTCGGAAAATCCGCCCAGATGTCCGCTTGCTTCCCAGGTCAAAGGGTTCATCAGTATTGCGCAATCGACGCCCACGTTGTATTCGTTTTCGGTGACGAATTTCTGCCACCAGGCGCGTTTAACGTTGTTTTTAAGCTCCACCCCGAGAGGACCGTAATCCCATGTGTTTGCAAGTCCGCCGTAAATCTCGCTTCCCGCGAAGATAAAACCTCTGCCTTTGCAAAGCGCGGTAAGTTTATCCATTGTCAGTTTGCCGTTAGCCATAAAATGCTCCTTGATTTTGCGTGTGAAATAATAATAAATAGTTTTTTATTTTTTGTCAAGTATAATCACACTCCCGCCTTTTTTTCATATTATGACAGTAGGATAATCCTTTAAAAACCGCGTGCGGCACAAAAGAAGATTCGATTAACTTTAAGACGAAAAAAATCGTTAAAGGCGTAAGGGGGCGGGGACGGCCGACCCGACCCTGAAGCCTTAAAAATATTACAAGGAGGAAAGAGACTTATGTTCAACAACGGATGCGGATGCGGCAACGACATTTTCCTTATTCTCATACTGCTTTGCTGCTGCGGCGGCGGAAAAGACTGCGGCTGCTACGACCGCAAAGGCTGCGACTGCTGCGACATAATCGTATGGTTACTGCTTCTTAACTGCATTTGCGGCAAAAACGATTGCTGCTGCAAGTAAGGTTTTATTTTTTTACATAACTTAAGATAAAACCTTCGACTTGCAAAAGAAAAAACACGGGTCCGTAGTAGAAAATACGTCGGACCCGTTGTCTTTTTTTTCTAAGGCATAAATAAGATTTTTCGTAAAGACAAACATTTTACGATTTTACTTGATTTAAGCCGAGAATTGTGTTAAAATAATCGCGTAAATTCCCGCCGATACCCTGAACGGATCGGACCGAGTGTTTAACTATCAAACGTGCGGGTTATTCTTTTTAGAAAGCCCAGCAAAGGAGCAAAAAATGAAAAGCAATTCAAAAAACATCGTGGCTTTTGCCACACTCGGCGCTCTGATTTTCATCGCCATGACCCTTGACCGCGCAATTACGCCGTTTTTGCCGCTGTCCGCCGCGTTTATAACGCTTACGGTTACGTTTACTTTTGCGCTTGTAAGGCCTAATCTTGCGCTTAGCCTGGCGGCCGCGCTTATTTTCGGACTGTCGTCGTGTATCACGGCGATATTTTTCGGAAAGGAGTCGGTAATTAATCCGCTTATTTCCGTATTGCCCAGATTTTTACTCGGGTTTATTGTTTTCGGCGTTTATGTTCTTATGCGCCTTATCCTTAAAAAGGCCGCGCCCAAAACCCGCGAAACCGTATCTTTAGCTGTGGCAAGCGGAGTTACTTCCGCGTTCAATACGGTGCTGTTTCTTTCTGCCATGGTGTTATTCGGAGAAAACAATACGGTGGCAAGCCTTTTCAAGATAACCGTACTTGCAAACGCCGTGCCCGAGTTGGTTTTGTCTTCGATACTTGTACCCGTAGTCGTACTTGCGCTGAGAAAAGCCATGAAAATCGACGTGGATAAAATGCCGGCAAAACAACCGCGCGAGGCTTACTCGCCTTTAAGCGAAACTTCCGCGGCATCCGATAATTCGTCGGTTTCGGAAGAAAATACAAACGAAAGTGCGGTTGCGACTGAAGCGGTCAACGCGGAAGAAGACGTCAAAAAAGATTCTTCGGACGGAAAATAAAATTCGGAGGGCACCTTTAATATAATGATTTTAGTCGTAGACATAGGCAATACCAACATTAAACTCGGTATATTCGCGGACGGGGAGCTTAAGTATTCCACGCGTTTATCTTCTTCCACGCATAAGACCAGCGACGAATATTATCTTTCCATCAAGGACCTGTTCGAAACCAAGGGAATAAAGTTTTCGGACATTTCGGGCGTAATCATAAGCAGCGTTAACCCCAATCTTAACTACACTTTCGAGCATTTGATAAGCGTATATTTCAAAGTCAAGCCCATGATAGTGGGAAGCGGCATAAAAACGGGGCTTAACATTAAGTACGACAATCCCAAGGAAGTGGGCGCCGACCGCATAGTTAATTCGGTAGGGGCGTACCGCACTTACGGAGGTCCGTGCGTAGTCATCGACTGCGGTACTGCGACTACTTTCAACGTAATAACCGAAAAAGGCGAATTTTCGGGCGGTGCGATAAGTTTCGGGCTTAAGGCAAGCGCGGACGCACTTTGTCAGAAGGCTGCCAAGCTTCCGAAAATCGAGCTTGTAAAGCCCGAGCGGGTAATCGGAAAATCCACCATCGCAAACATGCAGTCGGGACTTATTTACGGCTATATAGGCATGGTCGAATACATCGTAAAAAAGCTTAAAGAGGAAATGGGTTGCCCTGACGCCAAAGTAATCGCAACCGGCGGCTTAAGCGAAATAGTAAGCTCCAACAGCGACGTAATCGATATTGTGGATCGAACGTTGACATTAAGAGGACTGTATTTATTGTATAAACTCAACAGCGAGCAGGGAGGTAAGGAATTATGAAAACCGTCTATGTTGCCATAATGGGACTGGGTACGGTCGGCGGCGGCACTTATCGGATTTTAACCGAAAATCACGATAAAATAGCGTCCGCTTACGGCATTGACATCCGTGTCAAAAAGGTGCTTGACAAAGACCTTGAAAAGCTTAAAGCCGCAGGCGTTGAAAAAAACGCGATGACGGACAAGCTTGAGGATATTTTGCTTGATAAGGACATCACTATCGTAGCGGAACTTATGGGCGGGGTGGAACCTGCAAAGACCTTTATAACAAAGGCGCTTAAATCGGGCAAAAGCGTGGTTACCGCAAACAAGGAACTTATCTCCAAGCATTGGGGAGAATTGGAGACGGTTGCTCGAGAGAACAACGTCGGACTTTATTTCGAAGCTTCGTGCGTGGGCGGCGTGCCTATAATCCGTACTCTGAAGGAAAGCCTGCAGGGCGACAATATCCTTATGGTTATGGGTATAATCAACGGTACCACCAATTACATACTTACTAAAATGAGCGATTGCGGAATGAGTTACGACGAGGCGCTTAAGGAGGCTCAGGAGCTGGGCTTTGCCGAGTTCAATCCCACTGCGGACGTGGACGGATATGACGCCATGTACAAGCTTTCCATTCTTTCTTCGCTGGCTTTCCATACCTGTATTCCTTATACAAGCATCTATCGCGAGGGCATTACTAAAATCACGAAAAACGACATTGCAAGCGGCAAACAAATGGGTTACACGCTTAAGCTTCTCGCCATAGGAAAACGCGAGGGCAACAGCGTGGAAGTCAGGGTTCATCCCACGTTTGTGCGCGACTCTCATCCGCTTGCGTCGGTGTCGGGCTCGTTTAACGCAGTGTTTTTAAAAGGCGATTTCGTGGACGACGTAATGCTGTACGGAAGAGGAGCAGGCGCGCGTCCCACGGGCAGCGCAGTGGTCAGCGACATAGTTTACTGCGCGGGTAAGGACAAGCACGCGCACACCGATTTTGAAAATAACGGAAAAGTTACCTCGGGCATAGAGATAAAATCCGACTTTTTCAGCAAATATTATATTGCGCTTACGGTGGAAGACAAGGCGGGCGTTCTTGCCAAGATTACCGACGTGTGGGGCAAAAACAACGTCAGCATAAACTCCATAAGTCAGCGCGACGTAGCGGACGGTGTCGCCCCCATAATAATAATGACGCATTTTACATCCGAAAACGCCGTGCAGAAATCCATATCGCAGCTAAGCAAACTCGACTGCGTGAAAAAAGTTGATTCCATTATAAGAGTTATCGATTGATTTCACATATTTTTTATCTTAGCCGCGAATAATATCTTTGCAATTTTCCCCAAAAGTATTTGACAAAGATAGGGTAAGATAGTATAATTGATACGTTAAACTGTAAATTCAGGAAAAAACATTAGGAGAACATAGTTAAATGAAGAGAAAGAAGAGCTTTCTGGCCGGACTTTGTACGCTTATTTTGGCCGTTTCGCTTGCATTCGGCGGATTCGCATATACACCCGCTTATGCTGCCAGCGCCGATTTTACGCTTAACAACGTTAAAATTCAATCCGAAGTTTCTTACGGCGACGCTTTTGCTGTACCTGCAAACACCAGATTCGACGTTTCCGTGACTACGCCCAACGGCACCGTCCTTACCTCTCAGCCTGACGGCGGTTTGGTAGCCCAGGATTCCGTTTACAACGTAACCGCGGACGAGCTTGGTCATTACACCGTTACTTTCACCAAGTCGGACATGTCCTACAGCTTTAAAGTGTTCAGCTCTCTTGAAGAGGAGCTTCAGCTTTTTGTGCGTAACGAGGCGCAAATCCCCACTTACGTGAAGACCGGCGACGAAAAGAAACTTCCCGCCGCTTATATTGGTTATTACGATGAGGACGGCAAAGTGGTGGAGGTTCCCGGCACCGTTACCGTTACTACCGATACCGGCGTTGCCGTTACCCCCGGCGAGAACTTCAAGTTCGAAAATGCGGGCAGCACTTTCATCGTTTACAGCGCGAAAGTCAACGACGGCAAGAAGTATCTTTCCAAATCTTACGAAGTTAAAGTCCAAAACGACTTTACCGATACCAAGGCGCCCACTCTTTCCATAAGCGGCGTTCCTTCTTCCGGTAACGTCAATACCGCCGTTACTCTGCCTGTGGCTACGGCAAGCGATTCTTTCGACTCTAAAGTGGAAGTAATCGTTACCGTTAAGGGCAAAGACGCTTCCGGTAATCTTACCGACGTCAAGAAAGTCGAACTTGACGACAACGATTACGCCGTCAGCGAACTTTCCGACAACGAAGTTTTCGATAACGACAAAAACATGACTTTCTATCCCGTTCGTTCGGGCGACTACAGGGTTGTTTACCAGGCTGTCGACGACAACGGAAACAAGTCCGCCGAGTGGACTTATACCATTACGGTTTCCGACAAAAAGGCTCCTACGCTTGTCATTGACGAAACCAAAATACCCGAAAAATGGGGCTACTCCGGCGTAATTAAGCTTGACGGAAACGACGCCGCTAAAGAAAACATCACGCTTTCCGGCGAAGACCTTAAGGTAAAATTCCAGTTCCCCGAGGCTTATGACAATGCCGATAAGGCCGAGAATCTCATTCTTTCTTTCTCTATAAAGGACCCCGAGTCCAGAACCGTTGTAAACTTCACCAACATAAATAAAGCTGAAGGCGAAAGCGGTACCAAATATACCAATACCGTTACTAATAAAGAATACGTCTTCAATAAGACCATGGCCGACTTTGCGTTCGATTTCGGCGAATACGTCAACGCAATCAAGAGCGACAGCTCCAAGACCGATTACGTTTACGAGGGCGATTACGTCGTTACCTATTCTGCCGAAGACGCTTCGGGCAATAGGTCCACCAAGACTTTCACGATTAATATCGTCGAAACTTTCGAAGATACTTCGGTCGTTACGGTTGAATTCAACAACGTCGACAAATACGTGCTTGCCAGCGAGACCGAAACCGTAGAATTTACCGTTCCCACTCCCGCTTATTCCAGCACTACCGACACGAAGCTTAACCTTGTTTACGATATCTACAACGCCGACCCCGCTTCCGAAGACGAAGCAAATGCTCTCGGTGCAGAGCTTAAGGGCGGAGAAGTGGTGGAAATCAAACACGAGGCAAGAAGCGCTTCCGACGCCACCAAAGTTTACAAAGTCGTTTACGACGATAAATCTCTTGAAATAACCGACAGTATCGTGCTTGTGGCTACCGCTACTTCCGACGCGGGCAACACTGCTTCCGCTACCGAAGTTGTTCCTCTGGTTAAACCTTCCGATTCCGCTATGTTTACTTCCGTAGACATTGCCAACATCAATCTTGAAGAAGCCACCAAGTATGACAACGTTAAGACTCATAAGCTGGGCTATGCTGTTGTCTACGGAATTTCCGCCGAAAACAGAAAATACGTCGGCGTAGAGCTTGGCGTCAAGACTGAGGACGGCGATTATCTCACCGACGTTTCGGCTGAGGTTTACAGCCCCGAAGGCTCCGAAAAAATGGTAATCCGCAACATTTCTTTCAATACCAATGTTGCAGGCACTTATTATCTCGAGCTCAGAGTATTCGATCTCAACGGCAAAAGCACCATTAACGTGATTCCCGTTACTATCGAGAAATCTGAAGCGGGCGACGGCGACTTCAGCGCTTCCGTAAACGTATCTACCGCGGATATCAACACCAAGATAATGCTTAACAACGAAACGATTTCCGCTCCCGGAATTTTCGATTACCTCACCGGTTCCGACGAAGGTCAGTATCTTAAAGCACTCGTTCGTGAAATCAGCGGCGGCAGATTCTCCATCATGGGCGAAGAGTTTACCGCAATGTCCAACGGCTTCTACAGCGTAAAGGACAAAGCTGTTCTTGTTGACGATACCAACGTTTACGAAAACTACGCTATCGCCACTGCCGGAAACCAGACTGCTCTTGACAACTATCTGTCTCAGCAGACCCAAACCGGCGAGTTTACCGTTTCCGACAGCTCTACCGTTTCGTTCGAGCTCCAGGGTGTGATGCCTACCTATTCGGTTATCAATCCTGCGGACGAAAACGATATCAGATTGCCTCTTGCAACTGCGTTTACTTCCAACGGCAATGCAGACGAAATCGTTCTCAGCATCAAATCTCCTTCCGGCAGCACCGTTACGCCTTACTATATGTCCGGCGAAACTAAGGTCAATATGGCAAGCAACGGCATAATGGTTCCCGGTACCGAGTACAGATTCAAACCTACTGCAAACGGCACTTATACCGTAACCTATACCGTTAAGATGAGCGGTAAAGAGGAAAGCACTTTCTCTTACACGATTAAAGCAGGCGACGTTATCGCTCCTACCTTTACTTTGACCGACAGCAACGGCAATGCCGCTTCTCACGAAATGTCCGTTAAATCGGGTTATAAATTCAACTTCCTCTATGTCAAGGCTACAGACGATAAGGCTTCCGAAGGTAACCTTACCTTCACGAAGAAGGTTGTCGGACCCGACGGAGAAGTAGTGGGCGGTACCATCAGCGGCAAAGGCACGACTTACGCCAACAGGACTTACCCCACCAGCGGAGAGTTCACGCTTGATGCAAGCGGCAAATACACCGTAACCTATACCGTTACCGACGAAGCGGGCAACGAATCCAAGCAGGAGTTTGAGATTACCGTTACCAATTCCTCGGGCGGCGGCGGAATATCGCTTGCGGCACTTTCCACCATCCTTATAGTTGTAGGCGTGTTGCTTATCGTGGGCGTTGTGGTATATCTGTTCAGATTCCGCAGAGTTAAAAAGGACTAATTAATCTTAAGTTATGCAAGCGGTTCTTAAGTTTTAAGAGCCGCTTGTGTTTTTTTAAGAGTAAATTATTGCGTTTGTAAGATTGTTTTTTATTAGCCGCAGTGCAATTCGGCGTGAAATAATTTTCTTAAGTCAAAAGCTCTGTCTCTTATACACATCTCCGAGCCCACGAGACATGCGCAGATCTCG
>UQSP01000052.1 GCA_900543755.1 uncultured Eubacteriales bacterium
TCTACACCCTAGAGTTCGTCGGCAGCGTCAGATGTGTATAAGAGACAGAAATATTATAAAAACGAAAATTATTTTCAACAGAGCATAATTAAGGAGCGTATTCAAATGGAATTCAACGAGTTTTTATTTACAAACGTGCTGTGCGAGCTGGAAGACGCCGTGGGCAGGGAAAACTGTTCCGTCCGCGAGGCGGATAAGATTACGCACAGCGTGGATTATTTCTGGCTGTCGCGCATGTGGGCGGACAGGGGCAAGCGTATGCCCGAGGCGGACGTCGTTGTATGTCCTCTTAACGCCGAGGAAACAAGTAAGGTGCTTAAAATCGCCAATTACTATAAAATTCCCGTGACTACGTGGGGCGGCGGAGGCGGCACTCAGGGTGGCGCGATTCCCGTTGCGGGCGGTATCGTGGTGGACACCAAACGCATGGATAAGATTTACGAGGTCAACACCGAAAGCATGTATATCGAATGCGGTGCGGGTGCCATATACAAGCACGTCGAATGGGCGGCAAACGAAAAAGGTTACGCCACCATGCATTATCCCAGCTCGCTTACCTGTTCCACGGTGGGCGGATTTCTGGCGCACCGCGGCATAGGAGTGGTAAGTACCAAATACGGCAAGATTGACGATATGGTGCTTAAGATGGAAATCGTACTTCCCAACGGCGATATAATAACGACTTCGCCTGCTCCCAAGCACGCCGCGGGGCCCGACCTCAATCAGATATTCATCGGCAGCGAGGGCACGTTGGGTATTATAACAAAAGCTCAGATGCGCATTTACGAGCAGCCCGAAGTAAGATATTTCCGCGGTTTTCTGTTCCGCGACATGACCTCTGCGTTCAAGGCGGGCAAAGAAATTCTGCAAAAGTTCAAGCCCAGCGTCATGCGCCTTTACGACGAGGCTGAAACGGGCTCTTTAATCAAAAAGATTGTGGGCGTGGAAAAGAAGGGCGCGTTTATGAACGTCGCGGTGGAGGGCGTAAAGGAAATCACCGACGTGGAGCTTAAAATACTTCTCGAAACGTTCCGTAAATACGGCGCGGAGGACCTGGGCGCGGAATACGGCGAAAAGTGGTGGAAGGAAAAAATTACGTTTTTCTATCCCGGGCACATGATGGACTTGCCGCAGATGTTCGGAACCATGGATACGATTGCGCCTTACGATAAGATAGAAAAAATTTATTGGGAGATGAAAAAGGCGATAGAAACCAATTTCCCCATGGCGCGGTTTATTGCGCATTTCTCGCATTGGTACGAATGGGGTTGCATGATTTACGACCGTTTTATCGTGGACGATGTACCTAAGGACCCCAAGGAAGCTATGCGGCTTCATAACGCAATCTGGAATTGCGGCGTGCGTACCGCATTGAAGAACGGAGGCGTGGTAAACGACCATCACGGAGTGGGAATAAAGCTGGGAAGACTTATGAAGGAGCAGTACGGACCCGCGATGCAGGTTTTTACGGGCATAAAAAAACAGCTTGACCCCAACGGAATAATGAATCCGTTTAAACTCGGTTTGTGACGAAAAGGAGAATTATAGCAATGAATTTTACCGAAAAAGCCAAAAAACATATAGACTCGTGCAGATTTTGCTGGATGTGCCGCCATATTTGTCCGATAGGCAACGCAACGGGCCAGGAACGCAACAACGCCCGCGCCCGTGCACTTTGTTTGTCGTTGGTCATGCGCGGCGCGGAAAATCCGGAAGCGGTTGCCGACAACGTTTACGAATGCGCTTTGTGCGGCGCGTGCGTCAAGGAGTGCGCTACGGGTTGGGACCCCGTGTCCTTCACTCTCGAGGCAAGAAAAGAGCTGGCAATGGAAGGAAAATTGCCCTCTTACATAGAAAAATTGCTGGATAATTACGAAAAGAGCGGTTCCGTTTATGCCGCCGCGGAAGAAAACTCTGCTTTAACCGAGGCAAAGAAAAGACACGCAAATAAAACTGACACGCTGTTTTTGCTTTCTCACGCGGCGATTTATCGCGACGGAACGGATACCGTGAAATCCGTCGGACTTCTGGAAAAAACGGGAATAAAGTTTACGGTTGCGGAAAAAGAGCCGTCTTCGGGTGCGGACCTCCGTTTTCTTATCGGCGACACGGGAGAAACTCAGGAAGCGGCAAGGAATTGCGCTGAATTGTTAAACGAATACAAAACCGTGATTTTCCTTAATCCCGACGACGCCAAAATCGTCGTCCGCGAATACAAGGAGTGGGGAATAGACGTAAAAGCCAAGCTTTTCACGTTTACTTCCTTTATAGCCGACAACCTTGACAAACTGAAAGTCAAACGCAAAAAGTTAAAAATTGCGCCGCAGGACCCGTTTGCTTTAGGAAGAGAACTTGAAGAAACCGAGCCTTTAAGAAAGATAGCTGCGGCAGCCGGAACACTTAACGAAATGCTTAATAACAGAAAAGACACGTTCATGGCGGCAAGCGCGATTATGGCGGAGTATATGCCGGATGTTATGAAAACCGTGGGTGAGCGCCGTCTACGCGATTCGGCGGCAGTTGGCGCGGACGCAATGCTTACCTGCTCACCGTCCGAGCACGCGGTAGTCAAAGACCTGGCTTTTGACGGAGTGAAAGCAATTTCCGTCGCGGAACTGCTTCTTGACTGAAAAAAAGGAAAAAACCGCGTCGCAAGCCTTGATTACCGTTCGGTTTTAAAGGTATAATATTCAAAAGCATAATAAACCGAATTTTTTTAAGGGATACGGGAAAAAGTCGGTTTATAAAAATTAAGTAAATAAATTTAAGCAAACACAATTTGTTTTTACAGGGGTGGAATCATGAATTTCAAAAAAACATGGGATAAAAAAGAAGGACTTACCTCCTTGTTTGAGGGCGGCAATCTTAAAATGATGTCGCTTAAAATGCTTAAGCTTTCCGCAGGCAACGAAAGTACAAACGCTTTCGACGGGCAGGAGGCGGCTTTAATTATACTTTGCGGCAAATGCGACGTCAAAGGCGAAAGTTTTTGTTTCGAAAACATAGGTAAACGCGAAACCGTATTCGGCGGTGCGGCGACGGCCGTGTACGTGCCCGCAAACGAAAAGTTTACGGTTAAAGCGGTGACCGACGTAGAAATCGCGGTGGCGCTTGCCCCTGCCGTAAAGAAGTATCCTGCAAAACTCATTCGTCCCGAGGACGTTGTCATAAAAGACCTGGGAAAGGACGGGTGGAAAAGACAGGCGCATTTCGTGCTTGACGAGCGTACCGACGCAAACCTCCTTTACATCGGGGAAGCTTATGTAAAGTCGGGAATGTGGGCAAGTTATCCGCCGCACAAACACGACGAGGACAATATGCCTACGGAGGGAATTCTCGAAGAAATTTATTATTACGAGTTCGATAAACCTCAGGGATTCGGAATTCAGCGCGTTTACGACAAACAGGGCACGTTTGACGAAACTTATACCGTCAAAAGCGGCGACGCGGTGGAAATTCCCAAGGGATATCATCCTTTTTGCTGCGCTCCCGGCTACGACAATTACTATCTGTGGATAATGGCAGGCAAAAACCGCGGCTTTTTCATGACTAGCGAAGAGGCACATAAGTGGCTTAACCAAAAATAATTATCCGCTTTTACGGAAAAGATAATCGGAATAATATATTTACAAGGCGGTCACAATGTATTTTTTAGGCGTAGATTTCGGCGGAGGCTCATGTAAAGCAACGCTGTTAAGTTCTTTTGGCAAGGTTATTACGGAAGCGTCTTCTGAATATCCGACGCAATATACGGCGGACGGAGGAGCGTGCCAAAACCCTTCGGACTGGATTAAAAGTGCGCTTGAGTGCATAAAAACGGTACTTAAATCGGTGCGGGCGGAAGAAATTAAATGTGTTTGTTTTTCGGCGGCAACGCATACCGCCGTGCTTTTGGGCGCGGACGGAAATCCTCTTTGTCCGTCGGTTTACTGGACGGATACGAGAAGCGCCTTCGACGCACGCGAGCTAAATGATATCTGCGGCGATGAAATCAGACGTAAAACCTTACATTCGCCGTCGCCCGTGTGGACGATTGCGCAATTAAGGTTTATAAGCAGAGTAAGCCCTGAAACAATGCGCTTTGTCAAAAGAATTACGTTTGCAAAGGATTACGTCCGAGGCTTTTTTACGGGCGACTTCGTAACCGACCGTATAGAGGCGGCGGGAAGTATGTTTTACGACGTAGCGGAAAACCGTTGGGATTCGCGGCTGTGTTCCCTTGCCGGAATAAGCGAGGAAGTTTTGCCTAAGCTCAACGAGCCTCTGGACACTGCCGGTTATGTGACTTTTTCCGCGGCGGAGGCTTCGGGACTGAAAGAAGGGACGCTTGTGATAACGGGCTGTACCGATACGGCGGCGGAAGTATTTGCAGCAGGGTGCATTAATAAGGGCGACGCGTCCGTCAAGTTTGCGACGGCGGGAAGAATATGCGTAATAAGCGACGGACCCGTAGTCAACGAAAACGTCATAAATTACACTCATCTTAAAAAAGGGCTTTGGTACCCCGGAAGCGCGACCAAATCCTGCGCCGCGTCTTTAAGATGGTTCAGGGACGCGTTCGGCGGCGATTACGGCGCGCTTGACGCCGAGGCTTTAAATACAAACGCGGGGGCGGACGGGCTTCTTTTTCATCCGTACTTAAGCGGAGAACTGACTCCTTACAATCTGCCGTCCATGCGCGGCGCGTTCAACGGCGTGACGGGAATTCACCGTAAAGGCCATTTTGCGCGTGCGGTAATGGAAGGCGCGGCTTTTTCCATGCGGCATTGCCTTGACTCTATAAGAAAATCGGGCCTTGACGCGGGAGATAAAGCGGTGTTTTTGGGCGGCGCGGCAAAAAGCGCGCTTTGGCGGCAAATAGCGGCGGACATTCTTGAGATGGAACTTACTGTCAGGAAACACTGCGATTCGTCTTTCGGCGGAGCCATGCTTGCGGGAATAGGCGCAGGTGCGTTCAAAGATACGGACGAGGCTTTTAAGGTATGCCGTCCCGAGGAAATTACGGTTTATCCCGACGAGAAAAACCGCGAGGTTTATAAGGAGGCTTTTGCCCGTTACCTTTCCTTTGCCGAATTTTATAAAGAGTTTTACGGAGCGAAACAATGAAAGTCGCGGTATGCGTAAAATTTCCGTTTGGCGAAATAAATCCCTTCGATGCCTGCGCTTTGGAAGCGGCTTTAAGTCTGTCGGATGCGGAAATAACTTTAATAAGTATGTCGCCGTTAAACGTGTTGCCCGCATTCAAGGAGCTTACGCGTTACAACAAAGTGTCGCGCGCAATATTGCTCTTTGGCCCTGAGTTCGCAGGCTCGGACACGCTTGCCACATCGTACGCTCTTTCGCTTTTACTGAAAAGAATTTCTCCCGATATGGTGTTTTTCGGTTCCCGTTCCGTAGATTCGGATACGGCGCAGGTACCTGCCCAGACGGCGCAAAGACTCGGGTTCTCGTTTTACCCGTCAGTAATGCGGCTGTCGGATAACGAGGTCGTGACGCGGCAAGGAAGTTTTAAACTGAATCTGCCCGCCGCACTGTCTTTCGAAAGAATAAACGTCCTGCGCTTTCCTTCTTTTCGCCAAAAGCCTTTAGAGGCGGAAGTCTTGTCCGCTTCCGACTTGAATGCGGATAAATCTCTTACGGGACTGGAAGGTTCGCCGACCAGAGTATTAAATTATGTTAAAACCGAGGGAAAGACGAGAAAATGCAGGTTTATCGGTAAAGAGGAATTTTTTCCGCTTATCGAAAGTTTGAAAGACGTCAGGAAAAAACGCTTTGAAATAAGGGAAAGCACGGAAAAAACGAGCCTTGCGCTGGCAATCGGCGCGGGCGCGGAAGAATATGCAAACGCGATTGCGGAAAAAGTGATTTATTTTCCTTTTCTGTCGGCAGAAGAAGCCGTGCAAAAGATAAAAGAACATTCTCCAAAGGCGGTGATTTTTGCCTCTTCGCCCGAAAACAAAACGGTTGCGGCGTTTGTTGCGGCAAGCCTTGGATTAGGGCTTTGCGCCGATTGTACGAATCTGAGAGCGGAAAACGGGAAAATAATCGCCACCCGTCCCGTAAACAGCGGCAGAGATTACGCGGATATAATAAGCCGAACTTCGCCTTTGCTTGCTACGGTTCTGTGTTATTCGGATACGGACGGAGTAATCGTTTCGGCCGGCAGGGGATGCGATAAGCAAACGGCAACAAAACTTGCGGATAAAATTAACGCGGCGCTGTGCTGCAGCCGTGCCGCCGTGGACGAAGGAAAATTTCCTTACGCTTGTCAGGTGGGACTCACCGGCAAGGCGGTTGCGCCCGACGTTTATATCGCGCTTGGCATTTCGGGGGCTGTCCAGCACGTTTGCGGAATGGAAAACAGCGGTACCGTTATTGCCGTAAATCCCGATAAAAGCGCGCGGATTTTCGATTTTGCCGATTATGGCGTTACGGAAAAAGCCGAAAATCTTTTATAAAAAAACTAAAAATTTTAGTTTGCGATTCAACGTAATAAACGGCAGAAAACCAGCATAAACGAAATAAATCCGTAAAATCATCTGTAAAAAAAATTTTATACTTATTCAAGGAGCAAAAAACCATGGCGCTTGTTAATTTAAAAACAATTCTGAAAAAAGCAAAACAAGACGGCTTTGCCGTACCGGCTTTCAACGTCTACAACCTCGAAACGGTAATGGGCGTTATTTCCGCCGCGGAAGAATCCCGTTCCCCCGTTATACTTCAGTGTTACGCACGGCTTTTCAAAGAAGGTTCGGCGTTTTATCTGGCGCCGTCCATACTTAAAGCGGCCGTCAACGCCGACGTGCCCGTATGTTTTCATCTCGATCACGGCAACGGCGATACGGAGCTTATGCGCGCGTTGCGTTACGGTTGCACGGGCGTCATGACCGACGGCTCTCTGCTGCCTTTCGAGGAAAACGTCGCGCTTACCAAAAGAACGGTTTGCCTGGCCGCGCCCTCCGGCGTTTCGGTCGAAGGGGAGCTGGGACACATAGGCACCACCGCGGACGCAAGTTTTACTGAATTTACCGACCCCGGGGAGGCGGAAACGTTCGTGCGAGAGACGGGTGTTGACGCTTTGGCGATACTTGTGGGGACGGCTCACGGCAGGTATAAAAAAGCGCCTAAACCGGATATTGACCGCATATCCGCTATAAACAAAATCACGGACGCGGCGCTTGTGCTTCACGGCGGCAGCGGTGTGCCCGACGAGGAAATAAAAAAGGCTATTAAAGCGGGAATATCCAAGGTGAATTTCGGCACGGACGTATGTTATTCTTTCCTCGACGCCGTTTTTGCAACTTCGCGCGACACGGTCGCCATAGATTTGTTTATGAAAGGCGCGGTTAAAGCCGTTTCTGACTTTGCTTTAAGCAAAATAAGACTTCTGGGCTCGGAGAAAAAAGCATGAAAAAAATAGCAGGCGTGGGCGCATGCGTTTACGATACGCTTGCCGTCGTTGAAAAATACCCCGCGGAGGACACTAAAATCAAAGCCGAAAAGACGGTTGTGTCAGGCGGCGGTCCCGTGGCTACGGGGCTGGTTGCCGCGGCAAAACTCGGCGCAGACTGCGCTTATCTCGGCGCGCTTGCCGCTGACGCCGCGGGAGACTATCTTATGTCCGATTTTAATCGGTACGGCGTGAGTACCGAATTTATCGAAAGAGCGGACGGCGTCAGTTTTACGTCCACGATTTTATTAAGCCTTACGTCAAATACGCGCACCTGCGTGTTCGACAGAGGTACGGTCAGCAATTATCCGCTTACCGAAAAACAAAGAAAAGCCGTTGCTGAAGCAGACGTGCTGATGGTGGACGGCAACAACCTCGAAAGCGCAATCGAGGCGGCTGAAATAGCCGTAAAGCACGGCGTAAAAGTTCTTTACGACGCGGGCGGACTTTATGAGGGAGTGGAAAGACTTTTGCCATATTCGGATTATCTTATTCCTTCAATAGAGTTTGCGCTTAAAATCACAAAAACGGAAGACGTCGAAAAGGCGGCTGAAATTCTGTTCGAAAGATATTCGCCGTGCGCGGTCGTGATAACGATGGGGGATAAAGGCGGGCTTATTTACGACGGGAAAAAAGCGGAAAGATATCCCGCTTTTAATGTTAAAGCCGTTGATACCAACGGTGCGGGCGACGTTTTTCACGGCGCGTTTGCTTTCTTTTTAAGCATGGGGCTGAAACCTGACGAGTGCGCAAGATATTCTTCCGCTGTGTCCGCGCTTAAATGCACCGTTACGGGGGCAAGAGCAGGCTCTCCTGATCTTAAGTTACTTAAAGAGTTTCTTTTATCCCGAGGCGAAGACGTCAAACCTCTTGAAAAAACTCCCTAGTCAAGATTTTATTCGATTTGATTTAATTCGTAACAATTCTTTCTCGGGGCCAAAGGACTCACTGTTCTTAAGAAAGAAAAGTCCGTTTTTTAGGGGTAAATCGATATTGACGCAAATTTGCGAATCGGCTTTTTAAATAAACGGAATAAAGAGGAGTATGAGAAATACCGCGTGAACAAGGTCCCGTTCGCGCGGGTTTTGTTTTATAAGCGCCGATGCTTAAATTTTTTTATTGTTTAAAAGGTTTTAAAACCACGTTGTATTAAGTAAAAGCCGAAATGCGAAAAAAATAATTAATCGCAAAGCAGTTTTTCGTCGCATTCGCCGCAGTAATACAGCGACGGTAAAGGCGCAGGTCTTGAAAAATTGTCGTTTAAAATTTCGCAAATGTCTGTTTCACCGCATTTTTCGGCTGCGGCAAGCACTTTCATTACATGCAGTCCCATTTCCGGTGAAATCCGTTGCGGTCTGTTTTTCAGCATCGACCAGGCAAGTTCGGCCGCGCCCAATCCGCGTGAGTCCTCTAGATACGGGTGAGTAAAAGGCATGATGTTTTTGTCATCTCCGCGAGTTTTCAAATAAATTCTGTCTCCGAAGTTGTTGGGGTCGCCCAGGTAAAGAATACCTTCCTCGCCGTAAACGTTAAAAATTGTTTCGTTTCCGAAAAGTTCGCTGGTTATCAGTAGATTTCCGATGACTCCCTTGTCGAATTCCAATGTTACCGCCATGGTGTTAGGCGTTTTTACCTTAAAATTTTCATTAAAAAGCGAGTGGTTCGGGTTAAGATAGGGACGAATCGGATTTCTTGTGAAAGAATTTCCCAAAACACGCCTTATAGGTCCGAACAGATTTATAAGGTTATAAATGAAATAAGCGCCCATATCGTAAGGAATACCTCCGCCCGGGTACATAACCGAAAATTTTCGCTTTAAATCGTCGGCGTCGTTTTTTACAAGATGATAGCCGCGTATCAGCACGGCGTTGAAAGCAACAGGAGTTCCTATCAGTCCGGCGTCGACGATTTTTCTAGCAGTTTGCCAGCTTCCGCCCAAAAAGGTGTCAGGTGCGACACTTAATCTCAGATTTCTGTTTTTTGCCAGCGAGTAAAGTTCTTCCGCTTCGGAAGCGGTTACCGCCATGCATTTTTCCGAGTAAACGTTTTTCCCGTTTAAAAGGGCGGCTTTGGTTATTTCGTAATGTGAAGACGGATAAGTAAGGTTTATTATAAGTTTGATTTCTTCGTCGGATATTATTTGTTCAACCGAACGCATTTTGATGCCGTATTTTTCCGATTTTTCGCGTGCTTTTTTCTCAACAATGTCGGCGCAGGAGTCAAGGTCGATGACTGAAAACTTCTCCTTCAGATTTTTAAGGTAAATGTCGCTTATCATTCCGCAGCCTATAACCGCAGTCTTTATTTTTTTATAATTCATTCGTCCGCCCCCATACGTTTCATAAATTCATAGCTTTCCTTTACGCATTCAAATATGTTCTCTCCGTAACTTTCGTCTTGCTCGACGATGTTGTAAATAGTGTTCGCCTTTTTTGCAGCTGCAATTATTTTCTTCCAATTAAGGTTTCCTCTGCCGACGGGGGCAAAAATTTTTTTGACGTTTTCGATTTTTTCGCCGTCCTGCGGCTTTGCGATCGCATAATCCTTAAAGTGTAAAAAATCTATACGCTCAGCGTGCTCGAGTATATACTCTGCAGGGTCTATGCCGCCTGACTGGAGCCAGTGCGTGTCCGGCATCAGTGTAAGAATTTCGGGGTCGGTGTTTTTTTCCAAGATGTCGATTACTCTTTCCCCGTCGATTTTGTAGAACTCAAACGCATGTGAGTGATAAAGCAGTTTAAGTCCCAGCTTTTTTACCGGTATGCCCGCATCGTTAACTTTGTCGCAATAGCGTTTCAGTGCTTCGGTAGAAGTCAGCGCAGAGTAGGGCATTGAATGAAGCCCGATATGACGGAAACCAAAAGCCGCCGTAAGGGCTGCTATACGGCTTATTTTATTTTTGATTTCTTCCGCCTTAAATGCGGAGGAAATAATACGCATACCTAAACTTTCAATAAGATTTTTAAGTTCTGTAAGGTCTGCATTTTCGGGCACTGAGTACTGGATATTTTCGTACCCTATGGATTTCAGCTTTTTTAAAGTTTTTTCAAGATCTTCGAAAGTTTTGGTATATTCTCGCAAAGTATACATCTGTAAAGCTATCTTACTCATTCAGACTCACCTTCCGTTTTAATTTTGTAAGATTATTATATCATAAGAAAAATGCGCCTTCCTTTCGGAATTAAGCGCATTTGTTTCAAAAATTACGATTTTTTGTTCTGCCTTTGCGGAGATTTGCCGTATGCTTTGTTGTAAGAACGGTAAAAGGTGCTTTGTGAATCGAATCCGCATTTTGTATAAGCTTCGGTTACCGTTATGCGGTGAGTTGCGTCGTTTTCAAGAATGGATTTGACTTTATACGCCCTTATGGTGTTCAGATAATCTCTTAAGTGCATTCCGAGATATTGATTGAAAAGTTTTGAAAAGTAGTTTGCCGAATAGCCGAATTCGGATGACAGTGAATTAAGTGTTATATTTTCGCTGTAGTGAACGTCAATATATTCTACAATTTGTCTTACGATGTGAGTTTCCTTTTTTTCATCGCTTTTTACGGGACTGTAAAATTTTAACAATAGTCCAAATAGAAGACAGGCTATTCCCGTGTCCGTCGTCTCCGACCCCGCATATTTGATAAGATTAAGCACTGTGCCGAAAATTTCTGTGTTTGCCGCTTTATCTTTCAATAACGTCGGAAAGCAGATATGACTGCCGCGAAAAAAAGGTTCGGAAATTTTTTTCCCCATTATAAACACGTGGGTAACCGTGCCTTTATATGATTTATAGGAATGAAGGTCAAACCTGTTGACAAAAACAGCGTCGCCGCTGCGCGCTGTAAAGGCAATACCGTTTACTGTGGTTTCGATTTCTCCTTTTTCAAGATAAACTATTTCCGTGCTTTCGTGAAAATGTGTGGCAAATACGGTATTTTCTTTTTTTTCGGAATTCATATATTGAAGTTTTTCTTCTTCGTCTCTGAACTTTTCGTAAACTAATTCCATTTTTTATTTCCGTTTATTAATTTTCTTAACGCGTCTTTCGCGATTTGATTTATTTTATATGCTTTTTCCGATTAAATAAAATATTGCCTGTTAAAATTAAAGTGTTTTCGTAAAAAGAAACTTCTGAAGATTATTATAACATGGAACTTGTCGCCCACAATCAATTTTTTGGTTTTTTCGCAAAAAAAACGCTATGTAATAATTTCGCAAAAAGTTTATGAGTTTTTGTACGGTGTTAAGTCTGTCTCTTATACACATCTCCGAGCCCACGAGACATGCGCAGATCTC
>UQSP01000053.1 GCA_900543755.1 uncultured Eubacteriales bacterium
AGATCTGCGCATGTCTCGTGGGCTCGGAGATGTGTATAAGAGACAGGTATAATAAACATTATAAAACTTCAAAATTAAAAATGCAAGTAAATTCTCCCGATTTAAGCTAAGTTTTCGTAAATTTTCCGCATTTTGACGAAAAAGCGGGAATAGCCGTTCTCAAACCGTGCGCGCATCCGAATGTCAGGCAAAAAAACGTCGTCTGTTATTGACTTTATAGTAAAAATAGCTTATAATAAGATATATGGCGGTATTTTACTCGCGTTCAATAAAATTAAATTGTTCTGGTTCGGATTAATCGGGCAACGGATAAGGTAGGATTATGTTATACGCATTGTTTACAATAGGAAATTATACCGTTACTACTGTGGATTTGATTGTCGCGGCGGTTTGCGTCGTCGGTTTAATTTCTTTTCTTATTTTTATAATACACGATATGAAGAAAAATCCGGGCGGAGTCAAAAGTTCGGATAAATCAAGAAAAGGCGACGCAGCGGTTTCCTCGGCGGGAACCAAAGATGCCCTTTATCCCGAAGAAGCAGGAAAGGGCAAAAACAAAAAACAAAAAAATAAAGTCGGCAAAGAAGAAAAAGCCGCAAAAAAACAGTCCGATGTTTTGTCGGACTCTGACCCCGTGGTTGCGCTTTTGGGTTTTGACCCGTATTCTCAGCCCGAGGAGGAAACGTGCGAAATCACCGAAGAGTTTCACGATTCCGACCAGGAAACCGAGGATATGCGCGTTTTAAGGGAAAAGATGAAAACGGCGGCCGGCATTGAAAAGAAAATTTCGGTTTTAAAGTCAAGAGGCGAAAAAGTCCGTTACGAGCTGGATAAAGCCTCGCGTTATCTGAGGGACAATCGCGTTGTCATCGCTTCCGCCGAAACCGTGGAACAGAAACTGAGGGCGGAACTTGTTGCCCTTACGGCAGATAAAAAAACCGCAAAGCGCAACAAAGAAACGGTTTTGCGTGTAAGCGGGGAGTTGGATAACAGCGTCCGCACTGCTGAGGAACTTAAAAAGAATGTGGCGGCAAGAAGCAACGACGAAAAACTGCTTAAGGAGGCGTACAGCTATCTCATGGCAGAGGTCGCGCGGTCGGAGCGTGATTTGTCGTTTGTAAATTCCGATATAGACCGACTTAACGAAAGCGTGGGGGCGGAGCTTAAGCGCATTGAAAACGATAACCGCGCCCGTGCGCTTATGACTAAATATGCCGAGCTTAAACCCCTTCTCGTGGACGCAAATTCAAGCTATCGCGCAATTACCAAAACCGACGCTCAGCTCAACGAAGTTCATGCACAAAAGCATGAATTGCGTCAAAAACTCGACGGACTGATGAACGAGCTTAAAACCGCTTACGGCGTGGAGGAAACGCAGCTGCTTTCCCAGAAAGTAAGCGAGCTTAACAAGAAAATGATTGTTCTCGACGCGCGGGAGGAGGAGCTTATCGCCGCAAAAGAGAATAAGATTGCTGAATACAAAGCGGCAAAAAGCAAAGCCAACGAGTTTCTCGACCGCGAAAAATACGACCTTGAAGACATTGTCGTGGCTGAGGATAAGGTCATAGGGGAGCTGGAATACGATCAGCTTAAATCCGAATACGAGCAAAAGAAAAACGAAACTGCCGCACGTTACGCCGAAGCGCAGAAAAAATACGATTCGGTAATTTCGCGCAAGGTGAAGTTCAAGAAAAATCAGGAAAGCGAAAAGCGGGTTTACGAAGAAGAAATTCAGTCCGCACTGAAAGCGCTTAAGGCCGCAAGACAGGAAAGCGAAAAGGCCGCCGCCGATTTTGACAGAATTCTGCCGTCGCTTTCGCCCATGTCGCTTGTTACCAGCGGCAGCGGCGTAATTTCGCGCGAGCGCACTTCTAAACGTGCTTCCGCAGGCGTACAAAAGGATTTACTCGCCGCAGAACGCGTCCGTAAAGACGTTAACCTCGAAAATACGGTTTCCTCCGTAAAACCTTCCTCAAGCGAGGTATACTCCGCCGGTTACGACAAAGAACCGAAAGACTTCATAAACGAGGTGCCTGTTTACCCTCCGCGCCGAAACGATAATTTACCGTCAACTCCTACGTCGGTGCAGCTCCGCCGTCTTATGGAAAGACTTAACGAGCTTGAGCGTATAGCCCTCAGGGAAAAAGAGCAACGCGCGCTTATCCGCAGAGAACAGGATTTTGCCGCCCCCGCAGTCAATAAAATAGAGCGCAGAAAAGCGCAGGTGGTGGCAATGCGCAAAAACCTTAAATACATCGACAGTCCGCGCGCCGCAAGGGAATTCAGACACAGACTTTATCAGCTTTCCATATCGCTGGACGAAGACGAAATGAACGATAACGTTCTTTCGGAGCTTATACGCCGTACCATGGCGGACGCTGCGTATCTTGGAGATAAGGCCATGGAAAAACGGGGACGTGATCCTTACGGCGATCGTTAAGGAATACGGTAACGTATGTTTACTTAATTAATGTTTAACTTAGTCAAACATTAACCTCCGGTAGAATTTTAAGGAGAATTAGCATTATGGCAAACAGTTATGACAAACGGTCCGACTTTAATTTCGGAATAGATGATATATACGATGACGAGATGTACGGCGACGATAAGCTTGATCAGGTTCTCGACGAAATCGCGGAAATCAAGAAAACCATACAGGGATTGCCGGAAGCGGAATCGTACGACGGCGGTTACGATGAGGTTACAAAGCTTCGCGACGAAGTAAGGTTTTCCAAAACCACGCAAAAGCTTCAGGACGATATAAGAAGACTGAATAACCGTATAAACGACCTTACCGAGGAGCGTTTCGGGGAAGACGTAAGGACGGGCGAAATGCTTGAAGGCAATATCGACCGCCTTACCGCCCTTTGCGAAGAAGTTCTCAGAAAAGTCAAGGACAGCGACAGAAAGTTCGGCGACGAGCTTGCAAATCTTAAAAGACAGCTTGTCAAACTTGCGCCCGCAGGGGAAATGTCAGGCGCGTTGAAAGGCTTAAAAAACGACATAAAACACAACGAGGAGTTTATCCTGAACATCAATACCCTGGTGGAAGGACTTGTTGCCGGAAAAAAAGAGGAAGGCGATGATTCTCCCGCGGTTTCGGAGCTTTTAAGACAGCTTTACGATTTAAAAAATCTTATAGGAAATCCGTCGCCCGCAAACGAAAAGCGAAACGACGAAATTCTTGATTTTTATGACGAACTTAATAAAGTAAAATACGATATCGGACTTAAAAGCCTGGGAATTGCCGAAAAATTCGCTTCCGTGGACGCTTTGGCTAAAAAGCTTTACGAAACCAACGAATACGATATCGAGCCCGTTTTAACTCAGCTAAACGGCATTATAGAAAAGCTTTTGCGTAAGCCGCTTGACAGGGCGTCCGCGTATTCCATCATGGAATATTCTGATAACAGCGACGTGATAAATATACCCGCGTCCCGCAGGGAGGAAGTAAGGACGTATCTCGATAAAGTTGCCTCTCTCGTCAGGGACGGCAGCGTTGAAAACACCGATGACCTTCCCGATATCATCGCTCAGAAAAACGCGATACAAAACAACCGTAACGAATTCGAGTGCGAAAACATATATTCCGCTATTCTGAATATCAATATTTCCTTATTAAGCGAAAAAGATTTTACCAAACAAAAAGCGCTCAGATCCGATCTTAAAAAACAAATCAAAAAACTTACCTCGCTTGAGGTGCGTGACCTTGTAAACTACCCGCTTGTTTCGGCGGTAAAACCTTACCGTCCCGTAAAACGCACCGCGGGGGAAGGCTTATTCGATAAACTTAACGAGCTTAAAAATTTCCTCCTGGACGCGAATTTTTCGGGCGGGGGCGGCATGGTTGCGCCTTCAACGACAAACAACGGCCTTGTAAACGAAATCAACACGCTTAAAAACGAAATTTACAGTCTCAGCAATATAGACAACGTTTCTCAGGCAATACTTGATTTAAAGGGCGACTGCCTTACCATTCTCGACAAACTGGACGAAAAAAAGGAGCGGGAAGAGGACGGCGGAATTATCGCCAGCGTTCCCACTCTCAATGAAATAGTGGAACAGCTTGACAGGCTTTTCGACGACGTAAAAAGCCTGCTTGCCGATACGGAAAACAATATTCTCAGTTCCGTTGAGGTTATTGGAGAAGCGGTCGCGCGTTTTACCGAACAGAATATTCAATTCACCGAAGGGGCGAAAGCCGATCGCGTAAAAATTCTGGAGGACGTCGCATTTATCCGCAAAGCTCTCGAGGGCGGCGCGGTTGCAGCACTTACCACTGCCGTCATAAAAGAATCGGGACTTAAAAACGAAAACGATTCGGCAGAAACCGGCGGAGAAAATTCATTAGCTCCTGAAAATGAAACTCCCGACAACGAAATCAATTCCGACACCGAAAACGAAATTAACGCCGAGGAAGAAAAAACAGAGGCAAATATAGCGTCCGAAAGCGGAAACGAAGCGTTAAATGCGCGTCTTGAAACCATAGAAAAAAATCAGCAGTTGATTTTAGAAGCATTGCGCGGAATCAACACGGCGCCTTCAGCCGTGATTAATGCGCCCATGGATATGTCGATGGTTGACGAAAGGTTGACCGCTTTGGAAAACAAGGTCTTGGGCGAACTCAAACTTTTGCGCGATCAGTTGTTTGCCGTAAGCATGGCGTCGGTTTCGGACGGAGAAACCAACAGCTACGAAAGCTATAATAATATAATTCTGAACGAAATTTATGCTTTAGAGGATGAATTTGAAGCGTTTAAGGAAACGGGCAATGTCGGCTTAAGCAAAGACCGCGATAAAATAGCGGAGGAGCTTGCTTCTCTTAAGGAACAGCTTGCTTCCGCGCTAAGCCGAAATGCGGATAACGAAAGCATTATAAAGGAACTTAATAATATCAAGGAGGCGTTTAAGGCCCGTCCCGTTAAAGCAGCGCCGCAAAAAGCGGAAGAGCAATCCAAACCTTTTGTCATGCAGACGGCCAAGAAAAAGAAAGTTACTCCCATAATTAACAAAGATCTTTCCATAAACGAAATCCTTTCCAAAATCAGCGAAACGGAAATCGTACTTAAGGAAGATTAAAATACAGTTAAATATAAAAAGTGTCTTTATACGCTGCGCAGAAAAAGCGCGGCGTTTTTTTATCTTTTTTTTAACAAGCGCAACGAAAAATCCATAAAATGAAGTATACGCAAAAGAAGGAATTTTCGTCATGGTTTTGTTTTTCACCGTTATAGCAGTCAGCATCGACGCTTACCTTGCAAGTCTTGCATACAACCTGAAAAAACCGCTTAAATTTTATGAAGTGCTTTACGCCGCGTCGTTTACTTTTCTAATATGCCTTATATCGCTTACGCTTAACGACGCTTTTATAGAACACTTGTCGGTGGTAAAAGAAATAAGCGCTTTGATTTTTATATTCATAGGCGTTAAAAACTATTTGAGTATATTCAGAAAGAAACCTTTGATGGATGAATCGGGGCCCAAGGAACTGTGGCTTTTGGGGCTTGCGGTAAGCGCGGACGCGGGGCTTGCCTGCCTTTCAATAGAAGTTACGGCGGCATATTTGCCTTTTTACGCTTTTGTTATGTTTGCCGCTCATTTTTTCTTTTTGCTTATGGGCGCCGTTACGGTAAGACTTATAAGCGTTATCAACAAACTTTCGGTGCTTTCCGGAGTTTTTCTTATTGCCTTCGGTATTTTTAAATTATTTATGTAGCGGCGTCGGTCTTAAAAACATAGACTGATAATATACTGATAGTATCCTTAAAGGGGTTTGCGCGTATTTATCCGTAAAAATATAAATACATATTTCCGCTTTGGGGCGAAAACAGTGCAATTGACTATTGTTTACGAAAGGGCGGAAAAAACAAACTCCGCTAAATTACATACAGAGGCTTAAAATTATGGAATATTTGCGTGTTACCGGAGGAAACAGGCTTGACGGAAGTCTTAAAATAGCTTCCGCCAAAAATGCGGTTTTGCCTATCATAGCCGGAGCTTTACTGTCGGAAGAAGATATTTTAATCAAAAATTGTTCCGCTCTTTCCGACATAACCGCAATGATGAAAATTATACGTTCTACCGGAGGAAAGGCTGAATACGACGGTAACAATATTTTAATAAACTGCAGGAATTCCAATCCCGCGCTTATAGAGTCGGACCTTACCGGTAAAATAAGGTCGTCTATTTTTATTATGGGTCCCATTCTTGCGCGCTTCAAACATGCGGCTTTAAGTTATCCCGGCGGCTGCGAAATAGGGTTGCGGCCCATTGACCTGCATATTTTCGGACTGAAAAAATTAAACGTAAAAATACGGGAAGAAAACGGTCACATCATCTGCGACGGTTCCGATATGAAAAGTGCGGAAATCGACCTTGATTTTCCCAGCGTGGGCGCTACGGAAAACATCATGATGGCGGCGGTTTTCTTAAACGGCAAAACCACGATAAGGAACGCCGCAAGAGAACCGGAAATTGTGGACCTTGCGGATTTCATAAATTCCATCGGCGGTAAAATCTACGGCGCGGGGACCGATACACTGGTCGTGGAGGGCGTTAAAAAACTAAGCGGCGGGGAGTATACTCCCGTACCGGACCGAATAGCGGGCTGTACTTTTCTTGCGGCATGCGCTTTGACCGGCGGAGACGTTTATCTTGAGAATCTGAGGTCCGATACCGTAAATGCGGTAACGGAAAAACTTATGCGCGCGGGTTGCGAACTTAATCGCGGATACGATTTTGTCAGGATACGCTCTTCGGGTAAGCTTAAAGCGATACATAAAGTGGAAACGCAGCCTTACCCCGGATTCCCCACGGATATGCAGGCGCCGCTAGTGGCAATGCTTACAAGAGCGAACGGGTGTTCGGTTATGGTGGAAAATCTTTTTGAAAATCGCTATAAATATACAGTCCAACTCAATAAGATGGGTGCTAAAATTACCGTCAAAGACCGTATCGCCGTTGTCAAAGGCGTAAATAAACTGCACGGCACTTCAATTAAATCCGAGGATTTGCGAGGCGGTGCGGCTCTTGTCATTGCCGCGCTTGCCGCCGAAGGGGAAAGCATAGTAACGGGCGTCAGTCATATAGACCGCGGTTATTATAAAATAGAAGACGATTTCCGCAGTTTGGGCGCGGATATAAAAAGAGAAAATATACAACTTTAAAGTTATAATTTTTTATAAAATCCCGTGAACGCATAACCGAGTTTTCGGGATTTTTTGTTGCAACGAGGTTACTGTCAGGTAACCTTTTTTTGTAAACAACAAGCTTATTATAATTAAGCGGTATGATGACGATAATTATCGTGTCAGACGAAAGATTGCAAACGCTTTTATCGCTTTTAGTAATTTTTCGGTCAATCGGTTGCTTTCCTGGTTTTTTTTTGATATAATTAGTTTATACGTTCATTTTGCACACGAATTAATTTGAAATCATATTTTTTCCGCAAAAGGACGGTATAAACCTGATTGTATAGGTAGAAAAAAACCGTATGAGGAACAAAAAACTTATAGTTTTATTTTCCATACTTGCATTCGTGACCCTGCTAGTGGTGTTAAGCAGCGTTATTTTTTCGGTGCAGACGGTTTACGCTTCGTGTTATAACGACGATGACGAACAGCTTGACGCAATAGTCGCGTCGCAAGAAATCAACGGAATAAGCCGCGGTAAAAGCATGTTTATGCTAAGCGAAAAAAAGGTTATCGAAAAAGTCGAAAGCAGCCGAAGCGATGTCCGCGTCGTGAATATAGAGCGGAAATTTCCCAATCAAGTATATATCAATTACGTTAAGATTTTCGAGTATATCGCTTTTGAGACGGAAGATTGCGTTCTTTATGCCTCAAACGAGTGTAAGATACTTTCCAAAGGGGACAAGCAGACTGAGTATAAGGACCATATAAAACTCATTTCCGACGCCGCTGCGGTATCGCAAAATGAAGGCGATACGCTTTTTGCCTTAGACAGTTTGCAGTACCAAATAGTGTGCGGGCTTTTGGACGCGATGGAAAGAATGGACCTTCACAGCGTGGTAATCGATATGTTTGAGTTTATCGACGTCACAAGCACCGATAAAAACGGCCTTACATTCATAAAAACCCGTACAGGCGCGTTTTTTGAGCTTCAGGGAGGGACAACCAATCTTACCGAAAAATTGCGGCTTGCGGCTTCCGTTTATTTAAGCAACGATACGCAATACATGAACAGCGGTACCATTATTGTAAATTCTTCGGGTAAAACGGCGTATTATTCGCCCGAAAACCGATATGAAAACAGGTAATTTAAAAAAACGGACAAGCGCTTGACAAACATTGCGCGTAAAGATATAATTTATTTAATTGAATTTTTCGACAAAATACGTCAGTTGTGTTATTTTTAAAGCAAGTCAACGGTTTTGCGAAAACCTACAAGGAGAAGCAAGGTGGCTCAAGATACTGCAATTTTGGATTTCGGCTCCAGTAAAATTACCGTGCTTATAGGCGAGCGTGGCGTTAACGGCACAATATGCGTCAAAGGTATGGGCGTTTGCGATTATGCCGGATTTTCCGAAGGAGAGTGGCTGGACCCGGAGCATATCGCGCATGCGGTAGGCCGTGCCGTTTCCAGTGCCGAAGCAAACTCTGGCGTTAAAATCGAACATCTTTATGTCGGCGTACCCGGCGAATTTACTTCCGTGGTGTGCAAAGAAGTGGGAATAGTCCTTAACAAGCGCCGCAAAGTCAAGGATGACGATGTATTTGCGCTTATGAACGCCGGCGACAATTTCAATCCCGACATTTATGAAGTAATAAATATTCAGCCTGTACATTACACGCTTGACAACGACCGCAGACTTTTGCAGCCTGTAGGAGTTGCCAGCGCTAAACTTGGCGGCGTTCTTTCCTATATTCTTGCCGAGGCGTCTTTTACGGGCTTTGTGCGCGCAATACTTGCCGCCATGGGAATTAATTCCGTGGAATACGTCTCATCCGTTCTGGCGGAAGCTTTGATACTTTTCGACGAAGAGGAGCGGGACAATACCGCAGTGTTAATCGACATCGGATATCTCACTTCTTCGGTCGCCATAGTCCGCGGCGACGGAATTTTGTCGCTTGGCAGTTTTTCCATGGGCGGCGGACACATATCGGGTGACCTTGCTACCGCATTGGGGATTTCGTTTACCGACGCCGAAAGTCTTAAACGCAAGGTAATACTTTCCATTAACGCCGGCGAAAACGATATTTACGAGATAAGCGGGAAGGACGGAGTAAAGACTTTGTCGGCCCAGCTTGTAAACGAAATAGTTACTCATCGTATTACGCTCATGGGTAAGGCTGTGGAAAAATGCCTTTCTTTAAGCGAATACGACTATCCCGATTATATACCTTTTTCGCTTACGGGAGGCGGAATTTGTTTCATGCGCGGCGCTAAAGACGTTTTATCGCGTCAGCTTGGCCGTAACGTGGAAATCGTCGCACCTAAACTTCCTCAGGTCAACAGACCCAATCTTTCTTCAGCCTGGGGCTTATTGGATATGGCAATAAATAACGAAGAACCCGTAAAAAAAGGATTTTTCGCACGCTTGTTTAAGAAGTAACGGAGGTTAATTATGTTACCCAATACAAGAAATATGATGACTATGCCTGCAGTAATTGTCGTTGTCGGCGTGGGCGGCGGCGGAAACAACGCCGTAAACAGAATGATTGAGGCGGGAATAAAAAGCGCCCGTTTCATTGCGGTCAATACTGACCTTCAGGCGCTTAGCATGTCTAAAGCCGAGCATCGCATTCAGATAGGCGACAAGCTTACTCACGGACAGGGCGCGGGCGCCGATCCCGAAAAGGGACAAAAGGCTGCCGAGGAAAGCAGACTTGCGCTTTCGGACGCAATCAAGGATGCGGACCTCGTCTTTATAACCGCAGGTATGGGCGGCGGTACGGGTACGGGTGCGGCTCCCGTCATTGCAAGCATAGCCAAGGAAATGGGTAAACTTACCGTAGCCGTAGTTACAAAACCCTTCGGCTTTGAGGGACGCCCGCGTATGGACCATGCCGAAATCGGCATTGCCAATCTTAAAAAGGTAGTTGATACCCTTGTGGTTATCCCCAATGAAAAACTCATGCAGTTTGCGTCGCGCCTGCCTATTCTGGAATCCTTCAAACATGCCGACGATGTGTTAAGACAGGGCATTCAGGGTATAAGCGACCTTATCGTAACGCCGGCCCTCATCAATCTTGACTTTGCGGACGTCTGCACCGTAATGCGCAACAGTGGAATAGCCCATATGGGTATCGGCCACGGCAAAGGCGAAAAGAGGACGGTAGACGCCGTAAAACAGGCTGTGTTCAGTCCGCTTCTCGAAACTTCGATTGAAGGAGCGTCCAAAGTCATTCTTAACATTATGGGCTCTCCCGACGTTACGCTTGACGAAATTCAGGAGGCGACTCAGCTTGTGCGCGAAGTGGTATTGCCGGGTGCAAATATTATTTTCGGCGCCGACATCCGCGAATCCATGAACGAGGAAATAATGGTTACCATTATCGCTACGGGATTTATGGACGAAAAATCTCAGCGTGCGGCTTTCCAGCAAGCTCAACAGCAGGCTGCGCAACCCGAACGTCATGCGGCTTCTCAGCAAACTCAACAGGCTCAGGCTCAAACTCAGTCTTCATCGCCCTTTAACCCCATGGGGCAGGAGCCTCATTTCGCGCGTTCTCAGGCGCAGCCCGTTCACAATCAACCGACTCAACCCGTTCAGCCCGTCAATTCGTCCAGAATTTCGGTTGAGGACGATTTTCCCGAATTTTTGCGCCGTCTGAACCTGTCTCTTATACACATCTCCGAGCCCACGAGACATGCGCAGATCTCG
>UQSP01000054.1 GCA_900543755.1 uncultured Eubacteriales bacterium
CACCCTAGAGTTCGTCGGCAGCGTCAGATGTGTATAAGAGACAGCTATTGCTCTTTAAAAAAGAACGCAGCGATTTTGCCTGCGCCAATGCCGAGGATGCGTGCAGCGAAGAAATTGTTTCGTTTAACAAAAACGCAATTTTATACGGTCTGAACGGAAACGCCGCCGTGCGGGCAAAAGACCTTAAACTATCGGAAAAGGGCAGTAAATTCACGGTAGAATATTGCGGCAACAAAGCGGAGGCGGTAGTACGTCTTCCCGGGAAATACAACGTTTACAACGCGCTTTGCGCCCTTTCAATGGCATTAAGCAGCGGGATAAGTCTGACGGATGCATGCGAAGGCCTTAAAAAATTCAGTGGCGCGGAAGGGCGTTTCGAAACCGTCCACTTTTCCCGAGGCACGGTTATAGTGGATTTCGCGCATACGGACGACGGACTGCAAAAACTTCTTTCGGCGGTAAGGGAATTTGCTTGCGGCAAGGTGATAACCGTATTCGGGTGCGGCGGCAACCGCGACAGGACAAAGCGTGCCGTCATGGGCAAGATTGCGGCGCAAAATTCCGACGTGGTTATCGTGACTTCCGACAATCCGCGTTACGAGCATCCCGAAGACATTATCTCAGACGTCGAAAACGGAATAAAAACCGTAAAGAATGTCCATTATTTTGTGGAGCCCGATCGCAAAAAAGCCGTTGAAAAAGCGCTTTCCATGATGACTCGGGGCGACGTTACGGTAATTGCGGGTAAAGGCGCCGAAAAATATCAGGAAATAAAAGGAGTAAAATACCCGTACAACGACCGCGAATATGTCCTTAAGCTGATCGGGGGAGAAATTTAATATGATACGACTTTTACTTACTCTAATTTGTTCTTTCACCGTTTGCGTTGTGCTTATGCCGCTTGTAATAAAGCTTGCAAAAAAGCTTAAGGTTCGTCAGACGGTATTAAGTTACGTGGATAACCACGCGGCGAAATCGGGTACGCCCACCATGGGCGGACTGGGGTTTGTGCTTGCCGCGGTTATTTGCTCCTTTTTGTTTTATATCAAAAACAGTACGCTTGCCACCATGGTCGGGCTTTTGACGCTCGGGTTCGGTCTTATCGGCTTTATAGACGATTTTATCAAGGTTTTTTACAAACAAAACAAAGGACTTTCGCCCATTCAGAAAACCGTTTTCCAGATTATAGTCGCGATAATAGTGTCTTTTTTCGTCTATTACAGTCCGTACGTGGGGGACAAGCTTTATATCCCTTTCACGATGAAAGAAATTTCTTTGGGCATATTCGCCGTGCCGTTTTACGTTTTTGTGTTCGTCGCCTTCACGAATGCCGTCAATCTTACGGACGGGCTTGACGGACTTGCAGGCAAAACATCGGTTGCGTATACGGTGTTTTTCGCTTCGGTCATTTCGGTTATTATTTACCGCTTCGGCGTGGCGGGAGAGGTAAGGGAGGAATACTTCAATCTTCTGGTATTTTGCATGGCGCTTATCGGGGCTTTATGCGGTTTTCTGCTGTTTAATTCTTATCCTGCGGCAGTGTTCATGGGCGATACGGGCGCGCTTGCGTTGGGCGGTGCGCTTGCAGGGCTTGCGGTAATGAGCAAGCTGTCGCTTATTGCTCCCATAATCGGCATAATGTACGTAGTAAGCTGCGTATCCGATATCATACAAGTGCTGCACTTTAAGCGTACCCGCCACAGAGTTTTCTTAATGGCGCCCTTTCATCATCATCTCGAGCGCAAAGGAATGCACGAAAATAAAATAGTTTCTCTTTATGCGCTTATCACGTTTTTCGTCGGCGCGGTTACTCTTGTCATAATTCTCGCGCTTAACTGAAAAAGGCATAAGACTGCGGTTATTTTTGTCTTTTGTGCGGCATACAAATAATTGTAACGAAGCACGGAGGCGAAAACAATGCGCGTGATAAACAGTAAAAAAGTTCTGATAATAGGCAAGGGTATAAGCGGCTTAGGCGCCGCGCGCGCTTTAAGAGAAACGGGAACGGATTGCGTTTTGTGCGACGAAGAGGATTTCGACAAAGTATTTTCACCCGAATTCGATCTGATAGTCGTAAGCCCGTCCGTGGCGAAAACTCATCGGGTTTTTCCATTGGCTGAAGCCGCGGGCACGGAAGTAATATCCGAAATAGAACTCGGATACCGTCTTTGCGATAAACCCGTAATAGCGGTTACCGGCACAAACGGCAAAACAACCGTTGTAAAACTAATGGGCGATATTTTTTCACGCAGCAGAAAAACCTGCGTAACGGGTAACGTAGGCCGTTCGTTTGCGGCGGACGCCACGGAAAACTACGATTTGTTCGTTACGGAAGTATCCAGCTTTCAATTGGAAAACGTGCGCCTTTTCGCACCCGATATCGCCGTAGTCACAAACATAACTCCCGACCACCTTGACCGCCACAACAGTTTTGAGGAATATGCCCGAACAAAACTTAAAATCGCGCAAAGCATGGGAAAGGACGGTTGGTTGGTGCTTTCCGCCAACGACATTCCCGCAAAAACTCTGGCGGGATTTTCTCCTCAGTGTAACGTAGTTTATACCTGCGTCGGCGGAAGAGTCAACGGCGCGTATTCTCTAAGCGATAAATTCTATTGGTTCGATGAGTTTATATGTCAGCGCAATCAGATGGCAATGCGCGGAGTACATAACGAGGCAAACGCCCTTTCTGCAATAGCCGCGGCTAAGATTGCGGGCGTAGAGAACAAGGACATAATTGCGGCTTTAAGTGAGTTTCATCCCGACGAGCATCGCGTACAATACGTGGACAGCATTATGGGTACTGCGTTTTACGATGACAGCAAGGGGACAAATATAGACGCCTGCGTCAAAGCCATGCAAACCATGCCGTCGTCCTTTTGCCTGATAGCGGGCGGAAGCGATAAAGGTTACGAGTTTGACGACATTTTCCTTAAAGCACCTTCTAATTTAAAAAAGGTATGCGCTTTGGGCGAAACCGCCGACAAGATAGTCTGTGCGGCGAAACGTAACGGGTTTATAAAAGTAATCAAATGTCTTACGCTTACGGAAGCGGTGATAGAGGCATATCATTCAGACGTGGACGCAGTGCTTTTGTCGCCTGCCGCGGCAAGTTTCGATATGTTTGAAAATTATGCCGCGAGAGGAAGCGCTTTTATCGAAATCGTAAAGGAACTGAAAAAGATTGAAACGCGCAGATAACAATCAATATTATTTGCGGTTTGATCCCGTGCTTGTAGCGGCGGTTTGCGGACTTGTACTGTTCGGAATAATCATGGTGTATTCCGCAAGCAGCTATAACGCCGAAGTTAATTACGGAAACGAATACTACTATATGTATAAACAGATTATCGGCGCGATTCTGGGGTTTTCCGCGATGTTCGTGCTGTCGGCAATCGACTATCATATCCTGATAAAATTCCGTTACATAATTCTCGCCATATCTTACGTATTGCTGGTGCTGGTGTTTATTCCCGGCATAGGCGTGGAAAACTACGGCGCCAAACGGTGGATAAACTTACCGTTTTTTACCATTCAGGCAAGCGAAATCGCCAAATTCGGCTTTATAGTTTTTGCCGCCGCGTATATGGCGAAAAATTATAAAAAAATGAACACGTTTCTCGGCATACTGCCCGTCCTTGCGGTGGGCGCGTCGATGTGCGTGCTCATAATTTTAGAACCTAATATGTCCATAACCATGTGCGTTATAATGCTTATGTTCGCCATGCTGTTCGTGGGCGGGGCGAGAATAAAACATTTCGTGCTTATGGCTGTGCCCGTGGTACTGCTTGTACCCGTGCTTATAGTGCTGGAGCCGTACCGTCTTGACAGACTTATGGCATTTCTCAATCCGTGGGAATCTCCGCTTGAAGAAGGGTATCAGCTGATACAGTCCTTTTACGCTCTCGGAAGCGGCGGACTGTTCGGCGTGGGATTGTTCAACTCCAGGCAAAAATATCTGTTTCTACCGTTTTCAGAAAGCGATTTTATATTCAGCGTAATAGGAGAGGAGCTGGGGTATTTCGGATGCGCCGCGGTCATTGCCGTTTACGTCGTCATTATCTGGCGCGCCGTTCGCATCGCAAAAAACAGTAATGACCGTTTCGGCTGTTATCTTTCTGCGGGCATAGCCGCGCTTATAGCCGTGCAGACCTTAATAAACATCGCAGTCGTAAGCGGTTCCATTCCCCCGACGGGATTGCCTTTACCTTTCGTCAGCGCCGGAAGCAGCTCCCTCATTGTTTTCTGCGCTTCCGTCGGCGTTCTTCTTAGCGTGGAAAGATTTAGCCATAAAAGCGTTAAATGCCTTATTGGAAAGTAACACAACGGAAAGTCCGGCGGCGATAACGGTATCGGGCAAGAGATAAATGATATTGTAAACAAGGCTGTAAGAAACCGCCGCCCAGCCGGCAAGGTCACCCTGCCATATCATGAAATCGATACCCGAAGACCAGAACAGTATTCCCGCAAGAACGTGGCTGAGATATCTTACGAGGAAATAAAAAGCGTAACCCAAAAGAATATTGAAATGCGCCGTCACTACGGGGCGGTTGTTCATCAGGGCGTTTTCGTATTTTGCAGGCGAATAGCTTAAAACGCCTATAAGGGAAATCGCCAGGAAGGGCAGGAAATAATCCAGCAAAGCGCTCCAGGGCGAAACTATGTAAGGATTCTGGAAAAACTGCAGCAGCATGAAAGCAAAGCAAACAATCATGCTTTTACGAAACCCGAAATAGTAGCAGTAAAGCCCTATGGGCAACACGGACGCCAGCGTAATGGAGCCGCCGAAAGGCAGACTGAAAAGCTTGATGAAAGAAAGCGCAAACGCCGCCGCAAGACAGATAGCGCCGTAAGTAAGCTCCCGCGTGCCGGTTACGCGAACAATGCCTTTCTTTTTCTCGACTATCGCCGTCAGGACAAAAAGCAGCGCCATAATCGCAATCACGACGACAAACAGTACAACCATTTTCCATGGCTCGGTCAATACGTTACCGAAATCAAACATAAAAATATCCTTTAATACCACTAAAAAAGCCTACCGACATTACGCGCGGTAGGCTTTTTTTAATCTGATTGCATCAAAAAAATTTACAAACAGCTTCCCTACGCGAGTACTAACTCACAGGTTCAAAGGGACAGTCCTTTCGGAAACATCTCAGCGGTCTTAAGCCGCGCCCCTAGCGGTATCGTACATATTATAGTAAACGATAAAGTTTATGTCAAGCGTATCGGGATTTATTGTTGCAATTTAATTTACGGTAGTGTATAATAAAAAACATGAAGTACGTAAAAGCGACATTACGATATTTTTTTGCGCATTTTCCCAAGCTTATGGCGATTGCGATAATTCCCGCCGCGGTAGTCGCTTTTTTCATGGAGCCGCAAGGATTCGGACTGGTGCTTACCGTCAGTCAGCTCGAGGCCGTGCAAAGTTTTTCGGACGTGTTCTTTTTGGTTTTCAGCCGCAATCTTATAACACGATGGCCGTATATGATTTTCGTTTCGCTTTTATTGATTCTGCTGTGTATCAGTTATACGATGGGAGTGGTGGAAAAACATTTCCGCGTCGGCAAGTTTTCGCTGAGACAGCCTTTTTCCAATATTAACAACTGTTTTGCTTCTGCGTTCAAAGTTTTTGCGTTGCTTGTCGTCATATATATAGTTTATAAATTTTTACTTGTCTGCGTACTTACTCTGCTTACGTATGTGCTGGATAATTTCTATGTTGCGGACGTAGCGATTGCAGTTGTCATGGCAATAGCAAGTCTTGCGGGATTTTTGTTCCTTTTAGTACTTGTCCGTCCGATAATATACGCCGCGGCAACCATGCTGGTCTACGGATACTACTTTAAGGACGCATTGAGCGTCGCGATAAAAATAACCGAAAAAGACAGACTGGAACTCAATATTGCTTTGATTTTTCCGTTTGCCGTTTATTTCACGGTAAGTTCGTTGCTGGTAATACTGAATGCGCCGTGGATTGTTTTGTGTTTGGTACATACTTTGCTGATAGCGGCTTTGGTACAGTATGTCACGGTTTACGTGCTGATAGCAATGTTCGAACTTTCGGGTATAGAGCGGCGCGACGTAAGAAGATATTATTAGGAGGGAGCGGGCGTGTCCTTTAAAAACGCTTTTAAGCTTTTAATTTCCAAATTCAGTTACGTTTGGGTAATATTGCTTTACATTACCGTCATGTTCGTAATCCTTTTAAGTTTGGGACTTACGTTTTTATTGCCGGTAATCCGTTCTTTTGCCGCGGCAGGCATAGGCGATATGTTCAATAAAGCCATTCTGTCAATTTTGAACGGGGCTTCGTTTACTGAAGCTTCAGCGCAATTCAACGCTATTCTGAGCGAAATAAAAATTATTTTTGCCACCGACTCAAGAACTTTTGTAAATTCCGCATTGTTTATAGTGCTGGTGGTTACCGTAGCTTACAGATTTATCATGGGACTGTATGAATTGCCTATTGTCAGCGTAATTCAGGGCGTAATGAGCGATAATGCAAAATACGGTTATATGGCAAAATATGTTGCGTTTTTCGGTAAATCGGTTAAATTTTCTTTGGTGAAAATGCTTTTTATGACGTTATATGATTGCGTAATGTATTTTATCGCCATAGGACTTGCAAAACTGTGCGCGTCGTTTATGCTTTTGCTTGCTCCGTTTGTGTTTATGCTGTCGCTGATAATCTTGCTTTCCTTCCGTTATTCTCTGATTGCCGGGTGGTCGCCCGCAATAGTGGTGGACGGCAAAAAGATTTTTCCCGCGCTGGGTGCTTCGCTTAAAAGCGCTTTTTCCGCATTCGGTTCGCTGTTTTCGCTTTTTATGATGGTTTGGGTGATAATAATAGTGTTTAATTTTATCATCGGCGTATTTACTTTTTGCGCGGGACTTATCGTGACCGTTCCCGTATCTATTTTCTTCATAAATCTTTTGAACATGACATTCTACTACAACCGCAACGGTAAAAGCTATTACGTCGAAGGTAACGTTTTTGTACCAGACTCGGCAAAAAAGAAATAAAATAAACTTTTTAATTTCGTAAGAAGTTTAGCTTTAAAATAAAAAACTTAGTTAAAACTTAATTTTTTGAAAAACATAAAAGGAAACTTAAATTTAATTCAATAAACAAAAAAACGCCGCGACGGATTACCCGTTACGGCGATTTTTTTATTCAGAGAATTTTGTCACTCGTCATGCAATCGTGCGCACCTTTACAACGCTGTCCATGCCCTTGATTTTATCAAGCGCGGCATCGGACAGATTTTCGTCGAGGTCGAGTATAAGATATGCATGTTCGCCTTTAGCCTGAGACATCAGGTTGGCAATATTAATGCCTTCTTCGCCGATGACAGCCGTAATTGCGCTTAACACGTTTTTAACGTTTTTATGGAAAACGGTAATGCGGCTTTTGCCTTGACGCGGCATTTTGCATGCAGGCATATTGACGGAGTTGGTTATGTTGCCGTTCTCGATAAAGTCAATCATCTGGCGCGCAACCATAACCGCGCAGTTGTCCTCGGCTTCGGGTGTGCTTGCGCCAAGGTGCGGTATTGCGATAAGGTTTTTAACGCCCAGCATTTCGTCGGTGGGGAAGTCGGTGACGTATCTCGACAGTTTTTCGCTTTCAAGCGCGTCGATGACGGCGACCGCGTCCACAAGTTCTCCGCGGGCAAAGTTAAGTATAGCGCTTCCGTCTTTCATCAACGCTAAGGTATCCTTGTTAACCAGCGAGCGGGTAGAGTCGTTGAGAGGAACGTGCAAGGTTATAAAATCGCTTTTTTTGAAAATTTCGTTGATGTCAGTTTCCTTGATAACGTGGTGGTCAAGATTCCATGCGCCGTCAATAGAGATAAAGGGGTCGTAACCCAAAACGTTCATGCCAAGCTTTATGGCGACGTTTGCGACCATTGCGCCGATAGCGCCTAAGCCCACGACGCCCAAAGTTTTGCCTTTGATTTCACAGCCCACAAAAGCGCTTTTGCCCTTTTCAACCGCTTTGGTGACTTCCGCGCCCTTTCCTTTAAGAGAAGCGGCCCATTCAATGCCCTCGACGATTTTTCTGCCGGCAAGCAGTAGTCCGCAAACGACAAGCTCCTTGACTGCGTTAGCGTTTGCACCGGGGGTGTTAAATACGACAATGCCTTTTTCGGAGCATTTGTCCAAAGGTATATTGTTGACGCCCGCGCCCGCACGTCCTACGCACAGTACGGAAGAGGGTATGTCGTATTCGTGCATATTGAAAGACCTCAGCACTATTGCATCGGGATTTTCCGCTTCTTTTACAAGAGCGTAATTGTCGCTGAATTCCTTGTTGGCGACTTTGCTTATTTCGTTAAGCTTCAGAATATTGTACATTGTCAGGCTCCTTTAATTGATTTAGCGGTTGTTTTTTTCGAATTCCGCCATGAATTCTATAAGTTTTTTGACGCCTTCCACGGGCATGGCGTTATAAATGCTTGCGCGCATACCGCCCACAAGCCTGTGTCCCTTGATGGAAACAAGACCGTTTTTGGCAGCTTCGGAAACGAAAGCCGCGTCGGTTTCGGGCGAGGGGGTGGTAAACGGAACGTTCATGATAGAACGGAATTCGGGCACAACGGGGTTGTTGTAGAAGGAGGAATTGTCGATAAAATCGTAAAGCATCTGTGCTTTTTCCTCGTTAATCTTCTGCATCGCCTTGACGCCGCCGATACTCTTAAGATATTTGAATACTTCGGTCGCTACATAGGTTGAAAAAGCGGGCGGAGTGTTGTAAAGGCTCTTGTTTTCGACCTGAGTGCTCCATTTCATCATGGTGGGGCAAAGCGGATTTTCCTTACCCAGCATGTCTTTTCTTACGATAACAATCGTGACGCCCGCGGGCGCGATGTTTTTCTGTGCGCCGGCGTAAATGACGGCAAATTTTTTGACGTCGATTTCCTGACTTAAGATGCAGGAGGAAAGGTCGCCTACGAGAGGAACGCCGTTCGTGTCGGGAACGTCTTTATATCTTGTACCGAATATGGTGTTGTTATAGCAGATATGTACGTAATCGGCATCTTTTCTGAACATATCGGGTGTGGTTGCGGGGATATATGTAAAGTTTTTGTCTTTGGAAGAAGCTACTTCAACCATATCGCCGTATTTTTTGGCTTCTTTGTAAGCTTTGCCCGAAAAGTTACCCGTAACGATATAATCGCCTTTCGTGCAGGAGGAATTATGCGCAAGGTTAAGGGGTACGGCTTCAAACTGCAAGGAAGCGCCGCCCTGAACGAAGATAATATCATATTCTTCGGGTACGGACATGAGTTCTCTCAAAAGGCTCTCCGCTTCGTCGTTGATTTTCTCGTAGGGTTTGGAGCGGTGGCTCATTTCCATTACGGACATGCCTGTCCCTTCGTAATCGACAAGGTTTTTCTGCACCTTTTCAAGCACTTCAAGCGGCAACATGGACGGACCTGCTGAAAAATTGTAAACTCTCATATATATCTCCCTGTCTCTTATACACATCTGACGCTGCCGACGAACTCTAGGG
>UQSP01000055.1 GCA_900543755.1 uncultured Eubacteriales bacterium
CATGTCTCGTGGGCTCGGAGATGTGTATAAGAGACAGCATTTATCGATTTTAAAAAAATTAAGTGTCGTCGTTTTTGGGCCTATTGTTTTATGAATGCGATTTTCCCGCATCAACTGCATTTTTAATAAATACCGCGATTGCCGCTGTTAATCAATCGTTTAAAAGCGGTGAAAAAATTAATTTACCGATTTTTGGTGGGCCGAATTAATCAAATAAACAGAATTTACCTGTTTGTTTTGTTGAAACAAAACGAAAGCCGTGATATAATTAAACAAATCATAGTAAAACGTTTTCAGTATAAAAACGGGCGTTTTGCTTCTTTGTTTAATCAAATAAGGAGAATTGTCATGAAAAAACTTTTAGTCACGCTTGTTTTATTTGTTGCCGCGTTGTGTTTGTTTACGGGCTGTCTGGAAAAAACGGACGAAACGGAAGACGGAACACAGCAACCCGATCCCCCCGTTGCGGTCACAGGCAACACCGTTACCGCCGAGGAATGGGATTCGGCTTTTAATAAGTCGATTTTGTCCGACATCGTATGCGAAGTAACGGGACAGGGTGCAAACGACAGTACTGTCGTTATTCGCCTTGCTGCAAAAGAAGAAGACGGCAAGATGGTTTATCACCTTAAAAGCACCATGTCTTACGCGGGCAGCACCAGCGAGAACGAGGAAATTTGGATTTGTGACGAAAACGGCAGTGTTTATTACAGAAAATACGAACAAGGCTGGATTAAAAACACCACCGAAATGCAGTTTTCCGCGGAAAACAATTTTCTTTTCCTGAATTTTTCGGGTAAATATTCTTCATTTACTTACAATTCCGAAACCGACACTTATACTGCCCAAAATTTAACCTTAACTCTTAACAATCAGCAAGTAACATACCCCGCAGTCAGCGTAAAATTCAATAACAAGCGCGCCGTGTCCGTCACCGTCACGACCTCGGGCGAATCCATTACGCAAGCTGAATACGCAATCAGTTACGGCAACGCGGTAATCACTCTTCCCTCCGACGAAGAAATATGGGACCAAGCGGAAGTTATTTCCGAGGACGAATGTAACAGTGCGCTTTTCTCCTTTATGCGTAATCACACGATTACAACCGTTTTGTCCAATGGTGCAACGGAAGACACCGCAGTCAAAAACATTGCTTTTGACGAAAACACAGGGGCATGGCTTATAAAATCAATACCCGCAACGGGACCCGAAAACATTTACGAAATCAAAGACGATAAAGCGTTTATTTACACTAAAACCGGAGAAAAAGCCTGGATTAAAGAAAACTTTACCGCCGGATTCAACTACGATTTCTGTTACTATGTCCACATCGCCGATAAATACGACTATTTTGTCTACGACAAAGAACAAGACGCTTATATTGCCCAAAACGTCGAAATCGCTTTCGGAGAAGCCGACCCTCAACCGTTTGAAGAAATAAAAGTTGTTTTCGACAACCAAAAACGAGTAAGTTCCGTAAGCTTTTCTTCGGGAGGATACGTCATTACCGAAACGATGAGCGATTACGAGCTGACAACCGTAACCTTGCCCTCGAAAGACGAGATAACGGACAAAACTTCAATGAGTTTACAGCAATGGGAAAGCGCTTTCGACAGAAAAAATTTCACGGATTTTACTTTTACTTTCACCAACAGCACGACCAATTCCGACAGCAGCGTAACAACTCAGAAGTCACAAAACGCAGTAATGACTTCGGGTGACGGAAAGATAATTCACGTCCTTACTTACCTCGACGACAGCGTGGGCAACGAAAGATATTACGATTACACCCTTTCCCCGCCCGTGTATTACACCAAAAACGCAAGCGGAGCATGGGAAAGCTCCGATTACGACGGCGAGGATTATTACGAATACATTCTGGCGCAAATTCTTGTTTTCGGTAACCTTTACGACAAATTCGATTATGACTCTTTTGCCGACGAATACGTTTGTGAAAACATAGACATAACTTTAGGAGGAGAAGTTTTCACTTTCGATAAAGCGCAGCTGAAATTTTCGGACGGTAAAATTATCGGTTTCAGCATGTACATGATTAATAACGACATGAAATTTTTAATCGAGGCCGAAATAGACTACACTAAACCCGACCTTACGCTGCCTGTAATCTGATAAAAAGAAAAAACAACATAAAACACGCCGAGCGCATTGTAACGAACGGCGTGTTTTTTATTTAATCTTAAGTATACGATTGTTTGTTTTTCAATCAGTTTGCGCTTACCCGCATGTTTTGACGAAAGCTGGGATTTTACTTATGCGGCTCAGCGTTATAGTGGACTTCGAAATAGAGGAAGCGGACAAACTTCGCTTAACTTTTTAAGCGGACCCAACAACCCGCAAAACAACTTTTTCGCGTCGCAAATAAACGGGAGCGACGGAAACGTCGACACAAGCGGCACTTTCGGCAGCAGGAACGCAAACGCATTGACAAGCGCGAACACTCAGGCTTGCCGTCAAGGCCGGGATATTACCGCCGTGGACGTATCGCAGAGCTTAGAGGCAAACCGGTTCAACGCGGTAGTCAGGTTTACAAGCAGCGGCGATCTTTACGTTGCAAACGCTCTTGCGCTTCAGATAAACAGTAAAGGCGCCGACCTTAAAGTATTAAAATAAGCCGCTAAAACCTTTGCCGAAATCGGCGAAGAAATACCGTATAATATCAAAATTATCAACACAGGCACTGTTCCGGCGCTTAACGTCACGGTGACAGACGCGCTCCCGCAAGGATTAACGCTGACGCCGGGTTCGATAAAAGTCAACGGGACGCCTTATCCCGACAGCTTTCCCGTAGTCATTGCGGAAATTCCCGCAGGGCAAAGCGTAACCGTTAATTTTTCGGCAACGGCAGGATTTGTCCCCGCAATTACCCCCGCAATCAACATTGCAAAGGTTAATTACGAATTTTTCCCGTTTGCGGGCTATCCCGCGCAAAGCTTTTCGGTTTCCGACCCCGTCAACGTCTTTATCGCAGACAAAAAGGTCAAAACCGTAAAAAGCGTCGATAAAGCGTTCGCCGTAGTCAATGACGTGCTGACCTATAAGACGGTTTTTTCCTCCGAAGGCAACATTCCCCTGATAGACCTGTTTTTTACCGACGCTATTCCCGCAGGAACTTCCTTTGTGGACGGAAGCGTAAAAATAGACGACGCGTCCTTCCCCTACGATCCGCAGTCGGGATTCCCGCTGCCTGACCTTGAACCCGGTCAGTCCGTAACCGTGGAATTCGACGTGACGGTGGACTGACATGAATACCGTCACCAACGTTTCGGTCGTTACCGACAATTCGGGAAGTCAACCCGTGCGCTTTACAAGCAATCCAGTCAACACGATATTAGCGGTTAAACCCTGTTGTAATTGCTGCAAGTGCTGTAACTGTTGTTGTCGGTCATGCTTTATGTGCTTAGGCAGGATTTTGTCGAATTGCTGCCACTTTAACTGCAATAAAAGGCGTTAAAGTTATCAGCAAAAAAAACCAATTTGTATTCGCAATCGCATAAAACACGAAGCTTACAGTAAGCTTCGCGCGAAAAGTTAACCTTTAATATGTTATTCAGGAACATTCGGTTGTAAAGGAAAAAGCGGCAAAAAAATTGCCGCTTTTTTCAGCCGCAATCATAGAAAAATTTTTTGACGTTTGTTTCTTGCTTTATTTATTTTTTTATAATATAATATCCGAAAGGAACGAGTAACCAAATATAAATTGCGGTTATAGGTAAAAAAAATTCCTTTTGCAACAGTTAAAACACGGTATAATCGCAATTTATATACAGTTGCTTTAGTCTAAGCCAATCAAATCGTACAAAAATTTTTATTAAATCCGAAAACAGAGATTTTTTATTACTATGGGCATGATTAACGACAAAAAACAATCAATCGACAAAACGGAAGCGCAGGAAAAAGTTTTGCGTTGCATGTTCTACAACATTTACGGATACGGTGACAACCCTAATAACAAGGTTTTTCCCGGCCCCATGGATTTAAGACAACAGAATCAATGCAAGATAATAGAAAAGTATGCGCCGCAGCTTATCGGTTTTCAGGAATATGACACGGATTTTCGCAAGAAAATGGCTCCGCGCATGAGTAAAATGGGTTATGTCGAAGTGCCCGTTACCGAACAGGGCAGCTGCATATATCCCGAGGGAAAAAATTGCGAGCCGTTGTTTTATCTTCCGCAAAGGTTAAAACTGATTTGCAGCGGCGGAGAACTTTTCCCCGATACTGTTTTTACAGACGGAGTTTACGTTACTGGAAACAACGAAAAGACGAAATCTTTGACTTGGGCTGTTTTCGAAGATTTAAGTTCTTCAAAAATCTTTATTTCAATCAGCACTCACTTTATGTGGAGCGCGCCGCAGCTTACGCCCGCTCAGGCGGAATACGTGCGCACTCTTAACGCACAAAAAGTGTTGCAAAGAATCGAACAAATCCGCGCGATTAATCCCGCTTATTCGTCGGCTCCCGTCATCATGGGCGGCGACCTTAACTGCAAACCGTTTTCACCGACTTTCGAAATTCTCAAAAAACATATGTCGTGGTGCTACGACATAGCCACCGTTACAAAAGATAACCTGGGATGCCCGGGCTATGCCACTTACGACTATAAATCGGGCGATTACGTCAAATGGGGTACACCCGTGGAGGACAAAGGCGTTATTGACTATATTTGGGTTCAGAACCCTAATCGCGGTCAAGGCATAACGGTACAAAATTATTTTACCGTTACCGATCTGGCGGCGTTAACAAGCTCCGACCATTGTCCCAAAATCGCCGACGTTGTCATTGATTGAGCTTTACGCACAAACAAAAATTCTATCTGATTTTTCTAATCCGTAAAAATTTTTACGCTTGTTTTCTTTGCAGCAAACGTTTTTTAACAGTTTCCCCCCCTGCCGCTTTTACAACACGTCTTTTTATAAAAAAGCTCCGAATAAAACTATTATAAGTCCTACCCGACTCTTATTCCCGTCTTGCAACCTTAATCGCGCACTGCTTTCAATATAATTCAAATCCCGTCATTCAAGCCCTGATAAATCCGACAAAAATTAAAAACGAACAACAAAGTCAGAATCTTTCATTTACAAACGCCGTAACCTTAATTTCCGAAACGGTACAAATCATCGGTATATTTTCTTGACAAAATCCCGCGCTTACTGTATAATTTATGCACAAATCAGATTTTCCGGGGTTATGGCGCAGTTGGTAGCGCGTTTGAATGGCATTCAAAAGGTCAGGGGTTCGAATCCCCTTAGCTCCACCAATCGATACCCAGTCGAACCCGTAAAGTTCGATTGGGTATTTTCTTTTGTAAAGCATGCTGTATAACGGCGTGCTTTTGCGCTATGCGACGCGCAAACTATCTTAACGCAATCTTGTCGACGCAATAATAAAACGGCTTGTAACGGATATAGAATAGTTTTCAGGTAAAAGAAAATCCCGACGGTCTTTGTCGGGATCGTCGGGATTTGTGCGGTCGGAATAGTTAAACCATACCACTATTTCATCATCATATAATTCTATTCGGTTTACAAGCACTTCTATCAGCACCTGCGGAGATAAATCTCTTACGCTGTGCGTTAGATATTCCATAACTTCTTCGCGCGTTATGCTGTTTTCGAGTTTGCTTTCTTCGAGAAGGATTTTGCCGCTCAATTCGTCTATTTGTCGTTCCAACTCCGTCATTCGGTTTTTGGTCGTGGCGTTTATTATACCCTCTTCGATCGCAAGCATTACGTTGTTAAGACTCTTTTCTGCTTTGGCTTTATCCTCGCGTAACAGTTTCAATACAGACTGTTCCGCTCGGTGTTTTTCGTGAATACGCATTATCTCGTCGCAGATAATATCCAAATTAACTTTGGTAGTGAATAACTCCATTGCCATATCCAAAACCTTTTGTTCGAGAACGTCTTTGCGTACCGTCGCTTTCTTGCAGTTATTGGTATTCCGCTTTTTGTTCGCACATTTGTAGAAGAAATACCTTTCACTTGTATGACTTGTTCCGCTCTCGCCGTTGATCGCTTTACCGCAGTAGCCGCAAAACACTTTGCCTTTCAGTAAGAATATCGTTTCTTTGCTTACTTGTCCTATACGGTTGTGTTCTATTCTACGTTGCACTTGCTCGAATATGTCCGACGGAATGATCGGCGGATAGATATTCGTATAGACTTTACCGTGTATTTCATATCTACCTATATATTTTTGGTTGTGCAAAATATTATAAATTGCGTTCGGTAAAAACTTCTTGCCGTTATGAGATACACCGCGTTCTTCCAACACGTCTATAATATCTTTTGCCATAGCACCGTTTGCGTACATATTGAACATTTCGAGTATAACGTTTGCTTGGTCTTCATCAATGACAACTTTCTTATTTACGACTTTATATCCGAACGGAACACGACCGCCTGTGAATAAACCTTTGTTGCGGTTTTCCTGTAAGCCTCGTGAAACCTTTTGGCTAAGCTCGGCAGAATAATATTCGGCAAGTCCTTCCAAACAACAAAATGGACATAAAGTTGTTCGGAGGGGTTGTTGTGTGTAAGGGCTACAAAATGCTGTCGATGTCGATCTTGTAATATATATGGATTTCTTGCGGTTTGCCCGTGACTGTTTCTTTGCCGCCGATGACAAGTTTCTCGAATAGCTCCAGACAGAGTTCTCTTGTCAGTTCGGGTGCGTTGATGTGTTTTTTCATTCGCCGTATAAACTCGTCCACGTCGGTTGCCGCTCGCTGCTTTTCTTCAAGTCCTTGCGTAAGATAAGAAATCCGTTCTTTCAATTCCGTTTGCTCGGCGGTGTACTTGTCGATCAACTGCAAGCACACCTTTTCGGGGATCTTGCCTGCGACCTTTTCTTCGAACGCCGCGCTTATGAGCTTATCGAGTTCTGCAACGCGCCGTTCCGTTCGCTTGAGTTCTCTTTTGACGTCGGCTTGGTTTTTGTCCGCGAGCCTTGCGGTATGTTCCAGAAACTTCCGCCTGAATTCCCGTTCGTCGGCAACGATTTTTTGCGCTTTGTTTCTCACATCGTTCAAGACGATCTTCTCTAATACCGGAACGGTGATGAAATGACTGAAACAGGCGGACGAGCCGCATCGCGAACGTGTTCCGCAGTTGAAGTTGAAATAGGGAATGTCTTTCGGCATATTCCAACCCAATCGCATTTTTGCTCCGCAGTCTGCGCAGTACAGTAACCCCGAAAGCGGATGCATATAGCCGCGTTTCGTATGTTTGCCGTGACTGACAGAAGACTCCACCTCTTTCACTCTGTCCCATAACTCTTTGGAGATGATCGGCTCATGCGCGTTTTCAATCACGATCCAATCTTCTTTCGGCCGCCGTTGCCACTTATGGTTCTTGTAGGAAACGGTGGTAGTCCTGTGTTGCGCCAGAGTTCCGATATAAGCCGGATTATCCAAGAGCGTGCGGAGAACGGAAGTGTTCCATAGGTGCAGCGAAGAGGGTACGGTCGTAACGCCAGTCTTTGACAGCCTGTAATCGTTTGGCGTCAAGACCTTTTCGGCGTTCAGGACATCCGCGATCTTTCTCGGTGTCAATCCTTGCGCCCGCATTTCAAATATCCGCCTTACAATCGGCGCGACTTCTTCGTTTACCTGCAAGGTGCGTTTCTCGTCCGTTCCGAGCGTGTAACCGTATGGAGCGTGAGACATTCCGTTTTTGCCCTTCTTGGCGTTTTGAATACGCACGGCTCGAAGTTTCTTGCTTGTGGCGGCAGCCCACCATTCATTGAATACGTTTGTGATGGGCATCATATCCATGGCGGCGGTATCTTTGTTCTCGGTGTCGATGTTGTCGGATAAGGCGATAAACCGGATGCCGAAAGCGGGAAACACATAATCGAGATACTGTCCGACCATAATATAGTTCCTGCCGAAGCGGCTCATGTCCTTTACAAGCACGGTATTAATGACGCCTTGCTTGGCGTCGTCCAAGAGCCGTTTTACGCCGGGACGGTCGAATGTCGTTCCCGAAATGCCGTCGTCCACATAGATATCGTAAAGCGTGAAGCCCTGCTTTTCTATGTATTCGTTCAGGATCGCCTTCTGGTTCTCGATGGACAACGATTCGCCCGCGCGTTCGTCGTCACGGGAAAGTCTTACATACATGCCGACTATGTAGTCTTTGTTGTTTTGCTTCGATGTCATTTATTTTACTCCTCTGAATCGAAGCGGCTTTTTATTCGGTGTGCTTTTATTATACGGCAAAACACACAAAACATCAAGCCGCCCGTGCGGTCAGTCTGTCGGGTGATCCGTTTCTGCAAGCGTTTGTCTGAAAGCGTGATCGCAGATGATTTTTTTGAAATCCTTCTTGCCTGCATAATGACTGACAACGATATATCTTTTGCCGTCTATGAGTTCCTCACGGACGGTTATCTTTTCTTTTCTCGAACAGTTCGATTGCATTTTTAACTCCTTTCAAATTGCTTTGTCGGGAATGAAAAACGCAGTCTTGCTGTCGGAATAAGAACGCACCGGTTCTTATTCGTTTCTCATTCTTTGTTGCGGTTGTTTGTTAGATTATCGCTTTGCCTATGTGAAGCCCGTGCAAGGCAGATATTTAAGCGATTTTTGCATGGCTGTTTCCTCCTTTTGCGTATAGGTTGTACTTGTCGGAATTTCCGACAGGTTGACCCTCGCTTTCTCCTTTCGTGGAGAGGGTACACTCCAAAGAGGCAAGGTTTCTTGCCACTTTGAAAAAGTTTTTCGTTTGTTTTTCCACATGGTACCCGTCAAATAGGAAGGCTATTTTCCTATTTGAAAAGATTTTTGAAAAAGTTATGTATATAGAGAACATGGGGCTTTTTTGCTGTTATCCGTATATGGCGGAATACCTCGCGCGCATTTTCTCGAAGTATTCGTACACCGTGCTTACCGCTCTTGAAAGCTGTTTCGCTATCTCGGGATAGCTCAAGCCGGACATGCGGTAATCGAGTGCAAGACTCATATTTTCAGTGAGGTTCAGGGAAGCCGCGATCTCGTCTGCGCGTGAGAAGTCCTGTTCCTCGTCTGTTTGATATTCATATACGAGTTCAGGTTCTTCTTTCGTGAATTCAAAGCATTGACATCTGCAAAAGGCTCTGTGGCCTCTTGCCAGCATTCTCGTGACAATGCGATAGCATTCTATTTTTATCGTTCTCGGCTTGCCTTTTTTGGAGATATACAGGACGTCGTCCAAATACTCTCCGAAGTGGTCGCATAAGAATAACGCCACGCTTTGGACGAAATCGTAACTGTCCGAAAAGATATATCCGGGCTCGTGTTTGCCGAAAATGTCCCGGC
>UQSP01000056.1 GCA_900543755.1 uncultured Eubacteriales bacterium
ACACCCTAGAGTTCGTCGGCAGCGTCAGATGTGTATAAGAGACAGGATTTTAAAAACCGTTAAACGCGGCTTGACATTGACTTTTCCAAGTGATAGAATATTGTTTAATTTAAGGAGAAGAGAAGAATGAAGAAAATACAACTTGCCGCTCATAGGGGATTTTCCGAATGTTATCCCGAAAACACCATGATTGCTTTTCGTGAAGCGTTGAAGCTGGATATAGACATGGTTGAAACAGACGTTCACATGACTCGCGACGGGGTGCTTGTGCTTATGCACGACCATGACCTTGCCCGTACCACCGACAAACAAGGTCTTATTCGTGAAATGGACTTTGCCGAGGTGGAAAAAGCCGACGCCGGCATACATAAAGGGGAGCAGTTCAAAGGGGAAAAAGTTCCGACTCTCCGCGAATTTCTGGAGCTTGTAAAAGACCGCAAGGATATCGAGCTTAATATCGAGCTTAAAGATTATCCGGGCGAGTGCGGGGCTTTCGCATACGAGTCCTGCGATAAGACAATAGCGATGCTGGACGAATACGGTGTAACGGACCGCTGTTATATCAACAGTTTTTCGGGCGATATTCTGAATTACGTTTATACGAAATACGAAAACCGCATAAGGTTGCACGGATATTGTCCCGTAAGGCTTCTGGGCGAATATTTTTCCGAAAACTTTTTTAAGCGCTGTGCCTGCGTATGCCTTTTCAACGTATCTTACGACGAAAACGGAAAATCGGATTGGAGCAAGAATAACATTGTGTGCGAACAGTCTAAATTCGACCTTGTAAAATCTTACGGCGCTCAGCCGTGGTGCTATTTCAAGGTGGACGAGGAGGATAAAATCAAAACCGCTTTAGAGCGCGGTGCGGTTGCTTTTACCAGCAACAATCCCGTTAAAGCCGCAGAAATACTGAAAAAACTTGGCGCAAGATAATATTAAAATATTTTATGAATTAAAACCGAATACGTTTGAATTATGTTAAAAAAACGGGTCTTGGAAATAAGACCCGTTTTTGTGTAATGCCTCTTACCGCGTTAATATTTTGTTACATGACAAATGCTTTGAAGAGCGCCCAAAGTCCCGAGGCTTTGTCAAAGTTTTAATGTTTAACATAAGGCGGTTTTGGTTAAGCCGACGGTTATTGCGTTTATTCTTCCTTCGGGAAAAGAAGACAGCCTGCCGCGCGGAATTGTCTGACTTTTTCGTCAAGGAGTTCTTCGGTCACGTTGAATTTTATGGCAAGGCATTTCTTGCAGAAAAATTCGGTTGAGCCGCGGTTTATCAGCTTTTTGGTAAGTCCCACGTCGACGGTGTTAAGCTCCTTTCCGCAATTTTTGCAAAAGCTCATAACTGCGGAACGACCTTTACTCTTAAAAGTTTGCACGCATGAGGTTCGATGTGGGTGTAATAGGTGTAATTGTGAATCTCGAATTCTTCACCGCTCCATAAATCCCGCGCATAAAGTTTAACTTTGGTAGAGGGGGAAAGCCCTATCTGGTCGCCGCGGAAGTCCACGCTCGATTTTTCGTCCTTAAGGTTAAATAAAGCCACGGCAATGTCGCCGTTTGCAAGCAGTCTTGCCACGACGGGAGTATTGTCGTTGTTTTGTTTCATCCATACTTCATTGGCGATGTAAGGCTGTGCGCCGCGTGCGTCCTGGTTAAGGGCAATAACTTCTTTGTTGGTAAGGATTTTTTCCGCTTCGGGGTCCAGGTTTCTTACGTCGCAACCGATAATGAGGGGGGAGGCGAAAATAGCCCAGGCGGAAAAATGAGTCCTGTATTCTTCCAAAGAGCAGCCGCCCAAACCTACGTTGCCTTTACCGTTCATACCCACGATAAGCATATCCATGTCGTTAAAGCAACCCAATCCGCCGAAAGGCATTGCGCCCGCGCCGCAATATTCGCCAGACCTATCCACCTGTTGCAGAATTATTTTCTTTACCGATTCCCAGTTATCGAAAATATCGCCCGTGGAGCGCCATGAACCCGCGCCCGTAGAGCGTATCCATTCATGGGTTTTTTCCGCACCCCAACTGCATGCCGCAAAGAAAATATCTCTTCCGCAATTCGCAAGCGCGGCGCCCATACGTCTATACAGCGTTTTGCCCTGAACATACTCGGGTTTAAAGCAAAAGTCGTATTTAAGGTAGTCTACGCCCCATTCGGCAAAAGTGTTTGCGTCGATAAATTCGTATTCGAAGCTTGAAGGGTATCCTGCGCAGGTAAGCGTGCCGGCGCAGGAATACATTCCGAACTTAAGACCTTTGGAATGTATGTAGTCGCTAAGCGCCTTCATTCCCGAGGGAAATTTTTTCTTGTCGGGGACAAGCCTTCCGTTTTTGTCGCGCGTTTTCTCCGCCCAGCAGTCGTCGATTATGACGTAATTGTATCCCAATTTGTCAAGACCTTTTTCCACAATGATGTCCGCGGTGTCGCGAATGAGTTTTTCATCGATATTTTCCGCAAAAGTATTCCATGAGTTCCAACCCATGGGCGGGGTTAAAGTAAACATTGTTTTCCTCCTGATTCTGATTTTATTCTTTAAGGTCAGTATATATTGCGCGATTGTAAAAATCAAGCGAATTGTGTTTTGTTTTTTTATCGATTTGTTTTATAAAGGCAGCTTAAAAAAATTTCGTAAAATTTTTTAAAAAACACTTGACAAAGCTTTAAGACTCTGTTATTATAATGATAATGATTATCGTTATTAATTCAAACGGATAACAAAGAATGTTAATTAATTCAGACGGACAAGTTAATAATGAAAAAAGCGTAAGACATTCGACGCAGCGGGAGGTTATTTACGAAACGCTTAAAAACACGACTTCGCATCCCGACGTGGACGCTATTTACAAAGAGGTAAAACGGCGTCTTCCGGACATAGGGGTGGCGACCGTGTATCGCAACCTGAAAATGCTGGTCGCAGCCGGGAAGGTTAACACGCTTGAAACCACAAGGAACTGCATACATTACGACGCGGACGTCAGCAATCACTCTCATTTCATCTGCAGCGAATGCGGAAAAATCAAGGACGTGTTTATCAAGTCCGACCTTACCGAAGAATTGGAGAAATCAGGTTACAGGGTAGAAAGGGAAAAGTTTGTTTTTTACGGGATTTGTCCCGAATGTATCGAAAAAAAAGGCGAGAACGTATAAAAACTTTACGTTGCGCAATATATTACGGATAAAGCGCGCACAATGCGCTTTTGAATAAAAAAATTTATTACGGAGGATTTTGGAATTATGAAAAGATGTTTGGTTTGCGGTTGCGTGGTGGAAGACGGTGTTGCAAGATGCCCTCAGTGCGGTGCCACTAAGTTCGAGGCTATCCCCGCCGAGAAAGAGGCGTGGGCTTGCGAGCATCACGTCGGCGACGGCAAAGTAGAGGACGAAATGGTCGTTAACGGACTTAAGGAAAACTTTACGGGCGAATGCACCGAAGTGGGAATGTATCTTGCCATGGCAAGAGTAGCCGAGCGCGAAGGTTATCCCGAAGTTGCCGAGGCTTATAAAAGATACGCTTACGAAGAGGCGGAACACGCAGCTAAGTTTGCAGAGCTTTTGGGCGAAGTGGTGACCGACTCCACCAAGAAGAACCTCGAGCTTCGTTACATGGCTGAAGGCGGCGCTTGCAAAGGCAAACTGGAACTTGCAAAACGCGCCAAAGAACTCGGATACGACGCAGTCCACGATACCGTTCACGAAATGGCTAAGGACGAAGCGCGTCACGGCGCAGGCTTCAAGGGATTGCTTGACAGATACTTCAAGTAATTTAATCTCTCCTTAAAAATATAAAAAAAGGCAGGTTTATAAGACCTGTCTTTTTTTGCGTTTTAAATTAGGATACTTATTAAAATCAATTATTGAATATGCTTGAATTTTCTTTCTTTTTAGCGAATTGCGTTTTTTAATCAGTTGTAAACGGCAATCATTACATTAAGATAAGTCGCAAACAGTATCCATGCAAGATACGGTATCAGAAGTATAGCCGACCATTTGTTGATTTTGAAGTTAAGAATGATAAGAGCGGTAACCATGGCATCGAGAACAGCCAGCCATACGAACGCGAAGAAATACAATCTTGCTTTAAAGAATATGGGCGTCCAGGTAAAATTAAATGCAAGCTGAACGAAGAAAATCACTATGGAAACTATTCTTATCGTTTTTTCCTCTTTGTTTGAGGGAGTAGTGATAAGAGTAAGGTAAAAAGACGCGCCCATCATAAAATACAATATGGGCCATACTATTGAAAAAGTAATGTCCGGCGGGGTTAACGTGGGGCGGGTTATTCCCGAATATCCTTCGGTTGCGCCGCCTATAAATCCCATCAATGCACCCAACGACACAATCGTGGCAGATATAAGCAGTAAATAAAGCACGTGCATCGCAGGTGAAGTTTTGCTGTTTTGGTTTACGGCAGTTGCCATTTTATTCCTCCTTGTTTCATTTGACACTGATATTATATGCATAAACGGAATTTATATACTTTTTTTACATTGACGCGGCTTTTTTTAGCGATAAAAAGCCTTATTTGCAAGTTTTGTTTAAGGTTGATGACGGCGTTAATCTAAAAAAATTTTAGTCCGTCCGACCCTCTTTGATTCAGAAAATATGCAGCCAAAAATCGTTTATCAATAAGAAAACCGAAAGCACGGTAAGATAAACGGCAAATACGTCGAATCGGTTTTTCAAAAATACTTTTTTAAGCAGTTTAAGCGAAACAAGTCCCGACAAAAACGCGGTAGAAAATCCTATTGCAAGACAGTCCCAAGGCACGAATATAAATTCTCCGCCTATGATTTCAAAAACCGCCGACCCCAGTATTATGGGTATGGAAAGCAAAAAGCAATATGAAGCGTTTTCCTTTTGCCTGATACCCAGAAAGCTGCCTGCCGACGCGGTAAGCCCGCTTCTCGAAAGCCCCGGGAAAGCGGCAAGACCTTGCGCCGCGCCGATGATGACGGCGTCGATTACGCCCATGTTTTCGCATTTTTGCCGAGGCGAGAAATAAGTGCAGCAAAAAAGGATAACGGCGGTTATCAGAAAAAAGAAAGGCAGCAGCGTTCCGTCAAAAGTTTCCTCTACGACGTCTTTAATTAAAAAGACGACAGCCGCGGAAGAAACGGTGGATAAAACCAAAAGGCGCGATTTTTTTGAAAAAGGATGTCTGACGATATCGGCAATATCGCCCGCAAATATCACAATTACGGCAAGCAAAGTCCCCAGATGCAGTATAAGGTCGAAAAACAAAGACGACTCTTTTCCCGTAATCCGCGAAAAAAGCACAAGATGTCCGCTGGAAGAAACGGGTAAAAATTCCGTAAGCCCTTGCAGTAAACCCATAATAAAAGCTTCAAGATAACTCATACAATAAGATATGTGTAAAAATCTCTTGTTATTACGCCGTATATCAATCAAAAATTTTATCATGAATTTAAATTAAGTTTATATGCCAACAGATATATGTTATTTAAAGGCATTAAGTAAAAAAAAGATAACCCTAAGCCGGAAATTTTGTTTTTAGGCTTGCTTTTATAAATACTATCTGTTACAATATAATAATCAATAATTCCGCTAACGGAGGAGAATATGAAAGTCAATATTTCCAAATTGTCGGACAATTTAAGGGAATGTACAGCAGAGGTTGCCGCGCAGCTTAATTTTACGCTTGACGGCAACGGATATGAGATTATTGCCGAAGAGGGAGAAACGCTTAATGTTTCATTCGACGGCAAGGTTATCAAAATCATCTATCCCGCGATTAATCAGTTTTTCCGCGGATTAAGACTTGTCAAACAGAATTTCAACAAAAAGGGATTTTCCGTTTCGGAAACCTGCAAAGCGACGGAGCTCGGTATTATGCTTGACTGCTCCAGAAACGCCGTAAGAAATATAAATCACCTCAAGGAACTTATACGTCATCTCGCGCTTATGGGTTACAATCAGATTCAGCTTTATACCGAGGATACTTACGAGGTTGAGTCGGAGCCTTACTTCGGTTATATGCGCGGCAGATATACCATTGCCGAAATGAAGGAAATCGACGATTACGCCGCTCGTTTCGGAATCGAGGCGGTGCCCTGTATTCAGACCCTTGCGCACCTCAATCAGATATTCCGCTGGGAGGCTTATAAAGATATAAACGACATCAACGATATTCTGCTTATTGACGAGGACCGCACTTACGAACTTATCGAGCATATGTTCATCACGCTTGACAAGTGCTTCCGTTCGCGTAAAATTCATATCGGTATGGACGAAGCGCATCTTATCGGCAGGGGCAAATTCGAAGACAAACACGGTTCGGTGGAAAAGCGCAGCGAAATTATGCTTCGTCACCTCAATAAAGTGGTGGAAATCGCATCCAGGTACGGCTATAAACCCATGATGTGGAGCGATATGTTCTTCCGACTTGCTTTTAACGGCGCATACTACGTGTCCGACGGCAGAACCATAGACCAGGAAGTCATAGAACTCGTTCCCGAAAATCTCAGACTTGTTTATTGGGATTATTACAACAACGACCCCGCCGTTTACAACGCCATGATTGAACGGCATCAGGAATTCAACCGCGAGGTTGTGTTTGCGGGCGGCGCCTGGATGTGGTCGGGATTCGCGCCTTCCAACAAATTCTCCCTTTCGGTTACTAAAACCGCTTTGAAGGCCTGTGAGGAAAAGGGCGTCGACAAAATAATGATAACCATGTGGGGGGACGAAGGCGCCGAGTGCAGCGACATGGCGGTGCTTCCCGTGCTTTGCTATGCAGCGGAATTCGAATACGGTCATGAGGATTATTCTGCGGCGTTCTATGCGCTTACGGATATGGAGGCGGAAAAATTCCTGGATGTGGAATCGGCAAACCTCGTCGACGAATATCTCGAGCCCAATCACAACAATCCGTCCAAGTACATGTTATACAACGATTGCATAGGCGGTCTTATGGACCCGCTTGTAAAAGAGGGTGACGCCGCCGTATATGAAAAACATATCAGAAATCTTAAAGCGGTGGAAAAAATTGCCGGAAGATATTCCTATATCTTTACCACTCAGCGTTGTCTGTGTGAAGCGCTTCAGATAAAATACGAACTGGGCGTCAAAACCCGCAACGCTTATAAGACGGGCGACCCCAAGGCGATTAAGGATTTGGTAAAAACGCTGTATTATCCGCTTATTAAAAAACTCGAGCAGTTCTATGCCGCTTTGGAGTATCAGTGGAGCGTGGAAAACAAACCTCACGGTTTCGAGGTGCAGGACTACCGTCTGGGCGGACTTATCAAGCGAGTAGAGCATTGCGCCGCACGTCTTATCCGTTTTGCCAACGGCAAAGACGCCCGCATAGAGGAGCTTGAAGAAATCATGCTTGATCCTTTCGGAAATTCCGCCGAGGTCAACAAACGCCTTACGACGTTTAACAACTTCGGTAAAAACATCGGCGTCAACCAGATAACCTGGCATTGAGATAAAAAGGAGTTTAATTCATGCCGCATATTTCCGTAAAAATGCTCAAAGGCAGGACGGAGGAACAGAAAAAACGTCTGTCCTCCGCGCTTAGCGAGGCTTTAATAAAAACATTGGGCGTATCGGATACTCACGTTTCCGTCACCATAGAGGATTTTACTCCCGTAGAGTGGCAGGACGAGTTCAAACGCGAAATCACCGATAAAAAGGCGGTGCTGTATAAAGCCCCCGGTTACGACCCCAAGGATTTGCTTTAATGCTTAACATCGTACTTGTGGAGCCCGAAATTCCTCAGAATACGGGCAACATCGCCCGAACCTGCGCTTGCACGGCGACCAGACTTCATCTTGTCAGACCGTTCGGTTTTGACGTAAGCGAAAAAGCTTTGCGCCGTGCAGGGCTGGATTACTGGGACAAGGTGGAAATAATTTATTACGACAACCTTGATGACTTTTTTATGAAAAACGCGGGCGGAACGTTTTTTTACGCCACCACAAAAGCAAATAAGGCCTATTCCGACGTCGTTTATCCAGACGGATGCTTTATTTTATTCGGGAAAGAAACCAAAGGTCTGCCCGAAGACCTTATTTATTCGCATTACGAAAGGGCGGTGCGTATCCCCATGTACGGTGCGCTAAGGTCGCTTAATCTTTCCAATTCTGTCGCGATTATTTTGTATGAAGCGCTGCGCCAACACGAATTTTTCGGACAGAAATGAAAAGTCATTTGCTTGCCTGCGCATGCCTTAATAAGCATGAAAAAGAGGTCATTTGGCTTTTGTTTACGTCGCGGAAAGGAAATTAATTGCCGTCAAACTATTAAGGATAAAACCGTTTTCCGGGGTAAGCGCAATTAACGCTTGTTTAAATCAAATTTTTTATGGACGATTTGAAAGAAAAATTCAAAGACGAAAAGTTCGATATAATCGTGCTTGCGGGGCAATCCAACGCCGAAGGCAACGGGAAAGGAGACGCCGTCGATTATATCCCCGACAAGCGTATTCTGATGATGAACGACGACTCCATGCCGCATTTTGAGAAAACGGGCGACAAAAGCCGTCTTGTTCTTAATTATCCCGCGCGCGATTATGTGTTTGTTGCGGAAGAGCCGCAGAATCAAGGCGGAAAAAGGGGAAATCTTTCTTTGTCGTTCGCGCGGAATTACGCGGAAAAGATTTTGGGACCCGACCGAAAAATACTGATTGTCAACGGAGCTGTCGGAGGCACGGGCTTTGCGCGTAAAGAGTGGGGCAAGGACAATATTCTTTACGTCAGGCTGGTCAATATGGTAAAAAAAGCACTGGCGTTTAATTCCGAAAACCGTATAACAGCCTTTTTATGGCATCAAGGGGAGTGCGATTCGGTAGAAAATCCTTTATGGGACGAAGAAAAACGTTACCTTACTCATTTAAAAAACCTTTTTGAAATGCTTTCGGATTTTAAAAATACTTTCGGGCTTGAAAGTTTGCCTTTTGTTGCGGGCGGGTTTGCGGAAGAGTGGTATCTTAAAAACAAGACCGCGTGCGACGCCGTGCTTAAAGCGGTAAGGGAAACCTGCGAAACTCTTAAAGGCGGTTTTGTCGGAACAAGCGACCTTAAAAGCAATAATCAAAAGGTGGGGGACGGCGACGATTTGCATTTTTGCCGCGACGCTCTTTTTACTTTGGGCGAAAGGTATTTTCAAGTCTACTGCAAAATAAAGCGGTAACTTCACGGTTTTTGGGAAAAGCGGATTCGAAACTGTCTCTTATACACATCTCCGAGCCCACGAGACATGCGCAGATCTC
>UQSP01000057.1 GCA_900543755.1 uncultured Eubacteriales bacterium
CGGAGATGTGTATAAGAGACAGCATATAATTTTTATAAAATATCAGCCGATTAAAAAAAGGGCCGCTATCGTGTTCGCGGTCCTTTTCTTTATAATATTATGTATTGATTTTATAATTTATTGACTTTTATTCGATGATTACAGGAGTCTTTACATTGCGTGCCGCCTGAAAACGTTTAACGCCGATTATCCGAGTTAATCTTAAATCAACAATGTATTGGTCGGGGCGTTCGTCCGTTTATCGCCTTAAAGCGCGATAAACGCAAAAAACAATAGCGGCTTTTCGTTGATTTAAGCCGGTTTATGCGTTTTTACTTAAGGATATTAAATAAAACAGGTCGCTTTTAATCGTTTGTCGCTTTTTTTATGTGCTTCAGCGTCATTTTTACGCAGTCATCGATATTTACCGAGCCCATGTTGAAAATAGAAGTATTGATTTTTCCTTTCAGCGGCGCGGTCCATTCTTTGCCGATGCCGCTTATTCCGTTTCTCATTCCCAAGACGGAGCCCACTGTGGCGCCGTTGCAGTCGGTGTCGAATCCCGTCTGAACGGCAAGGCAAACCGATTTTCCGTAGTCGCCTTCTCCGTACAAAAGAGCGGCGGCGACTATCATGGCGTTGGGTATGGTATGGCACCAGTCATAGGAGTCGAATTCGTCGTATTCGGCGTGGATTCGATTAAAACATTCGTTTGCGGAAACTCCCGATTTTTTGCATTCCAGTATCTTATCGATTGCTTCGTACAGTCGGGAAGAGGCGGGTATCTGAGCAAGCCCGCCGCGTATAATGTCTTCTATGCAGTCGGTTACCGCGGCGCAGGCAATCATGGCGGCGGCGAACATTTCGCCGTAAATTCCGTTTTTCCTGTGCGATATATAAGCGTCGCGGAAGGCTTGCTTGGCCGCCTCGCATGGATTGCCGGGATTGATGTATCCAAAGTAATCGCCGCGAATCTGCGCGCCTATCCATTCACGGTAAGGATTTTTGTAAATGGCGGAAGCGGGCGGGGCGTAACCTTTGATAAAGTTGCAGTACGCAACGCGTTCGGCGGTGCAGTAAGCGTTTTTTGTCTGGCTGTCCAGCCAAAGCTGCATTACGTCTTTGGAAGTAAAGTCGCGGCCGTATCGCTCGACAAGCTGTTGGGCTAGCACCGTGTAATTCGTGTCGTCGTCCACGGGCATGCCGTCCACGGTGTCGGCATAGCATTTTCCGCCTAACCCGAATTTATATTCCGTCATCATTTCTTCCGTAAGGTCGGATTTGAATATGTATCTTTTCATGGGGTAATTTCCCGTGCGCTTGAGAAGGGGAGTAAGTTCGTCGGTGCGAATGCCTTCGATGGGCTTGCCCAAAAGACAGCCGCAAGCGCGCCCCGTCCATGCCCCCGTAAGTTTTTTTTCGAGTTCTTCCTCGGTAAACGGTATTACGGGAAAATCATAAGGTTTGCAAAGTTTGACTATTTCGTTATATTCGCTGGGTTCCGTGTACTTGTAATCTCTTTTGACGGAGGCGTTAAGCGTGATATCGAACAGTATGTCCGAAATGCGTTCCTTGTTTTCGTCTTCAGGCATTTTTGCCGCCGCCGCAAACAAGTCTTTGTAGCAGCTTACGTCCAAGCCTTCGTCTGCGCACTGACGGTATTCGGCAGGCAATACGGCAGAGTAGGCCTCGTATCCTGAAACGGAAAACGGCAAGTGTATTTTTCTGCTGTAAGGAAGTTCTTCTTCGGCTCTCATATCGCGGTCAAGCGCCAGCGAGTCCAAAGAGACACCGAAACGGTGAGCAATTTTAATCAGTTTGTCAAGCTCGGGGACGGACACGCCGCTTTCCCATTTTTGCACCGCCTGAGCGGACACACCCATAATTTCGGCAAAACGCGCCTGCGAAAGTTTTTCTTCGGTGCGTAATCTGTATATCATGTCTTTTAATGCCATGATTTTTCCCTCCGTTTTTATGCATATCTTATAAAGATTATAACACAGCCGCAAACTTCATTCAACTAACCCGTGTTTGTAATTTTATCAACCGCAGGTTGTGTTTGGCAAATATTATAAAGACTCGATTTAACGGCGCGAATTTTACGCGAGTTTTACCTTTTAACCCAAACAAAATCGAAAAGTCCGCCGATTGTGGCGGCGGACGTTTTTTTAAAGACGGTTATTTTATTGACGGAATCAACCAACTTATAAAAACTTTTACACAAAAACTTTTAAAAATCCGGCAACCGATAATAAGTAAGCCGACGCTTTTATTTTTCTCCGTCAGCGTCGGGTAAATTGCGGGCATCCGATACGATTTTATCGGTGTAATTTGTTAAAAGGGAGGAAAGTCTTTTGTTAAGGAATTTATCGGCAACCGCGGTAATAAAGAATACCGCTATTCCCGCAAGAGTTATGATAAGGTCTTCCATGGTATCGGCAAGCGGCGATTTTCCCGCGGCAATCGATTCCTGTACGCGCTGAATGTCGGTATTCATTATGATATCGCAGCAGTACTCGAAGATTTCCCACACCGCGCCGAATCCCAGTGTAAAGAACGCCGCAGTCAGCATAAATCCCCAGGACGTCATTTTGTCGCCGTTCCATCGTATTAAGAAAACGGCGGCGGTGACGCAACCCACAAAACCGAAAAATCCGTGAAGCAAAAGGTCCCATACGGGGATAAGGTCGTAAAAGTTCATCGCGTTTCCGAGGTCTATGGAAAGGAAAATATTAAATGCAATCAAAAAGCCCAAAGCGGGCGGAAAATCTTTTTTCGTTATTTTTCCCCATACGGGCAGAATAAGCGGCACCAGCGCGGAACAGAATACCTGAAAATATGTCAGGACGATTATTTCGTCGCTTATAAAGCTGTAAATTATCGCGGTAATCACAGCAAGAGCCATGGACCCTGCGGCAGGAAGCCACTTCAGAATTTCGTTTCGTTTAACCATAAAAATCTCCGACTTCGGTTTTATGCTTTTACAGTATACCCGTATTTATGAGGTTTTGCAACAAGGTATTCGGTTTTTTTCGTTTTAAATGTTAAAACGTGTAAAAATTCAGCCTTTTTAAATTTAAAACACGCAAAAATTCAGATAAAATGCTTGACAAGCATGTCCCCGTTGTGTTAGATTATTATGGCACCCCTCTTGAAGGGTGTATTTTTAAGTTGCTCTTAGGAGGCGGACCCATGGCAAATTCGGCCAGAAATAAGATTACGCTTGCTTGCACGGAATGCAAACAGCGCAATTACGACAATATGAAGAACAAGAAAAACGATCCCGACAGAATCGAGCTTAAGAAGTACTGCAAGTTCTGCAAAAAGCACACGGTGCATAAGGAAACGAAGTAACAGTTTATTTCGTTTAAATGCATTTTCTGTTTTAAGGAGAGTGGACAATGGCAAAGGATACCTCAACCGCCAAGCCTAAAGAAAAGAAAAAGCGCGGCAGGTTTTTCAAAGAAACTTTTTCCGAACTGAAAAAGGTTACCTGGCCTTCTTTCGGTACGGTCGTCAAACAAACGAGCATAGTCCTCAGCGTCGTGCTTGTGTTTTTGCTTGTACTCATGGGATTCGACGCGCTTTTGGGCTGGCTGTACGACCTTCTCGTCACAGGACTTAACGCAGGTACTGAGACTGCAACTACGGCTGCGCTTACGGCGGCAAAATCCTTTATGGTCGGGGTGGGATTACCGTTATGTCTATAGAAAACGCAAAGTGGTATGTCCTTCACACCTATTCGGGCTACGAAAACATGGTCAAGGACAATCTGCTGCTTGTATTCAAGAAAAACGATTTGCTTGATAAACTCGTTGAAATCACCATTCCCATGGAAGACGTGGTGGAGGAAAAGAACGGTAAGCGCAAAATCGTTCAGCGCAGAATGATGCCGTGTTACGTTTTCGTCAAAATGGATTACAACAACGACATGTGGCATATCATCACCAACACCCGCGGCGTAACCGGTTTCGTCGGCCCCCTTGGCCGTCCGCTGCCGCTGACGGACGAGGAAGTCAAGCGTATGCATCTTGAAAAGCCCGCAACCGTCGTTACCGACTTTCAGATCGGCGAATCCGTCAAAATCATCGACGGCTCGCTTGAAGGCTTTATCGGCACTATCGACGCTTTGGACGTGGCTCAAGGCAAATGCAAAGTTATCGTATCGATGTTCGGAAGGCTTACCCCCGTGGAGCTTGAGCTTTATCAGATAGAGCGCGCCGACGTCGTGACGGAAGACTGATTTATAAAGATAAAACGTATCTGACAAATACAATCCGCAAGCCGTAAATTCGGCGTTTATTCAAGGTTATATATCCGGGAGGGCGGAAACCTTAAACCGCCCGACAGCACCGCGATTGTATAAAATTAAAAATTTTTACAAGGAGTAACAAAACATGGCAAAGAAACTTCAGGCAGTTGTAAAACTTCAATTGCCCGCCGGAAAAGCAACCCCCGGCCCGCCTGTCGGTTCGTCGCTTGGTCCCCACGGTATCAACATTCCGGGATTCACCAAGGAATTCAACGAAAAGACCAAGGGTCAGGAAGGTCTTATCATCCCCGTGGTAATCAGCATCTACGCGGACAGATCCTTCACGTTCGTATTAAAGACGCCTCCCGCGCCCGTTCTCATCAAGAAGGCGTGCAAGATCGAAAGCGGCTCCGCAAAGCCCAATAAGGACAAGGTAGCCAAGATCACCAAGGAGCAGGTCAAGGAAATCGCGACTTTGAAAATGCCCGACCTCAACGCAGCTTCTTTAGAGAGCGCAATGAGCATGATCGCAGGCACGGCGCGCAGCATGGGCGTCGTCGTCGAGGATTAAGGGGAGGTGCGCTATGAAATACGGCAAGAAATATTCTGACAGCATTAAAGAAGTGGATATCACCAAGGCTTACGACGTGGACGAAGCGGTCAAAAACGTGCTTTCCACCGCCAAAGCCAAATTCGACGAAACCATCGAGCTTCACGTTCGTCTGGGCGTAGACCCCCGTCAGGCTGACCAGCAGGTCCGCGGCACGGTCGTTCTTCCCAACGGTACCGGTAAAAGCGTCAAAGTGCTTGTTATCGCACGCGGCGACAAAGCCGAAGCTGCGTTGAAAGCAGGCGCCGACATCGTGGGCGCGGAAGAAATCATCGCTAAGATTCAGACTCAGAACTTCCTCGATTTCGACGTGGTCATCACCACTCCCGATATGATGGGACAGCTCGGAAGAGTTGCTAAAATCCTCGGTCCTAAAGGACTTATGCCTTCTCCCAAAAGCGGCACCGTCACCATGGACGTTGTTAAAGCTATCAACGAGACCAAGGCAGGTAAAGTCGAGTACCGCGTGGATAAAACCGCCATCATTCACTGCCCCATCGGCAAAAAATCTTTCGGAGAGCAGAAGATTTCCGAAAACTTCCAGACTCTTATGGACGCCATCGTCAAGGCTAAGCCCGCGGCGGCAAAGGGTATTTACGTCAGAAGCGTAACCCTTGCAAGCACCATGGGCCCCGGCATCAAAGTGGCTTACAGGGCGTAAAAACAAGTAAATACAATCCCTTAAAACCGCAGACAGCAAGTGCTTTATAAAGCGTAATTTCTTACGGGAAAGCTTGCCGAGGTGATACGGATAAGACGTTTCGGTGCGCTTTCATGCACAGATAAACGATACTGAAGTCCGGCTTGCCTTTCGTGCGGTAAGCCGGATTTATTTTATAAACTTTAAAGGAGGATAAACATGTCAGCAGAAACCTTAAAACTCAAAGAACAACAGGTTGCCGAATATGCCGAGAAATTCGGTAAGGCAAAATCCGTCGTGCTTGTCGATTACCGCGGACTTAACGTTGCGGAAGACACTTCCATGCGCAGCGAGCTGAGAAAGGCCAACGTTGAATATAAGGTCGTCAAAAACCGTCTTATTCTTCGCGCGTTCGTAAACGCGGGCTATCAGGGATTCGACTCCGTGCTCGAAGGCCCCACCGCAATCGCGGTATCTTACGACGACGCCGTGGCTCCCGCCAAAATCATCGTCGACAACGTTAAAAAGACCAACAAAATCACCGTAAAGGGTGGCGTGGTGGAAGGAAAAATCATGGACGCTCAGGGCATCACCAAGGTTGCTTCCGTTCCCGCAAAACCCGTGCTCGTGGCTCAGCTTCTCGGTATGCTGCAAACTCCCGTTCGCGGACTTGCAGTTGCGCTTTCCGAGATTGCAAAGAAGAAAGAAGCGTAATCATTTATTTCAGAAATTTATTAAAAATAAAATCAAGGAGAATTATTTAAAATGGCTGATTTGACCAAATTATTGGAAGAAGTAAAAGGTATGTCCGTCCTCGAGCTTAACGATTTCGTAAAGATGCTTGAGGAAGAGTTCGGCGTGTCCGCTGCCGCTATGGCTGTGGCCGCTCCCGCTGCAGGCGGCGCAGGCGACGCTGCTCCCGCTGCCGAAGAGCAGACTGAGTTCAACCTCATCCTCAAAGAGGTTGGCGGCAACAAAATTGCCGTTATCAAGGCTGTCCGTGAAATCACCGGCCTCGGTCTTTCCGAAGCTAAGGCTTTGGTTGACGGTGCTCCCTCCACTGTTAAGGAAGCGCTTTCCAAAGAGGCTGCAAACGAAGCTGCCGAGAAACTCAAGGCTGCCGGCGCTACCGCAGAACTCAAGTAATAACTTCGGAAACGTCTTTATTGCGAATAAACGGAAACCTTTTTACGGGTTTCCGTTTTTTTTATGCCGCTTCGGATTGTAAAATTCTCAAGCTCTGCCGCGAGGGAAAATTACCTGAGTAAATTGGACTAATAACACAAACTGCCTTATGGAAAATGTAAGTTTGGCTTGCTTAAAGCACAAGTAATCTGTTTTATGGGTGCGGTGCCATAAAACGTTATAGTAAAAGCGATATCCGTCGACGGTAAGCCGGCAGTTTACCCTTTTATGGTATTGCAAATCATCGGTTTAAGCGGAAACGCTGACTTAAAAAAGGAATCACGCGATAATCGCGCTGTCCGATATAGTTATACCGATAAGTCTTAAAAATAACTATGATTTAAAAAAGCGTTTTTGCAATTATATCCAGCTTTGTCTTAAGCTCCGCGTCAAGCGGAAGAAAGGGTTTTCTCGCGCCGCCGCATTCTATGCCGTAACGTAATCCGATAAGATACTTTACTGCGGGAAGAAGATTTTTCAGCGTTACCGCCGTTGCCGCGTTTGCCGCCGACTGGACTTCAAGCGCGCGCTTGTTTTCTCCCGCGCGAAAAAGCGAGTAAATTTCAAGGTATTTGTCAAGCATAAAGTTAAACGTCGTGCCTATCGCTCCGCCTGCTCCCGCCGCCAGCGCGGACAGGAAACATTCGTCTTTGCCGCTGTAAACTTCTGCGCCCGTAGCCGCTATTATCTGCTGCATGGTAAAATAGTCGGTGTCTGTGTATTTGATACTCTTTACGCCTTCTGTCGACAGCAAGCGGCAATATTGCTTGACGGACAGTTTGACCGTTGCCGAAGGAATGGAATAGACCATTACGTCCGTTTTCAGCGACGCCATTTCGCGGTAGTAATCCAAGATTCCGTCAAACGGAAAGTTAAAATAGAAGGGCGGAACGGAGGCAATGGCGTTTGCGCCTGCTTTTACGGCGTGCCGTGCAAGCTCCATGGTGTTTTTTACGCTTACGGCCCCCACGTGTGCAACCACATAGGCACCGTCCGCCGCTTTTATTACCGTTTCCAGAGTTTTTTTCCGTTCCTCTTCGCTAAGTAAAAAACATTCCGCACTTGAACCCGTAGAGTAAATTCCGTCCGCGCCGTCGGACAGCAGTTTTTTAGTCAGCCTGTACAGCGCGTCGTAGTTTACCGTTTCGTCGTCATTAAAGGGCGTAACTATGGGTACCAGAAACTTATTTTTCATTTTTCAAAACTCCATACCGTAAAAAAGATTTGATTTGCTTTTGTTTTTTCGGACTTCTGATAGTATACGGTCACAAGGTCGCCTTCGTCGTTTTCTGCGGTGGCGGGGTAGCCTATGTCGCCGTGCGGCGCGTCCTGTCTTAAAATGATTTCTTCGCTCCAGCTGTTGCCTGCGTCAAAGCTTAACCGCGCGCATTGCGAAAAAGGCGGTTTTCTTCTTGCATACGAAATTACTATCGCGCCCGAAGAATGCATTAAGTAATGCGGCGGCGAGCCGTCAAACCCCGTATAACGCGGTGCGGAAAAAGTTTTGCCTCCGTCAATGGAAAAACAGTCGTAAATCGTAAACAGTCCCGTTTCGGGATTCTGTGCCCTGAGCCCCATTATTATCCTGCCGTCGGGCAAAGTTAAAGCATGCGGCTCGCAGAAAAACGCATTGTTTTCGTCGCCCGAATAGGCGGGCGCAATTTTGACGGGCTTATTTAAAGGTTTTGCGTCCTCGTCAAGCGTAAGCGCGTAAATTCCCTCGTCAAGATAGGCAAAAGACGCTTTTTCATCGTCCGAAAACGCCCTGCCCGCGAAAAAAAGCTTGCCGTCTTTAGTGACGCACGGACCGTGAGGGGAGGTTATCGGCAGTGTTTCGGGCGGGGAAAACGTCATGCCTTCGTCCGTCGATACGCTTATAAGCGAACCGAGATATCTTTTTTCTTCCTCTTCGCCTATAAGGTCAAGATAGCTTTTGTAAAACGCGCGCGTCTTTTCGTCGCGTTTTTCTTCTTCCATGTACCGCTTTTGAGTCTTGCGCGAGTTGTTAAAAGAGGTAAGATAGATTTTCCCTTTATATGCGCAAAGTCCCGCGTCACGGTCGTCGAGCGGCGTTTCCATGGCGGTGTAGGGCGGCTCCCAACTGTGGCCCCCGTCGTAAGAACGCGCAACCATCACCTTTCCGAAAGGGCATATATGCGCGTTGCGTTCCCCCGACCAGGCGGCAAGCATAAGTCCTTTGCGTACGTTTATTATGCTGGGCCATGCGTTGAAATTGAATTTGCCGTCGTTAGGCTTACTGACAAGACCTGTCTCTTATACACATCTCCGAGCCCACGAGACATGCGCAGATCTCG
>UQSP01000058.1 GCA_900543755.1 uncultured Eubacteriales bacterium
GTTTACATAAGGATAAAAGCTTTGTTTTATAAATTTATCCGAAAAATATACAGTCATTAATCAAAAAAACAAAAAAGGCTTTAATCCTTTTGGGGAATAAAAGCCTTTTCTGAACAATTCTTATATTTTTTACTCTTTTAAAATCCGTCGTCACACAACGTTTTGTATTTTTACCGACGCTCAGTTTTTCTTTTTGTTTTTAAGCGAAGGAAGCGACTGTAAAAAGTCAGCCGCAAGGTCAAGCCAGCACTTCGACCTTTCGAAAACTTTTACTCCGTCAGCGTGGTTAGTGCGTTCGTCGCAGGTTGCAGCGCCGTGCCATCCGTCAGGGAAAATATGGCACTCGCATTTGACTTTATTTTTGAGGAGCGCGGAAGTATACAGCACGGTAGCCATGGGGTCTACACTGTTATCCTCCGCCGTGGTCCAGATAAAGCAGGGCGGGTTTAAGGGACTTACCGTCTTTTCCAGCGACAAAGCCTCCGCCTCGGGGCAATGCACGTCCTCTATACCCAAAAGATTTCTGAACGAACCCTGATGAGATTCGGGCGTAATTACGGGATACCCGAGAACGACTCCCGCGGGACGCGCGTCCAGCGTTTTACCCTTCATGACGGGCACGGGCAGATTGTCGCAGAAGTTGGCAAGCGTCGCCGTAAGATGTCCGCCCGCCGAGAAACCTATGACGAATATGCGGTTTTTGTCTATTCCCAGTTTCTTGGCATTGCGCTTAAGGTAATCCACCGTTGCGGCAAGCTGATTAATCGAAGTCGGATACCTGTAATCGGGCGCGACGCCGTACTTAAGCACAAAAGCGTTGTAGTGGCGATTGAAAAAATCAACCGCAATCGGGTCCGCTTCCCGCTCCGACACAAAGTGATATCCGCCGCCGGGCGCAACCACCATTGCGGGCAGATTCTTATTGAACGGTCCTATTTCACCGTCCGCTTTATGTAAAAAGCATTTTATTGGCGTAGGCGCATTTAACCCGTAAATGTCTGCAATATCCACTGTCTTGATTTCCATATTATTTTCCTCTCGATTATAAAATAATTATTTCGTTTGTTTTGGGTTTTGAAAGAATAGTTTCGCCCGCGGCGTAGCCTAAAGCGCAACAGCCGTAGACTTTGTATCCTTTTTCCATGCCGGCCTTTGTCAGTACGGCGTTTATTGCCTTTTCGTCAGAGCGGTCGGTAAGCTGATTTATCCAGCAGCTTCCCAACCCCGCGTCAAGCGCGGCAAGAAACATATTTTCCAATGCGCAGGCGCAATCCTCCTTGGGTCTAAACGAATCGGGCGAATTGCAAACCGCGATAAGCACAGGCGCTTCGTAAAAGAAATTAAACTTTCCCGACTCGCTTCTTCCCTTTATACGTGCGCGAGTAGCCTCGTCAGAACCGCTTTCCACCGCCTCGTTAAGACTGTTTAACAAATTTTTATCCGTTATCGCGATAAACTGACGGCTTTGATTATTCAACGCACTGGGCGCGTAAGCACCCGCCTTAAGCACGTATTCCAGCTTTTCCCTTTCCACCGCACGGTCCGAGTATTTCCTGACGCTGCGGCGGGCAAAAAGAGCTTCTTTGACTTCCATTCGATTAATCCTCCCCTGAGAAAACCTGTTTATCAAGCGCAAAACGCATTGTGTTGAGCTGACAAACGTACAAAAAATTTATTTACCGCAACCCTTGCAAGTGGCGCAGTGCCCGCTGCACTCGCCTTTATGCACGGAATTGACCCAACACTTTCCGCTGTACTTCTGCTCGGTTTCGCCGCCGCAGACAGGGCACGCGGGATATTTGCCGTCACGCGTAAATTCTTCGAACACGTGACCGCAAGCCTTGCATTTAAATTCCATAAACGCCATAAAACCACCTCCGCATCAAATACGGTTAATATATTTAAGAGCGGCCTGCGCCGCAATCGCGCCGTCGGATGCGGCAGTCACAATCTGCCGTAGATTTTTGACGCGGATATCGCCCGCCGCAAAAACTCCGGGAACGGAAGTCATCATGTTTTCGTCCGTGTAAACGTAACCCCTTTCGTCCGTCTTCACCTGACCCGCAATCATATAAGTCACGGGAGTATACCCTGCGGATATAAACACACATGAAACTTCAAGCGTTTTCTTTTCGCCGTCTGCGCTCATTGTTTCGATAGCGTGAAGAGGGTTTCCGATAAGTGCGGTAACGGTTGCGTCCATGTTTTCCGCGCCCTCGACTTTATCGCCGCCGCGCACGATGTAATAAACCTTGCCCGCGATATTCTTAAGATACAGGGCCGCCTCCCGCGCCTTATCCCCGAAGCCGGCAACGGCAACCGTCTTTCCTTTAAAAAAGCCGCCGTCGCAAGTTGCGCAGTAACTGACGCCGCTGCCCAGAAGCTCCTCCTCGCCGCTGAGTCCCAGGCTTTTCGCCTTACAGCCCGTCGCAACGATTATTGCGCGCGCCTCAAGGACTTTACCGTCGGAAAGAGTGACCGTCTTTGCCGTTGCATCCACGCTTTTCGCACCCGAATAAACGATTTCGCAGCCGAAGGCTTTTGCCTGCTTCATCATATTGTCTATAAGCTCGTAACCCGAAACGGAAACAAAGCCCGGATAGTTTACGATGTCGTTGATAACTCCTGCCTGACCGCCTGCGGGAACGGGTTCCAGCACAACGGTCTTGCGGTTTGCCCTGCCTAAATATATCGCCGCGGTAAGCCCGGCAGGCCCTCCGCCTATAACGATTGCGTCGTACATAATTTATACCTCCTTAAAATTATAACGCTGTTTAGCCGGCAAGTCAAGGAACTTTATTATAAATAAGAAGCCGAACAGCGTGCAAATAAGTATCTGAAATTTACTTATTTGATTGTCTGCGATAATATACAAACTTAAACCGTATCGGGAATATTATATGCAAATATGTGCGTATGTCGACTTTAAAAATTATGCTTCCCGCCTACGCAGAAGAAAAATTTTAAGTTTAATTTTATAAATTTCTATCGAATGAACGATTTGTACAAAACAAAACGCCTCCGCGGCAATGCGCGGACGGCGTTTTATGTTTTCCCGTTTATCCTCCCGGAAAACAGGATTATTACATTATCATACTTCCCTGACCGGAATCGATTACACGCAACACGTCTACCTGAGCGCCGTTTTCGGCGTCGACGTAAATGAAGTAATCAAGACCCTTGTAGCTGCCGTAAACTTCGTAACAGAATTTTTCCGTTTCGCCGTCGGGAATTACGGCAAGCGAAACTTTTTCCACCGTAATTTTGGGATTGACCAGCGACCTTACGGTTTTTTCCGAAACGGTAGGAGCAAGTTCGCGCTCGTGATGAGCGGAACAGTACCCCGTTGCCTCGCAGCCCAAAATGGTGCCGTCGTCAAGCGCAACCTTGACTTTTACAAGGTCCGTGTAATAGGTTACTTCGTTTTCCACCGGCGCGAGATTGACGAATCCAACGCCGTTTTCGCTGTTGTACCAAACGGGCTGAAGATTTTCGTAGCCTAATTCGGTAATTCTGTCGGTAGCGATACGGCATGCCTGTTCCTGAGTCAAGGTAACTCCGCTAACGTCTTTGGTACGGTTAAAGCCGATAATCATTCCGCCTTTTTTGGAAACCGACACATACGCATCGTAGCCGTCCACATTGCCCTCTATCTCGTAAACCTTCGTTTTGCCGTCGGTCTCGCCCTTATAAACGGCGTCTTTAAGTCCGAACAGCCTGACGGCTTTTTCCAAAGCCTGTTCGCTGCTGATTTCTTCAAGAGCGTCTATGGCATGAAAACAGTATTTCTTGGAATCGGAAAAAGGACCGTCGTAAATAAGTTCGGGGTATTCGATGCTGTTGTTTTCCATGTCCTCGAAAGAAAATTCAAGGTCAAGCGACAACAGTCTTTTTTCACCCACGCATTCGGTAATCTTTTTTCCCTCGGTAGCCTGCACGATGTCTTTAAGGTTTTGATTTATGTTGCGCGCGGCAATATAAAGCGTTTCAGCCTGTCCTGCAAAATTTTCGGTATCGCCGCCCTTCATAATGGCAGACGAATACGACTGACACCAGTCGCCCACCTGATTGAAGTATTTGCTTGTCTTGCGTATGTTACCCATATCCAGCGGAAGCGCCGACAAAGAAGACTCGGCAAGCTCGGCCTGGGCAAGCGTTTCGTTTATAATGGGTATGCTTTCCGCCTCGGAAGAGGCGACCATCAGCTTTGACAGATTGACTTCGAGATTGTTGACGCTGTCGCACATATCGTAAAGCGCGCGTGAATAAACGCTTTCAAGCGCACTTTGCCTTTTTGCGCTTTCGGCATTGATTACCACGGTACCTGCAATCAGCACGGCACTGAGCACCAAAAGCGCGGCAACCGCCGCAATCAGCAGAATGGGATAATTTTTCTTTTTTTCGGTTGTTCTCATAGCTTCAAACTCCTTTAAGCGCGCGCAAACGAATGTCTGCCGATTGTAAGCTCCACCTTAAGCGACCATATCCATTTGCTGGTTGCCGTCGCGGGATTGTAGTAATACAAGCATCCGTTAGTGGGGTCCCAGCCGTTAAGCGCGTCGCGCGCCGCTTTGTAAGCCGTTTCGTTGGGGGTCAGATTAATCTGACCGTCGCTTACCGCGGTAAATGCGCCCGGCTGATAAATTACGCCCGATACCGTATTGGGGAACGAGGAGTTTCTTACGCGGTTAAGCACTACCGCCGCGACCGCCACCTGCCCCGTATAAGGCTCTCCCCTCGCTTCGGAATATACGCACCTTGCAAGAAGGTTGAGTTCCGTAGACGAAAGCGACGTGCTGCCGCTTTGGCTTAGCGTTACGCCCAGTGCCTTTTCGGTTTTGGCTCCCACTATTCCGTCAGCCACAAGTCCTTTATCGCGCTGAAAGCTCTTGACTGCGGCAAGCGTGCGGCTTCCCCAGATACCGTCCACCTTATAAGTGTAATATTTAAGGTTATAAAGCCGCTGCTGCACAATTTTGATATTCTCCGTAGTGTCGCCCTTTACAATGTTTTTGGCCTCCGCGTTGCCGCAAACAAAACACATCGAACCGAGTAACAACACAATCCCGAGAATAACAAGAACAATGCGCGAAAGAAATCTTCTTTTTTCCTTTACAAGCATTTTTTTATTCTCCTCCGTTTTTTTCAGGCGGTTTCGCCTTTGACGTATTTGTCCCACAGCTCCTTGATTTTCGATTTGTACTTAAAGCCCTCGCCTGCCTCGGTGCTGACGAAACATAAAGGCGGATAAATAACGCACCACCAGTTGTCGCCCTCGCCGCTGCCAAGATTGATGATAAGCGCGTCGTAAAATCCCGATTCGACTACAACGTTTTCATACGCGCGGGTGGGAAAAAACTCGTTGTTGAGTTTAGCCTCCGCTCCGTAAAAAAATCCGTTGTCCGTAAGGACTTCTTCGGCACGCGACTCTATTTCGTCAAGGCTTTTTTCAAGAATTCCGTAAGCTTCGTCAAAAGTATTTACGCCGTTCAAAGCCCCCGTAAGGTAATTTGTAACGGCTTCCTTGACAAGCATTTTGACGGCCTGATCGTCATCGTCGTTGCTGTCAGCCCGAATATGTATTCTTAAAAGACTGTATTCGGCGCTGTCGTTATTATGCGCGTTGCAGCCGCAAAATATCATAAAAATACAAAAACTTAAAAGTAAACACAATATTTTTTTCATTAAAAAAAATCTCCCTGCCGCTGTTTGCGACAGGAAGATTATTGACAAAACACAAATGTTTATACCGTTATGCAGCCGTTTTTTACGGTTTTTATAATATTATACGGGTAACCCGCTTCTTTAAGCTTTTCCGCAGCCTTAAGTAAGTTCCCCTCTTTCCCCGCGCCGAACACGTAAGCGCCGCTGCCCGTCATGCAAGCGTCAAGCCCGCTTTCCCGCATTATTTCCTTAATTTTCCCTATGTGCGGGTTTAAGGTTTCGGCAGCTGCGGAAAGCGCGTTTAAAAAATATTTCCCGCAGTCGTTGAAGGAGCCGCGTTTAAGTTCACGCAAAAATGCGTCGTTATCGCTTAAGAAGCCCTGCTTATTCTGAAGGTCGAAACGCTTAAAACATTCCGCAGTATTCACGCTGCCCATGCCGGAAACAAGCACTTTTCCCTCGGGCCCTTCGAAACGGGTAAAAAATTCGCCCTTGCCCCTAAGCCTTGCGTAACCGCCGAACAGCATGTACGGGACGTCGCTTCCTATTTTGATGCCGATGTCAATCATATCGCTTTCCTTAAGCGAAAGCCCGTATAAAACGTCCGTTGCGCGTATTACCGCGGCGGCGTCCGCGCTGGAGCCGCCCAATCCTCCGCCCGAAGGAATCCCCGACTGCACAAAAATATCCGCACCTTCCGTATTATACCTGTTTTGCAACAGCAAAGCGGCTTTCATGGCATTGGAGGATGCAACTTTTTTTCCGTTGAAACTGACGTTAATGTTTTTATCCGTTCTTTTTACAACGGAAACGACGTCGTATAAATCTACCGACGTCATTACCGTATCGAGATCATGATACAATCCGTCTTTAAAGCCAACGTTAAGCGACAGATTGATTTTTGCGTAAACTTTAACCTTTACCGAATCCATACGCCGATTATAACATCTAATCGGTTATATGTCAATCCGTGGGAAGAATACGCTATTTGGTGAGGTGTCTGTAAACTATTACGCGTTCCCCGCCGGACAGAGGCAAAGTAATGTCGGGATTCTGAAGCATTACAAGCTCCGGAGTGCTGCCCAAAGCCTTGGCCACGTCCCAAAGCGTTTCGCCCGATTTTGCGATATGTATGGATATCGCGGAGGAAGGCAACTCGCGCATTTCGCCCTGAGTAAGCTCCGTGATAATACATTTGGTAACGGGAGAAGACGCCTGAATCTCCACGCAGATGTCCGCGCGTATATCGATTTCGTTGCCGCGGCGGATTTTAAGCGTAACGGCAGTCACCTCGCCGAATGCGATGATTTCGTCCCCCTCACTGATACCCGACACCGGGCTTTTAAGCGAGAAAGGAAGTTCCACCGCCACCGAGTTTTTGGAGTCCGCCTCCGCGCTGTAATATATTATGTTTCCGCTTACTATACCTTCGATAAGCGCTTCGCCGTCCAATGCAACTACGTTGGTGACGTTAAGTCTCAGTGCGGTTGCCGCAAGAATATTGTCCACAATGGGCATATTGACTTCCAGCGTTACGTTGCCCTCCACCCTGTCGGTAACGGTTTCGTTAAGCGCGGGTTTGAGAATATTTACGCTTTCGGTGGTGGTAAGAAGCTCATGAGTGACGCTGAATGCGTCCGTTATTACCGAGAAAGATGCGTCGGTATAAACGCAGTAATCCACTTTAAGGGCATATTCGTTTAATACGGCATTAACCTCGCCGTCGGTTTCCGGCGTTGAAGTCCCGCTTACCGATGAATAAGCAAGCACTATATCCGAAGGCCTTGCGTCCGCCGCACCGAATTCCTCGGAAAAAGGCGTTTCCACGCGATAACTTGCAATAAGTCCGTCTGCAGTCTCTCCGCAAATATCGCTTATCACGACGCCCTCCACGCGCACGCTGTCCACTCCCGCCGAACGCGAATTGACGACAGCCTTATGCTCGGCAAGCAAAATGCTTACGATTTTGACGTCGGGTAACGTAGCGGAAAGAGTAACCGCGCCGCTGCCGCTTGCCACAAGACGGGAATATTCCACGTTGTCGTCGTGAGTGTAAAGCCCTTCGCCGCCAGAAGAAAGATATTTGACTTCCTCCTCCATGACCGCGTCAAGCTTGATTTCCACTACCGAAGCAAGCTTAAGTTCGCCTGCCGATACGCTTAACACATCGGTGTCCAGTACGTCCGCGGTAATATAAGGCGTTATATGCGACGTAATGGCAGCGTCCTCCAGCTTATCGGAGAAGTCGGCATTGTAATCCATGCTGTGATTATGCCCGTCCACATCCACGAACAGCACCTTAAAGTTAACCCGACCGTTATACCTTATCTCGCCCGTAAAGACCTCGGACGCGCCGATAACGCTGTCGGCGGTGATGGAAAGCACTCTGGCTATCACGGTATTGGGTGCCGGCAGCAATTTTGCTTCCACAACGGCCTGAGTTTTAGCCAATCTCCTCTTAGAGTTAATTTTTACTACTTCAAATACGGGTTCGAAAGCCATCGGCTAACCTCCTAAAAAATAATTTGTCCAAAGTCTGTCTCTTATACACATCTCCGAGCCCACGAGACATGCGCAGATCTC
>UQSP01000059.1 GCA_900543755.1 uncultured Eubacteriales bacterium
AGATCTGCGCATGTCTCGTGGGCTCGGAGATGTGTATAAGAGACAGGTTATGGAAATGTCGTGAGGATGGCTTTCGATAAGCGAAGCGCTGGTTATTTTAACAAAACGCGCTTTTGTCCTCAAATCGTTTATAGTGGGCTGTCCGCAGTATCCCATGCCCGAACGCAGTCCGCCCATAAGCTGAAAAATAATTTCGGAAAGCTGTCCGCGGTAAGGCACCCTTCCCTCCACGCCTTCAGGCACAAGTTTTTTGGCGTCATCCTGGAAATATCTGTCCTTGCTGCCGAGAGCCATAGCCCCCAAAGAACCCATTCCGCGATAAGACTTGAAGTTTCTTCCCTGATAGATTTCCAACTCTCCCGGGCTTTCCTCCGTTCCCGCGAAAAGCGAACCTATCATGCAGGCATGGCCGCCCGCCGCAATGGCTTTGGTAATATCTCCGCTGTACTTTATACCGCCGTCGGCAATAATCGTTCTGCCGTATTTGTCTGCGACTTCTCCGCAATCCATGATAGCGGTAATCTGGGGTACGCCGATACCCGCAACGATACGGGTCGTGCAGATGGAGCCGGGGCCGATACCCACTTTGACCACGTCTGCGCCGCGTTTATAAAGCGCTTCGGTTGCTTCGGCGGTGGCAACGTTGCCCGCGATAAGAGTAACGTTCGGGCAGGCGTTCTTGACTTTTTCGACCGCCTGCAACACGTTAATGTTGTGGCCGTGAGCGGTATCGACGACTATGCAGTCCGCCCTTGCGTCCACGAGGGCTTTTGCCCTGTCGAGATAATCTTTGCCCGCGCCTACTGCCGCGCCCACCAAAAGACGTCCGTTTTTGTCTTTTGCTGAATTGGGGTACTGAATGGCTTTTTCGATGTCTTTAATCGTAATAAGTCCCTTAAGCTTGAAGTCCTTGTCGACTATGGGAAGTTTTTCGATGCGGTGTTTGCCCAGAATTTTCTGTGCCTCGGAAAGCGTGGTTCCGACAGGCGCGGTCACAAGGTTATCCTTGGTCATAATGTTTTTAATGGGCTGATCGAAATTTGTCTCGAATCTTAAATCACGGTTGGTAAGTATGCCCACGAGTTTTCCGTCAACGGTGATGGGCACGCCGCTTATGCGATATTTGTTCATAAGCGCAAGCGCGTCTTTCAGCAAGCAGTCGGGCCCCAGGAAGAACGGGTCGGTGATAACGCCGTGTTCGCTGCGCTTTACCTTGTCTATATTTTCCGCCTGAGCGTCAATCGTCATGTTTTTGTGGACGATACCCATGCCGCCCTCGCGCGCAATGGCGATGGCAAGGCGGGATTCCGTAACGGTGTCCATGGCTGCCGACAAAAGCGGTATATTAAGTTTTATGGTGTCCGACAGACGAGTCGACAGATCCACGTCTTTAGGTACAACGTGCGATTCGCCCGGGATAAGCAATACGTCGTCGAATGTAAGTCCTTCTTTTACGATTTTATTCATATTTTTCTCCTGAAAGTTTATTTGCAGTATTGCGGTAAAAGTACCTTGTAATAAAGATTGTCCACGGTGTAATTTGCCCCGTCGTATTCGACGTTTTTAAGCAAGGTTATCACGTCCGGTTCCGCAAAATTACCCGCCGTCATCCTGGTGACGAGTTTTTCATAAGCCTTGACAAGGTAAAGGTCGTTTAAAGTCGGAGTATCGTTTATTCCGCTTAAAACTTTCATTATGTAGTCGCGCGCCACAGTGCAAAGAAGACCTGCGTCAAACGCGCCGTTTATGCCCCTGCCCGACGCGGCGTACTCCTCGAGCATTACGGAAATCTGTCCCAGCACCACTGCGGTAACCGAAAGGTCCGCGCGTGAAGCGCACTCGGCCAAAACGTCGTCGGCTTTAAGATAAGCGCCTTCGAACAAGAGCTTGTCGTTGCCTGAATAACAGTTTGCCCTGGTGTTTTCGCAATGAAGATAATCGGCATAGCTGTAAAGATTGGGACGAATGCTTTTGGGCGCGGCGTTTTCGTTATACTCGTCGATAAGCGCGATACGCTTTACGCAATCGGAATCCGCAAGAAATTCCTCGCTGTTTTTTTTAAGCTCTTCAGCGTAATCCTCGGGATTAAGCGCAAACAGCTTAACGGAATAATTTACGCATGCAAGACGGGCATTTACTTTATCGTCGCCTTTCGACGTCGCCAAAGCGGTTTTCGCGCAGTCGTAGGCACGCGGAACGTTGCCCATGTCATCATATAAATTCATTGCGGCGACAGGAAAAAGAAATCGGAAAAGCGTAAAAAAAAGCGCGACCCAAACAACCAGCCAAAAAAGCGTTTTTGCCGCAGTTGCGACAATTACGTCCGCGTCGCTTATTTTTTTGTCGTTTTGCTCGTCCAATTGCGTCATGATTCCTCGCTATTTCTGTCATTATAACATAATTTCGGAAAAATTAAAATAATTTTAACGCGTTTTTTCGATATTTTTTGCTTTTTACAGTCAACAAAGAAAAAGGCCCCTTCCTAAGAGCCTTTTTTTGACAATTTTTTATAAAAACGTAAATTTTCAAGTATTCGGTAAAATTTTTTATCTTTTCGTTTTCTTACCCGTTTCCTTATAAATTGTTTTGTATGCCTATTCTCTTACGGCGGCAATTTCGCGCGTAATCGGGTCTATAAGCACTGCGTACACTTCGTATTTATCCGGAACAAAAGCGACGTACCAGTAATACCCCCCTTCCGAGCTTATGGGATTTTCCAAAAAACGTATGTAAATTTCGGCGTTCAGGGTTCCGCCGGAAGTATGTTCTTTAATGCGGTCCTTAAGCCTTATCTCCGCGATTTCCAAAGCTTCCTCGGCACCTATCATGTCAGCTGTTTTTACTGAAGAAAGTTCGAAATTTTCCGCGTAACCCTCTGCCGTGACGGTAAGCGCGACGTTATCCAAGGCTTGTTTCGGTATTTCGAAAGACCATGTGTTTTTAAAAGGATGTTTGGAAAACGTACCTTCCGCTTTTTCCTCTCCCAAATAAATCGAGTACGAAAATACGGTACTTTCGTCAAACCCCGACGGCGTGACGGTAACCACGGTAAAAGGCGTTTTTTCGCCCGGGACGCCGTCTATCACGAAAGGATTTTCCCTTACGCCGCTCATAAGCGAGATTTTCATGCGGTCGCTTTGCGCGGTCATTACGACGTCGCGCAGTTCCGACAGATTGGGCTGACGTTTTTCAATAGGCGTATCGCAAGCAATAAGTACAAGACACAAAGCGCATACAATTAACGAAAGTAACTTTTTCATGATTATATTCTCCTTTCGTTATTTTATTTGATTGACCGCGCCGATAGAACGTATTTACGAAAAAGCACGAAAAGGTTTTATTTTTAAACATAAAACAAAAGTCGCCTAACAATACGGGTAAGGCAACTTTTTAAAAACAGTTTTTATTTCGCCTGATCGGTAAATTGCGGCTTCCTCGGATTTGAGTTTTAACAAAACGTCAGACTTACTTTCCGATTTTATCCGCTTTTCAGGACTGAGAGGGCGTTTCTTCCAGCTTAAGGCTCCAGCAGCGGCGGCGCTTGTGGCAAACTTTTTCAAAATCCTTCCACTGCGCCTGAATCTGCACGTTGGTTTCGAGTTCCGGCCCCGTTTCGAGATATTTAACCTTGTGTTTGATAAGGTTTTTAAGACTGCGCGCCATTATCATGACGTTTACGCCGGTGTTCTGGTATTTCTTGGAAACGCCTATGCTGTAAAGGTCTACTACCTCGGGATGATTAAGCTCGTGAATCAGGCTGAAAATTCCGAAAAGATTGAGTCTGCCGTTCATCACCCGCATGGATTTGGAAACGGACGGAGCCATAAACCCGTAACCTATTATTTCCCCTTCCTTGGTGCGGACGGCGCTTACGAAATCGTTGACCCACACCTGCTTAAGCATTTTAGACTCGCGTTCAATCTGGCGGTCGGTGATTTCGACGACGCCGTAAAGATGGGCAAATACCTCGTTCATGACGTGCTTAAGCGCGGTTTTGATGGTGCCCTCCACGCTTTTGTAGTTTTTTATGGGCACGTATTCGTAGCCGTAACGCTGTTGTACTTTTTCGGCAAGGCGCAAAAGTCTTTCGTCGGCTTTTTCGGGCACGGTAATACGGTACTCCACCCAGTCGACGGCTTTGGTCATGCCAAGTTTTTCCATATGCTTGACGTAATAAGGATAGTTATAAATGGTAAGATACATATCGGGCTGATCGAACCCCTCTATAAGCATACCCTGTTTGTCGAGATCGGAAAAGCCTATGGGGCCTACAATCTCGTCCATGCCAAGCTCTTTTGCCCAGGCAAAAATTTTATCGAACAGCGCTTTGGTGACGTTGAAGTCGTCAATGACGTCGAAGCGCGAAAAGCGCAACTGTCTGACGTTCTGCTTTTTATTGTAAGCGCGGTTAAGTATGCCCGCAATGCGCCCGATAACTTTGCCTTTTTCGTCAAGCGCAATAAACATCTTGCTTTCCGCGTAAGAATATGCGTCGTTGACAAGCGGATTGAATTCGTCCTTTTCGTCGGAAATAAGCGAGGGAACGACATATTTATTTCCCTTATAAAGCTTTAAAGGAAACTCGAAAAAAGCGTTCCTGTCTTTTTCGGTAAGCACTTCTTTTACTATCATAAATTCTTCCTTTGATTAATTGTGCGCATATGCACCGTCGTTAATTTAAAAGCCGTGTATAACAACTTTTACATTATATAATTTCCGCCGCGTTTTGTCAAGAATTAACGCAACTTAACCGCCTGTTTAACTTCCGTAAGGTCATATACGCTGCGCACGGTAATGAGAGAAATAAGCTTTTCATCGCTCATGTTTTTGCAGTTTCCGACGGTAATAGTTTTGGGTTTCCCTGTAAGGTCGACGAAGTTGTCGCCAAATTTTAGGTCCGAAAGCGTATCCAGCATTACATACGGAGTAAACACGTCCGATGAAACCGTCAAAGTGCGCAAGTCGCCCTTCCCCGAAACTTTGACCGAAATATCGGGCTTGAGAAACTCGAAAGCTTTGGGAGACGTAAAAATACAGAAAGTTTCCGAAAGGGGCTTTCCGTTTTCGCAAAGCTGTACCGACAAATACCTTTTTTCTTTGAAGCCTTTGAGAACGTCGCTTAAATCGAGCGAATCTATTTTCTGCGCGCTTAACGCTTTAACGTTAACGGGATAATCTTTTTCGAAAACCGTCGAATTGTCGTTTCCCTTAACGGAAACTTTAACTACGGCGTCGAAATCCTCCGTTCTTTCCGAAGTAACATAAACGTCGGCAACAAAGCCTTTTTCCTCCACCATGACAATTGCGGGCGCAAAAAATCTTTTTGCGTAATACTGAAGCGCTTTTTTGTTGTTTTCCCAATCCACGCTTGACCACGAAATCACGGGCCAGCAGTCGTTAACCTGCCAGAAAAGAGTGCCCATGCACCTGCCGCGGTTTGCACGGAAATGCTCGACGCCGTACTTTATGGCGTTTGCCTGAATAATCTGCGTCGCGTAAACGTAATTGCCGAAGTCGGAAGGCAAAGGAAACTTGTCCGTAAGATATCCCAGCAATTTTTTGGTGCCGCCGGGGTTGCGCTGATGACTGTCCATTACTGCCGACGAAGGATTAAGGTCTTTTTCGTCCGCAAACTGCAAAACGGTTTTAAGCGGCGGAAGCGCCTGAAAGCCGAATTCCGACAAAAACCTGAAATAATGATCGCGGTAGTTTTCAAAAGGTCCGCCGTTCTGCCACGTGTCCCAATAATGGCTGTCCCCGTAATTCTCGTCTTCCGAGCGGAAAAAACCGCCGCCGCTGCTGGGCGAACTTGGCCAATAAAAGACGTCCGGCGCGTACTTTTCCACTATCGCGGGAATGTAACGCTCGTACAATTCAAGATACTCCTGACGTCTGAGTTTTGCGCCGGGATACAAATCTCTCTCCGCATGGTCGTAGACCCACGGCTCCATTTCGTTGTTGCCCGAAAAAAGGGCGAGCGACGCGTGGGAACGTAGTCTTACGACGTTTTGTATAAATTCGTCGCGGCAATTTTCGCGGAACTCTTCCGAAAAAGAGACCTGAGTGCAGGCAAACATGAAGTCCTGCCACACTAAAATACCCAGTCTGTCGCAAAGGTCGTAAAACTCGTCGCTGCCGTAAAGCCCGCCGCCCCATACGCGCAGCATATTGAAGTTATCTTCGGCGCACATTGTAACAAGCTCGGTAAGATGTTCCTTTGTCCTGTGCGGCAATATCGTGCGCGTAGGTATGATATTAGCGCCCATGGCAAAAATCTTGACGCCGTTCACTACGGCACAGAATTCCCTGCCCCACTTGTCGGGCTGTTGAGAAAAGGTCAACGTGCGCAATCCGATTTTCAGGCTTTTTGCGGCACGGCTGTCTTTATTGTCTTCGATTTCCGCCGTAACGGTATAAAGAGGCTGTGACCCGTATCCGTTGGGCCACCACAGTTCCGGATTAAGTATTTCGATTTCCGCTATGCCGTTCTGCGTCACCGTTTCAGCTAAAGTTTTTCCCTCGGGCGAAACAAGGGTCACGGCCGCATCTTTTCCCGAAGCCGTTTCGGCAAATATTTTCAGAACAACTTTGTTCTCTAAGTGAACCTGCCGCACGTAAAAGTCACGGATTTCGTCGTCGAAAGCATTAAGCTCGACGCTTTTCCAGATTCCCATATCGGGAAGACAAATTCCCCAGTCCCAGCCGAAGGAATAATTGGGTTTGCGGATATGTCCGATGCCGTAAAGCGAACCGTGTTTGCCGTCTTCGCACCCGCAGTCCCAAAGATAATATTTTTCCTGCGCCTCGCGGATAAAGCGCGTTGGGGAATGAAATCTGATTTCAATGGTGTTTCTGCCTTTTTTTATTACTCCCGCGGCATCCAGGTCGTAAAAACGGTGAAAGTTTTTAGCGGACAAAAACCATTTACCGTTTACATACACGTCGCAAAGCGTATCCAGCCCGTTGAATTTAAGACGCAAAAATTTGCGATTAAGCATATTTTCGGCTACATCGAACTGCGCGAAAAAAGTACAGTCCTTTTCCGAATACTCTTTTGCGGAGTCTTCATTAAGGCCGTAATATGGATTTTGGATAACGTTGTTTTCGATTAATACCGAATACATGGAACAAGGGGGCGAGCAAGAATATGTTTTGCCGTCGATTTCCATTTTCCAGTCTTTTACGATTATCATGGTTTCTCCTTTATTTGACAGAAGAATTATTTATCATTATACCACAAGGAAAAAATTGTTACAAATAAAAAATATGCAAAAAAATCGAATTTTTCAGCTATTTTAGCAAATAAACTTGACAAAATATTATTTAGGTTTATTCCTGCACTGTACCGACGTATGAACAGTACCTTATCAGCGAATTGATCTCTAACGGAGAATTTGAAAGACACATCAATCGTATCCGAAGATTAAAAAGAAATTCCTCATGCATAAACAACAATCCATAAAGAATTGTTATAAATTAAATCAAATAATAAATATCCCCGCGTTTCCACGCGGGGTATTTCATTTTCGGGTATAACCCTAAAGTTTACTGGCTGCGCACAAGTGCGCTTTTTATTGGACTGCCAGCCATGCATTGGTTACTTGCTACCCGTAAACGGGTCATGCGGGTCAAACATGCTCAGTTGCTCGCTCTCTCTGTCCT
>UQSP01000060.1 GCA_900543755.1 uncultured Eubacteriales bacterium
TCTACACCCTAGAGTTCGTCGGCAGCGTCAGATGTGTATAAGAGACAGGTCCTTACCGTGTTTATAGACAAATGCTCTTACCGCGCGCTTGTGCTTACCGCCGTAGCGCTTTCGTCGGCGGGGCTTATCGTTTTCGCGCTGTTTCCGCTGTTGCCCTTTGTAAGCGGCAGTGAAGCGGTTTACGCGGTTATGCTGGCGGCAACCGTGCTGTTCTCTTTTTCGGGCGGTATGCTGGAGGTGATAATAACGCCCATTACCGACGCCATTCCCGACAGCAAGTCCAAAAGCGGTACGCTTGCGCTGATGCATTCGTTTTACGCCTGGGGCCAGGTGCTGGTGATTGCCGTAACTTCCTTGTACATACTGTTTGTCGGTGCGGATAAATGGAACTTTATCGTGCTGTTGTGGGCGTTGTTGCCCATTTCGTCGTTCGTGTTGTTCTCGGTTTGTCCCATCAATCGGAGAGAGGGCGAAAAAGGGCTTAAACAAAAGGGCAAAACCATGTTTTCGCCTTATATGCTTATTGCCATGCTTGCCATTTTTTCCGCAGGCGGTACGGAAATAATAATGAATCAATACGTTTCGTCGTTTGCCACTCTGTCGCTGGGGTTCGATAAGTTTACCGCAGATATGGCGGGAATGTGCCTTTTCGCTTTTATGATGGGCGTAGGCAGGACGGTGTACGGCGTAATGGGCGACAGGCTTAACATGAACGTCGTACTGGTTTTCGGCAGCTTTTCCTGCGTTGTTCTTTATCTTATTGTGGGACTGGTGCCCGTGGCGTGGGTTGCGCTTGCCGCGTGCGTGCTTTGCGGTCTGACTGCGGCGCTTCTTTGGCCGGGAACGCTTGTTGTGGCAAGCAAAAGGTTTCCTTCCGCGGGCGCGTGGATTTTCGCGCTTTTGGCGATTTGCGGAGATATGGGCGCAAGTATTCTGCCCACGGCGACGGGATTTATCGCGGACAGCATCAGTCTGAATGCTGCTTTTGTGATTTGTGCCGTTATTCCGCTTGTAAATTTTATATGTAATGTGTTATTATTTAAAAGTGACAAAAAGTCAAATAACCTCATGACAAGGAGTTAATTTTTATGTATGCTTTCGGCGTAGACATCGGCGGCACGGGCGTTAAAGCGGGAATTGTGGACGAAAACGGCAAAATCGTCGTCAAATCGTCTATTGCCACGGACCGCAGTCTGGATTATAAAATTATAGTAAAACAAATCGCGCAGCAGCTTAAAGACCTTGCGGAAAAAGGCGGCGTGGATTTTCGCGATATCGCAGGCATAGGCATAGGATGTCCCGGTGCCATCAACGGCAAAAAGGGTACGGTGGACTACTCGAACAACCTTTGCTGGAGCGACGTGCCTCTTTTAGCAGAACTTAAAAAGTACATAGACCTTCCTTCTAAAATCAGCAACGACGCAAACGTGGCAGCTTTGGGCGAGACGGTTTTCGGTGCGGGTAAAAATTATTCCGACACCGTATTCATTACTCTCGGCACGGGCGTGGGCGGCGGCGTCGTCATCGAAAACAAACTGTTCGAGGGCAACGAGTCCAAGGGTACGGAACTTGGCCATACCGTCATCGTTCACGGAGGAGAGCTTTGCACCTGCGGAAGAAGGGGCTGTCTTGAAAGCTACGCCAGCGCGACCGCGCTTATCCGCGACACCAAGGTCGCAATGCGCAAGGATAAAAACAGCGCAATGTGGGATTACGTCGGCGGCGACATCGAAAAAGTGGACGGCAAAACGGCGTTCGAATGTTCCAAAAAAGGCGATTACTCCGCCAAAAAAGTAGTGGACGATTACCTCGAATACCTCGGAGAAGGGCTTTGCAATTTTATCAACATATTCCGCCCGCAGGCTATAATTCTGGGCGGCGGCGTATGCGCGCAGGGCGAATACCTTACAAATCCTCTTAAGCGTTTCATAAAAGACTTTTCTTACGGCGGCGACAAATCCCCCTCGGTCGACCTTCTTATTGCCACTTTAGGCAACGACGCGGGACTTATCGGCGCGGCGTCGCTTATTCTCGGCGGCGGAGTGGAAACTTTGGTGTAAACCGTATTAAAAAAATTTTCGTTTCGGGAATAAAACATCGGGAATACTGCTTAGTTCGTTAAAGCCGTATCGGCCTTACTTCATCACCCGATTTTCTAAAAAAAATAAACGCGCTTTTCCTTTTGCGGACAGGCGCGTTTTTTTATTGTTTTATAAGAAATTAAGCTAATAAGGAAAGGAACAGAATTACAAAAATTTTTTTCTCGCGCGGATTAAGTCAAAGTTTTGGCTTTGCGGTTAGGGTAAAAGAGAGTCATTGCGGAGTAAAGTAAAGGTCGGGGCAAGGTTTTGTTTTGCGGCTTTAGTTTGACGGTTCGGCTAACAACATACAGCTGCAGGAGTAATTTGTTATGCCCCGCAACGTCTTTGCTTTGCGGTTTTTAAAGCGGGCTATAAAGGTAAGCGCGAATTTAAACAGTAATCATTCTTCGGTTTTACGCATATATAAGTTTTAGAATTAATTTAATAAGGGAGTAATTTTATGAAAGACCTTAAGAACACCAAGACCGAGGCTAATCTGATGGCGGCGTTTTCGGCGGAAAGCATGGCGCGCGTAAAATACGGTTTTTATGCAAACAAAGCACGCGAGGACGGATATGAGCAGATAGGCAATATTTTTGACGAAACTTCCGGCAACGAAAACGAGCACGCCGAAATCTGGTTTAAAATTCTTTCCGGCGGCGCGTTGCCCGACACTCCTGATAACCTCGAGGACGCGGCAAACGGAGAAAGGTACGAATGGACGGATATGTACGCGCGTTACGCCGAAGAGGCACAGGCGGAAGGTTTTACGGAAATCGCGCGTCTTTTCCGCGAAGTGGGCAAGATTGAAAAACAGCACGAGCAACGCTACCGTAAGCTTATAGAAAACGTGCAGGACGGAACCGTATTCGATAAAAAGCATCCCGTTTTGTGGATTTGCCTTCAGTGCGGACACGAGCATTACGGCGAGTCGGCGCCCGAAAAATGCCCCGTTTGCGGCCACAGTCAGGCGTTTTTCGAGATGAAGTGCGAAAATTACTGACATTCTTTTCGCTTTAGAGCATAACTTGATATATAAAAGATTATTGAATACATACTGTTTTAATTAAAATTATTAAAAAAACATTTGCCCGTATTTTCCGTTCAAAGAGAGTACGGGCAATTTTTTATGCTGACGAAAAAACCGCTTTTGCATATAAAAGCAAAAAGCGGCTTAAAAAAACAAATCAAGCTCAAACGCAAGTATTTACTTTCAGAATTTTTTAAAACGGCTTACTATCAGATTGATAAGCAAAAACAGCACCGCCGACGCGGCAAGCACGGCGTACATCACGCCTACGCCTATTTCATGGCCGAAAAAGTCAAGTTTCATGGAAAAAGAGTCCGCAAGGCCCTTGGTGAACTCGGCGGGCAGTATTTCGCCCAATTTGTCAAACGCGCCGCTCATTAAAGAATTTCGGAAAAGCGCCGCCGAATAGCTGCCCGGGAAAAAGCATATAACGGACTGAATCGCGTCGGGGAACATACTTGTGGGCATATAGGCGCCGATTATAAAGCCTATTACTGCGCTGACGATTCCCACAAACGCGGAAAAGGCGGAATTGGTTTTGAAAAAGCCCGCGACGAAAACGGTTATCAGGGTGGAGGAAAGGCAGGAAAGAAGGATTATTCCGTAAGTTTCAAGACACTTTGCCGCCGTCAGGTAAAATCCTCCGCTTGCCGCAAGGTATATAAGACAAATCGCGTAAACTATGGTGCAGATAAAAACGGTAACTACAAGGTTATATAAAAAATATCCTATGGTAACCAGACCTTTGCTTACGGGAGAGGCAAGAATTTCTTTATTGAAGCCGCGTTCCTTGTCCTGAACCATCACCGTATTTGCAGACAGTGAAACGGTGATGCAGGAAACGCTCATGACTCCTGACAGCATCCAGCTGTCCACGAACGCACGCACAAGCGATTCGTCCACGCTGAAGTCCGGCGGAAGGCTTGCCTTTATGCTGTTTATCTGGACGTCGCCCAGGAAAAGGACGTACAGCAAAAGTATGATAAGCGGCGCAAGAATTGAAAAGAACACCGCCGCGGTATCTTTCAGAAATATCAGTAATGGCCGTTTTGTAAGTCTGTAAAGCGTATAAAGCTCGTCCCCGAGTTTTTTGCGTGCGGTCATAATGCGTCCCCTCCGTCGAATTTTCTTCCCGTTGCGCTTAAAAAAACGTCGTCCATGGAGCCGCGCAGCACCTCGAAGGTCCCCATTTCGTCCTTGTGTTCGGCGATAAACTTCGCGGCGTCCGCGGCGGACGCTACGGTAATATTATATGCACCGCCGCCGTAGGTAAAGTTTAACCCCGTTTTTTCAATCATTTCGTCGGTTTCGCGGTTTTGCGGGCGGTAAAGTTTCACGCAGTCGAAGGCATATTGTGATTTCAGCTCTATGGGGGAGCCGTTTGCGATAATCTTACCCTTGTCTATGATGACAACGTCGTCCGCCTTATCCGCTTCCTCCATGTAATGCGTGGTAAGAAAAACGGTCATGCCCTCTTCAAGACGCAATTTGTCGATAAGCGACCATACGTTTTGCCGCGTCATGGGGTCAAGGCCCGTAGTGGGTTCGTCCAAAAACAGCACTTTGGGGGAATTTATCAGTCCGCGCGCGATGTCGGCGCGTCTTTTCTGTCCGCCCGAAAGTTTACAAAAAGGTCTTGACAAAATCTCATCAAGGTTCATAAGAGAAGTAAGAGTATCAAGTCTTTTTTTGAAATCCGCGCCCCTTATGCCGTAAAACGAGGCGCGAAGGCTCAGGTTTTCGCGCACGGTAAGCTTATCGTCCAGCATGGTCGACTGAAAGACTATTCCCGTAATTTTCTTTATGTCCGCCGCGTGGCGGTCGATGTCCTTTCCAAGTACCGTAACTTTGCCCTTGTCTTTTAGAAGAATACTGCAAAGTATGTTTATCGTCGTGGATTTGCCTGCGCCGTTAACGCCCAGAAAGGCAAAAAGACTGCCGGATTTTACGTTAAACGTAATCCCGTCTACCGCTTTTACGTCGCCGTAGGATTTTTCAAGCCCTTCGATTTCAATAATGTTTTCCATATCTCCGCCGTGTTTTCAGTTTTGATGGCACTATGTTATCATTTTTTCCTTAAGCTGTCAATTTATTAACGGAGATAACCAATTTTTAGCCATAATAAGCCTCTCGATTTAATGAAACGGTTGATTTTTCCGCCCGTTCTGGTATAATTATGTCGGGAGTTTGTTATTTATGAAATATCGTATTTCGGTAAACGCTACCGCCGCCAACATAGGCGCGGGTTTCGACTGCATGGGACTTTCATTGGACCTTAATAACGTCCTTACCGTTTCCGACGAAACGGATTTTCCGCTGGAAATAGTGGCGGGCGAAAACGTGCCGCACGACGAAAGCAATCTTATTTTCCGCAGTATGCGCGAAGTGTTTTCGCTTACCGGTAAAAGCATAGGGCATATTAAACTGGTTCAGTCCGATTCCATACCGCACGCCAGCGGATTGGGCAGCAGCGCCGCGTGCATAGCGGCAGGGGTTACCGCCGCAAACGCGCTTCTTGGCTTTCCGCTTTCGGAAAAGCAAACGGTAAATCTTTGCGCGCGCCTTGACGGTCACCCGGATAACGTTCTGCCTGCTTTGCTGGGAGGCATTACGGCGGGAGTCATGTGCGGGGAGGGTGTGGAATACTTGCGCGCCGATGTGGACGAAAGCATATGCGCCGTCGCGCTTACCCCCGATTTTCCGCTTTATACCGAGCTGTCAAGGAAAGCCCTTCCTTCGGTTTACCCGCGCGAAGACGTGGTGTACAGTCTTTCCCGCGCGGTGCTTTCGTTCGCCGCGTTTGCCTTAAAGCGCGAGGACAAGCTGCACTGTCTTGACGACAAGCTTCATCAGCCTTACCGCAAACCGCTTATAAAGGGTTACGACGACGCCGAAACCGCGCTTCACGAGGCGGGCGCTTTGTGCGTTTTTTTAAGCGGGGCGGGACCTACCGTGATGGGAATTTTCAGTAAATCCGCTTTAAAGGACAGTATTTGCGCGCCTGAAGGGTGGACGGTGCGTAAGCTTAATTTTTCCAACAAACCCGTTTCCGTCACGCGCGTTTAGTGTTTTTTATAAATAAGATTCGTTTGTCGGATTTGCTTGCCACCTTTTGAAAATGAAACGAGTCCGATTTATATCACACAATAACCGTCGGGTTTTCTAAAGAAGCTTTTGATATAAAAAAGGAAACGTTTACAGATTATTGCAGCTAATCGTTCAGTTCCGTTTATTTTTTTTAACAGCATTTATCCTTTTGCTTTTGTGCAGTCAGATATAGTTTAACAATAAAGCTGTCTCTTATACACATCTGACGCTGCCGACGAACTCTAGGGTGTAG
>UQSP01000061.1 GCA_900543755.1 uncultured Eubacteriales bacterium
CCCTAGAGTTCGTCGGCAGCGTCAGATGTGTATAAGAGACAGTCATAAAGGAGCTTTATTATGCTCAGACTTACATCGGTAACAAAAGACTACAAGGTAGCGGACACCTCCGTGCGCGCACTAAACGAAATTAGCCTGTCTTTTCGGAAAAACGAGTTTGTTTCGGTTCTGGGTCCGTCGGGCTGCGGCAAAACCACGCTACTTAACATTATCGGCGGACTGGACAAATACACGTCGGGCGACGTCAGCATAAACGGCGTCAGCACCAAGCGTTTCCGCGACAGCGACTGGGACGTGTACCGCAATCACCGCGTGGGATTTATCTTCCAGAGTTACAACCTTATTCCTCACCAGACTGTTCTCGGCAACGTGGAGCTTGCCCTTACCATTGCGGGCGTGGGCAGCAAGGAGCGTACCGAGCGCGCCAAAAAAGCGCTGGACCGCGTGGGGCTTAAGGGGCAGTACAACAAAAAGCCCAATCAGCTTTCGGGCGGACAGTGCCAAAGGGTGGCTATTGCCCGCGCTTTGGTCAACGAACCCGAAATTCTGCTTGCGGACGAACCCACGGGCGCGCTGGACACGACCACTTCCGTGCAGATAATGGAGCTTATCAAGGAAATCGCGCGCGAAAAACTGGTAATAATGGTCACGCACAACCCCGCCCTTGCCGAGCAGTATTCCACGCGTATAATAAGGCTTCTGGACGGAGTGGTGGTGGACGACACTATGCCCTATTCGGCGGAAGAGGAAATGGCGGAAGAAAGGGTGGACTACGTTGCCGACGAAAACGCCGCCGATAAAGAAAAAGCCGATTCGGATTCTACCTCGGACAAAGAAACAAACGCCGCCAAAAAGACAGCCAAAACAAAACGAGCACGCGAAAAAGCCAAAATGTCGCCGTTTACCGCTTTTCGGCTGAGCGCGCAGAATCTTTTCACCAAAAAGGCGCGCACAATCATGACCAGCGTTGCGGGCGCGATAGGCATTATCGGCGTTTCGCTGGTGCTTGCCATGAGCTTCGGCGTAAGGACTTACATCAACAGCATGCAAAACGATATGCTGTCGGGCAACCCCATCATGGTGCAGGAAACCGCTTTCGATATGAGCGCGCTTTTACAGGTTACCGGCACCGGCGAAAAACTTGAAGTCATTCAGGAGGCGGGCTACGTCAACGTCAACTCCATGATCGAAAACCTTATCGCAAAATCCAAAACCGCCGAAAGTTTAATGATAAACAACACCATCACTCAGGATTACGTGGACTACGTTTCGGCTCTTCCCGAAGAGGACGCCGCAGCGGTATTCTTAGATTACGGCTTAGACGTAAGCAACAACATTTACACCGATTTTTCGCTTAAAGCTCAGCCTTCGGAAGAAAATGCGGACACAAACACCAAAACAATGTCGCTGTCCGCCATACGCACGCAGTACATCGCCATTCTGAAAAAGACGATGTTCAAGCAATACGCGACCTACGTCACCACGGTGGTGGACAACTTTGCCCAGTGCCCTGCCGACGAAAGCTACGTTTTAGAGCAGTACGACCTTAAAAGCGGCCGAATTGCCAAGGAAAAAGACGAGGTCATGGTGGTGCTTGACGGCGACAGCATGCTTACGGACATAGTGCTTGCTCAGCTTGGGTACTACTCGCAGGACGAGTTCATGAACCTTATTTACCGCGGCGCAAAGGAAACCGACCCCTCCATGGAGGAGCTTTACGACCCCGCGCTTGACAAAGACAGATTTTCCTACGAGGAAATTCTGGGCAAAACCTTTACTTATTACCCCAACGACGACGTTTACAACGTGCAAAAAACCTCCTCGGGAGAAAAAGTTTCCTACTCGCTTACCTACAATCACCTCGAAGGGGAGTGGGACGACGGGCTCCCGCTTAAAGTCGTGGGAATCCTGCAGCCCAAGGAAACTATTTCTTACGGCTGTATGACCAGCGGATTTTACTATACAAGCGCGCTTACCGACTATATTTTAGAGCAAAACGCTCAATCCGAAATCGTAAAATACTTCGACGATACGGGCAAAACTTACGAGGAGTCTGGTTGGAGTGTAGATAAAGACGAAATACCATACGCTAAAGGCATTACCTATATCTTTTCATACACTTATTTAAACGAAAACAACGAAGAAACCGTTTTCACCGATATTGGCTTTGTGGGCAATCCCAACGACATGAGCGCCATTATGGGCATATTCTCGGGCGGAAGCGGCGACACTTCGGCTGAAATGTACTTTCTGACCAAACAGCAGGTGGGCGGCATAAACGTCGCAAACGGTATTTCCGTTTATCCGCACGACTTTACCACCAAGGAAAACGTGCTTAAATACCTCGACCGCTGGAACAGCGACGAAGACATTGTCGTAAACGGCAAAACCATAGCTTCCGCGGACAGGGAAGACATTGTCTATACCGATAATCTCAGCGTAATAATCGATATGATCAATCAGTTTATCGACATCGTCACCATTGCTCTCGTGGGCTTTACCGCGCTTTCCCTGGTCGTTTCTTCGGTGATGATTGCAATAATCACTTACGTTTCGGTAGTGGAGCGCACAAAGGAAATCGGCGTAATACGCTCGCTGGGCGGCAGGAAAAAAGACGTCAGCCGTCTGTTCACCGCCGAAACCGCTATCATAGGTCTTGCGTCGGGACTCATAGGCATAGCCATTACGTACCTTTGTACTTTAATTATAAATCTTGTGGTAAGCTCTTTGACCGTGGTATCCCGTATCGCCATCCTGCCGTGGTACCAGGCGGCCATAATGGTGGGCGTAAGCGTTTTGCTTACCCTTGTTTCCGGAGTATTCCCCGCGCGCGCCGCGGCAAAAAAAGACCCCGTTGTGGCGCTGAGGACCGAATGATTTTACTGTTCTGTTTAGCTTAAAAAGGCTTTGCGGCGGCTGTAAGCACCGTTTTGCTTACTGCACGCCGCGGCTGTAACGAAAACCGATACAGTAAATCGATTGTTAAAAAGCTTTCTCGTTTTTTCCGCCGTTTGCTGAAAAACACACTCCGCGCTAATTGTTTTAAAACACTTTCTTTGCGCGTTTTCGTCGGAGGTTACCGTCAGAAGTCCGCCGTGCGTTAACTTTTCTTTATTACAATTACCGAGATTTTTTAAAAGGAAAGACGTAAAATCTCCGTTTACTGATTTAATAAAACAATTTGTGCGTTTTACGCGCCGAAAAACATGAAAAAAGACAATTGTGAAATTAAATTGCGACCGTATTGCCCGTCGGACTGTAAAACTCTCTTGCGGCTTTTCTGCGACACGGTGCGCTCTGTAAACGCCGCCGATTACGACGAGGCTCAAATCGAGGCATGGACTGCGGGCGCGGACGTAGAGAAGTGGAACGCCGATTTTGTAGAGTCCGAAACCTTGGTTGCCGAAGTTAACGGCGTCATCGCTGGCTTCGGCAATATGTACGAATCGGGCTATTTCGACCGCCTTTACGTAAGCAAGGATTTCCTAAGATGCGGCGTGGCTACCGCTATAGCGGATAAGTTGGAAAGCGGCGTATGCGGCAAGGATATTACCGTACACGCCTCCGTTACCGCAAAACCTTTTTTCGCTCGTCGCGGATACGCCGTCGTCAAAAGTCAGACGGTGATGCGCCGCGGCGTGTCCCTTACCAATTTCGTCATGGTTAAAAAGCGCGACTGAAAGACTCTTTCTTTTCCGCACCGAATGACTTTATTGTTTCGTTTTTTTCGGGCTTTTACAATTACCGATAAAACGCGCCGCTCTTTCCGTGACACAAGCAGCTTAGCCGCGCGGGCGCAATCAAATTGAATGCGTTTTTCGTTTATATCTTAAAAAAGCCTGAGCTTTATTAAAATACAAAAAGGACTTATCCGCACTTTATCAAAAAGCGGATAAGCCCTTTTTTCTTACTGATATTCTCTTATTTCCGTCGCCTCGTTAAGCTTTCCCTTTCGGTTTATGAAATAACGGTTTTTACGTCACGACAGAGTATAAGGCTTTTGAAATTATCTGTTCTGGATGGCGTCGATGGGGCGCTTTCTTGCGATGCGCATTACGGGCAGGAAGCTGCCGATAAAGGCGACAAGCACGCCTACGCCGAGGATTAACGCGAACTGTCTTATTCCCACGCTAAGCAGCGTCAGCGTAAAGCCGTACTGACTTCTTATCACGCCGTTGACAACAAACGCCACCACAAACGTCGCGATGCTTGACAAAATGAAGTTGATTATCGTGATAATAAGGCTTTCGTTGAAGAAGATGCCGAAGACGTCGCCGCCTCTTGCGCCCACCGCGCGAAGGATACCTATTTCCCGCTTTTTGTAGTTAATGGACACGGAGATGAAGTTATACATCATCAGCGCGGCAAAGACGGCGAAGAATATGCCTATGTATAAGAATATTTCGGAAATCGATTCCAAAAATTCGTCAACCTGATTCAGCATAAAACTTACTTCGTTGTTAAGCTCGTAATAAATATCTCCGTCAAATGCGGTGTAGTTGAATTTGACTATTTTCTTTACCGCGGCGGCGTCTTCGTAGGGAATCCCGCATACCGCAAACGAATAGTAACCCGGCTTTATGGCGTCGAAAATATTATAGTAAGACTCTGACAATATTACGGCCAATCTGTCGACAGACAAATAATCAATCACGATTTGCCCCATCGCTTCATAGCTGTAAAATTCCACGGTCGGCAAATAGTAACCCACTATTTTGTATTTTTTCTCAAATTCTTCGTTTCCGGTTTTAAACAGCATATTGCCTTCGTCGTTTAGTTTTGATTTCACACCCTCAAGCTTGTAAATTTCTTTTACGTAAGGCCGTACCAAAACATAACCGGCGTCACCGTAATCGCTTTTTATATAACCGCCGTCATATTTTTTCCCCGTTTTGGAAATGAAAAAGTTTGCAACACCGAGATAGAGTCTATAAACCTGCTTATAATCGTCGTCCGTCAAGACGTAATTATCGTCCTTATTATATTGATATATATAATATTCTTTCGCCATGGTGCGGAATTCTTCCGTGTCCGGATAGCCGTTTTCGTTCACATATTTTTCAAGTGCCCATAAGTTGAGATAGGGAAAAACGTTTCTGATTTTATAATTTTCTACTTGGTTACGAATGCTTTCCAGTCCGAATTCGGCTATAAGATATTCCGCGGTTTCGGGGCTAATCGTTCTGTCGCCCTGGTTTACGCCGGATTTATAATCGGTACTTAAAGAGAAGGGCACTAAAATTTCGTCCTCGTCGAGTTCGGTCTTTTCGCCATCCGTCCAAACAATCGCGTCTTTTTCGGTAAACTGCGAAAGCATCGCTACTCTGTCAAAGTTAAAAGTTTCCTCTTCTCTCGAAAATTCTACTTTTCCTTCAATGCCGAATGTCGGAAAATGAAGCATGGCGTATTTTTCTTTAATCAAATCATTAATTACTCCCGAGTACACGAAGCAAACCGAATGAAAACCGTAAGTCAAATAAGTTCTCATTTGGTCGGTTATTACGTATTCAAGCGCACCCAAATTTTGTTGCTTTGCCCCTGGCATAAATTGCGGATACTTTGTATTGTCCAAATTGGTTTCCGCAACGCCCACTATTTTATAAATTGTTTCTTTATTTAAATTTTGATTTCTGATATTGATGTATTTTCCCAGCACGTCTTGGGGTGAAGCCATGTTTTTTGCGGCTATTCTGATTTTTATTCCGGTTTCAGGGTCAGTGTAAGTAAGCTGTCTCTTATACACATCTGACGCTGCCGACGAACTCTAGGG
>UQSP01000062.1 GCA_900543755.1 uncultured Eubacteriales bacterium
GATCTGCGCATGTCTCGTGGGCTCGGAGATGTGTATAAGAGACAGATTAAAAATAGCAGATTATCCGTATTAACTCTCTTTTTCGTAGATAAATCAGTAAAGTTTTAATTTATTCTGCTGTCTTATAAGATTTATAATACAGCAGCTGCCGGAAAAAGAAAACCCGACGCGTCTGATTCGTCGGGTTTTTCCGTATTAAAATTATTAAGTTATTCGGTTGCGTTTAAAGCGGAAGGATAAAAAGAAAGTCTTAAATTTATCCTGCCGAACACGCATCGAAGCGTCCTGACGGATTATTTTGCCAAAGCTACGTTATCCATATAGATTACGTTTGCGTTGCCCATAAACTGAATGGAATATGCGGTAACGGTGTTAAGGTCCACAGAAACGGTGGAAGGAATATCGAACGTAAAGGTTGTAAGCTCGGTATCCAAGGTAACGGTTTTTCCGCCGGAAGTAATTTCCGTATTGCTGTTGCCGTAATACAGGAAGATCTTGTAGATATATTCTCCTGCCGCCGCCTCGTCTGCAACCGCAAGCTCGAAGCTGAAAGAAGAGGTACCGCCGAAAGCCCCCGCCTGGAAATTATGCCTGAAGCCGTAAAGATTGGTGCCGTCTATGGGTTGGAACGTGAAGACGTTGTTGCCGTTAAGGTCGGTAATGTTTACTTCGGTAACGGCTTCCCAGTTGGTAACGCCCATTTCGCGGTACTGTATACCCGTAAGGTCGTCGAAATCTATGACTTCGAGGCTTGCGGGTTCGCTTTTCTTGAACTGCACGTTGTCCATGTAAACGATTTTTTCGTTTTGGAAAGTGTTTATGGAGTAAACCGTAACTTTATCGATGTCGACGTTCGACGCCGCATAATCGAAATCGATGGTAATAGTTTTGACCGTGGTATCGAGAGCAACGGTGTTGCCGGTGCCTGCAATGGTTACTTCCCTGTTGGAGCCGTCTTCGTGATACATCCACATTTTGATGACGTAGTTACCCTCGTCGCCAGCGCCCACAAACATATCGAAGGAAACGGAATTGAGGTCGGCGTTAAGCGTGCCTTCCGCAAAATTCTGTCTGAAGCCGTACATATTCCACTGGGGAACGGGCTGGAAAGCAAAGACCTTGTTCTCTTCTATCGTGACGATGTTGTTCTGCTGAGCAATAATTTCGTCGGACATATCGGTCCAGCTGATATCGGGCTGTTTACGGAACTGAATACCCGTAAGGTCATTGAAATCCACTACTCCGAGGCTTGCGGATTCGCTTTTTTCGAAACGGACGTTGTCCATGTAAACGGCTTTTGCGCTCTTGTAAATCTGAATGGAATAGCCGTTAATGCTGTCGATATTTATACCGAGCGCGGCATAATCGAAAGTGAGTTTTATAGTTTTGAAAGTCTGGTCCAACGAAACGGTGTGACCAACGCCTACGGTAGTGATTTCCTTATTGGAACTTGTGCCGAAATACATCCACATTTTGATTACGTAATCGCCCTCGTCGCCCGCGCCCACAGCCATGTCGAAAGCAATTGTGTCGAGAGCGCTGCTCAGCGTACCTTCCGTGAAATTCTGTCTGAAGCCGTAAAGATTATTGGGCAGGCTTTTGAAAACGAACGCTTTATTACCTTCAATTTCGGTAATGTTGGCTTCGGTAGCGGCAGTCCAGTTGTTAACGCCCATTTCGCGGTACTGCAAGTTCGTAAGGTCGTCGAAGGTAACTGTCGCGAAGCTGTCGGCAACGGGATTCCATTTGGCGTAAACGGTGATATCGGTCGCAGGCACAATCATGTCGAAGGGCTGAGTGCATTCGGGATCGAGATACCAGCCGCCGAAAGAGAAGTTGTCTTTTCTGGGAGCTGCGACAGAAATCCTGCTGCCCACGGACTGCGTTACCGGATCGATGTCGGAGCCGCCCTGCGTGTGGAAAGTAACGGTCTTTTTGACAACGGGCTCGCCGTGAGTAAAGGAAACGTTGTCCATGTAAATGACTTTCCCGTTACCGAAAGTCTGTATGGAGTAACCCGTAATGTTGTCGATATCCACGCCGAGTTCTTCGTAAACGAACTGCATGCTGAAATTCTTGAAACTGTCGTCAAGGGTTACCTTCCAACCGGTACCTACGGTAGTGATTTCCTTATTGGAGCCGTTTTCGTAATACATCCACATTTTGATTACGTAATCGCCCTCGTCGCCCGCGCCTACAGCCATGTCGAAGGAAATCGTGTCGAGGTCGGAGTTAAGCGTACCTGCGGCGAAATTGTGTCTGAAGCCGTAAAGGTTGGTGCCCTCCATGGGTTGGAAAGCGAAAACGCGGTTGTCGTTGAGATCCACGACGTTATGCTGCTCGGAAGCAACGGCTTCGGTAAGGTCTTCCCAGTTGGTGACGCCCATTTCGCGGTACTGATAGCCGCTTTCCAAAGTATCGAAAGTCACGGTCTGGAATTTGCTGGATTTACGGATATAAATATCGTCCGCGTAAACGTTGCAGTCGCGCGCCGTGAACTGGAGCGAGTAACCCGCAACGTCCGCTGCATTTACGCCCAGCGCGGCGGAATCGAACTCGTAAACAAACTCGGCAAGATCGGTGGTAAGAGCGATGCTTACGCCCGTACCTTGCGGAGTGATTTCCTTATTGGAGCCGTTTGCATAGTAGAAGTAAATTTTGTAGCTGTAATTGCCCGCGGTTTCGGCAGAGGCTTTGAACACGAATTCCGCGTGTTTGTCCTCCAAGGTGCCTTCTTCGAAATTAAGGCGGAAGCCGTACATATTGTCGCCTGTCGTGGGTTTGAAGACAAAGACTTTATTGCTGTCTTTATCGATGACGTTACCCTCGGTCTCGACGACGTCGGCGGTAAGGTCAACCCAGTTGGTGACGGGCTGATTGCGGTACTGCATACCCTCTTCAAGCTCCTCGAAGTCCATCACGGGGAAGGTCACGACGACGGGAGCTTCGGTATACTGCGACTGCGTAACCTCGTAAGGATGAGCGACTGCGTTTTCGACGGATTCTTTATAGATATCCAGTCTGTCCAAAAACTGTGCGGGAATAAGCGTTTCGTCCATGTCGTCGACGTCGTAACCCGTTATCTTGTGAATCCAGGTAAGACCCGCGATGAACTCGCCGTTAGAGTTGAGGTGATATCCGTCGGCGGTAAGATTGTCGCCGATGTAGCTGGACCTTGCGTTCTGCACGGCAGTGCCTGCGGGAATGACGCCGTCGATTTTGTCGTTGGTGTCGATTTTTGCGTTGGTAGCCTCGACTATTTTATTGTACATGGTCATCTGGTCGCTGTCATAACGCGGGAAATCCGAATGAGTGCTGTTTGCGGCATACGCCCAGGTCATGTGCCAATAAATCTGAGGGTTGGAATAGACGTTTTTGTTGTCCTCGATAAAATCGATAAGATAATCAATATCGTCGTCATAGGTATCGACCACTCCGCTGAGTCCGCTGACCTGCTGGATGGTGATGATATCCCAGTCCTCTTCTTTAAGCGCGGTCTTAAGATTGTAATTGTTGGTACGGACTATGGTGCCGGTAGTATTCTTCTGCATCTGGTAAGCGCTGTTGTTGTTCTCGGCGTTGTTTCTGTGAGTTTCCAGCGAGCATCCGCCTATGTACATGTTTGCGGTAACCACTTCCTCGATACCGAAAGCCTTGGCAATATCCCACATATACTTCATGGCGTTTTCCGAGAAGCTGTTTCCGATGGCAAGAATCTTGAGCGAATCAGAATATTCGTTTGCTCCTCCCACGGTAACTTCATACGTTACGGAAAAATCAGTGCCGGTAAGAGTGACGCGTATGGTGTAGGTGCCCGCCTCGTTCTTGTTGTAAGCGGAGCTGTCAACGGTAAGGTCCTTAGGTGCGACAACGGGTTTCGTGCCGTCGCTCATTACCTTAAGGACACGCAGTCCCTCGCTTGTGAAATCTTCGCCCAGTGAAAATTCCTGTCTTGCCTGCTCGAACTCCAGTCCCGTAACGGTAGCCGTCTGCTGTTCTCCGTCATCGGGCGAAGGCGTCGGCGTAGTGGAAGTACAAGCGGTAAAAGCAAAAACTACGACAAGGCAAAGTACAAGCATTAATCTTGATAACTTTTTCATTTTTCTCCTCCATTCTTATTTTTAACACAATACCCGAAAGCTTAACGCAGGAATAAACCGGATTTCGGTACGTTAAAACTCCGTCGGTACTGTTTTGTTGACCGTCTTGATAAATCTTTTCCCCGGTATTTTTTTTCGGAATTAATACCGTTTAAACAAATCCGCTGTTAACCTTTTCCGCGCAATTCCGCGCGCCGAATATTTATTAATCGGTCGGTTTTTTTTAGCGGACGCAAGAAAAATACCGAGTAAATACTTTATTTTCTGAATTCGAAAGACAGAATTTCCAGCTTTTCGCCTGCGCCGCCCGCTTCTCCGGGTTCGACGAAAATAAGCACCCACATGGAAGCGTCGTCGCTGCCCACAAGGTTAGCCGCCGTAAAGCCGGTAAGCTCGAACTCCTGCTCCGTTCCGTCGCATACTATGTCGGGCTGAGTGTTTGCCGAACCGGTTTCGTAAGCGGTTGTAGAGGTGCTTTCAAGCTTAAGCTTAAAGACCATGCCCTCTTCGCCTTTGAATTTTATGTAAAGTTTGGTGAAAGACTGCAGGTTTCCCGTAACGGGCGACTTGACGTAAGACCACTCAAGCTTGTTTTCGGTAAGCTCAATCAAAGTCGTGCCCTCGCCCCACGTAACGATGTAAGCGCCGTCGTTGGAGCCGAAGTTTTTGTTAATGTTGAAAGTATCGCTTGTCCCGTCGTAAATATTGGGATTGTCTACGTCAAAAGCCTCCGTATTGCAGACAAGGGCGGAATTGACGTCTTCTTTGGAAAACTCGAAAGAGGTTATCTTTACGTCGGCAAGCTCCTCTCCCTTTTGCCCCGCGTTGGGTATTATGGTGACTTTTTTGATGCCCTTACGCACCGCTTCGTATGCGGGGAAAGACAAATCGAACTCGTAAGTTTTGGATTCCTCGGTCAAAGCGAAAGTAACCTCGCTGAAGCCCGCCCCGCCGGGAATTATGGGATTGCTGGTAATCGATAAAACAAAATCTCCGCTGCCGCTTAAGGTAATCGTCAGCTTCTTGAACTCGCTTAAATCGTATTGATCGACGTCTTTGGAAAGCGCGTCGTATTCGTTGTATTTATGCGACTTGATTACCGCAAGCGCGTTATCCCCTTCCGAAAGCGTAAAAGACGCTAATCCGCGGTAAGGATTGTTTCTGTCGGTGTCCACATAATTCTCGTCAACCCACTCGTCTCCTTCACCGTTTTTAAGCAGATTTATTACGTTAGGATTGACTTCACCCTGATTTTCTTCGTTGTTTTCAGGGATTTCGTTCTTGCATCCGACTAAAGCCAGCGAAGACATAATCACGGCAATAATCATAACAAAAATTAAAGCCTTTTTCATTTTCTCCTCCTCTTTACGCAACTTTTTTCGAAAAATCGCAAATATAATTTTAATATATTTTCGAAAATATTTTATTACATAAAAATGCTTTTGTTAATACTTTTTTTGAATATTTTTAAAAATTTATTGAATATCGCGTTGAAAACAACAAAATATTTTTTCGTATTACATTAAAATATCTGTCTCTTATACACATCTGACGCTGCCGACGAACTCTAGGGTGTAG
>UQSP01000063.1 GCA_900543755.1 uncultured Eubacteriales bacterium
TACACCCTAGAGTTCGTCGGCAGCGTCAGATGTGTATAAGAGACAGCTTTTAATATGGAGTGTGGGTATGAATCTTAATTTATCTATATTATTTACTGTTTGCTGACAGTTGTCTTTGACCAGCTGCCGTAGAAAGCGCTGGTATTGACATTGACCTCTCCTCCGTCGATGGGGTCGGAAGAAAGTCCGCTGTCGCCCTGCGCGCTGACGTTGGTGAATATTACGCAAAGTTTTACGGACGCGGGCGTTTCCGCTGAGGTATCGGGGGCTTTTAATAGTTTGTTGAGTGCAGAATTGGGGATAAACGCCTCGAACGTCACGGTGTATCTTACGCGTTGCTGCCCGTTAACGGTGACGGTTTCGGGCACTACGATACAGGCGGAATTGATTTCCTTGGTATAGACGTTTGCGTAAGGAGAAATCCATGCCTGAGCGCTGCTGTTGTCAAGTGCGGCAATCTGCACTTCGACCGAGGTGTTGCGGAATGCATTTGCGTTGTTGGATTTGCCGCTTACGAAATTGTCTTCGGTGTATTTGTAAGTTTTGCCTACGCTGAGGATATAAAGACCGTCGTCGCGGTAAGAAACCTTGTTTACAACGCTTCTTTGCAGGTCGGCGGAAAGCGTGGGGTCGTTGCCCGTCTTGGTGTAGAATGCGCTTACTTCATCCCAGTCGGACGCGTCGCCGTCGATATTGAAGTAAGAGCCTTTGTCGGGCGCGGTACGGATACCGTCTTCGTCCAGCCAGTACATATTTTTAATGTCCCAGCCCTCGATGTCGGCGGGCTGCCAGTAATCGTTTAAGACTCTTTGGTGCGTGGTGATTTTATCGTCTCTTGTTCTCCATGCGGCGCCGATGCGGACCGAATAGCCGTCTGAGGCAAGACCCGTAGCCCGGTCGAAACGTTCCGCCTCGGAAGAATTGACGATTTTATCGTTGGGAATAAAGCCCTCGACGTATGTGGTATAGCCGTCGGTTTCGTTACCGTAGGTTTCCATGACGTAATCCACGCTGTCGCCCTGTCCGATACAACCTATGGGCGTAAAGAAGAACTGTTTTGCACCGCTGCTGACGTAAGCCGTATTGTCCATACTGGTGATGCCCGTTTCCAATACAAAATTAGTCATATAACCCGTTTTGAAATCGTTGAAAAGATATTTGTTATGATTAGCTGTAGTGAAGAAATACAAGCCCGCATCACCTTTATAGAACATGGTTTCAAAGCCTGACCCCTTATAATCTCCCGTTCCTATTGAGCGCACTGTCTGGCCTTTAAAGCCGCTCCAATCGGAAATATCGCCGTCGATAGTGCGTTCCGTTCCTTTACCCGAGAACGTAATTCCCTCCTCGCCGATATAGCTGCGGTTGTCTTTGTCCCAGGGCGCACTGTTAACCATGTGCCAGATATAGGGCTTTTGAGCGTTGCGGCCGATAGATTTTATGATTTCGTATTCGGCGGGGTCAAAATCATCTTCAGTCGGATAATCCGCGCTGCCCACGGTTTCGTCGCCAAGACCCGTGCGCCAAGCAAAGCCCATCCTGACTTTTCCGTCCTCAATCGCGTCCATGGAGCGCAAAATGCTTATGGGCAGGAATGCCTCCACAACCGAAGTGTAGCGTGTGGGCGAGCCTTCCACGCCCGAATCGGTGGTCTTCATGACTGCGGTAAGAAGAGTTGCGCTGTCGGGGGCGACGAACATATTCTGCGACGAAGTGCCGTTCTGAGTCGTTATCTGCACTTCGATAGAGGAATTGTGGGTTATCTTTTCCTGACCGCTGAGATAAAGTCCGTGTTTTGCTTTGGTAAGGAAATACAATCCGTCGTCTTTAAGTATCGCCTTGACGGTAAATTCCTTTCCGCTGTCGTCGTAAGCCCATGTTCCTATGACTCTTCCGTCGTAATCCTCCCAATCGTCCTCTATGCCGTCAATCGTATAATGCGCAGGCTGAGCGGACGCAACCATCTCTTCGCCTTTCGCGGCAGCCTCTTCCCCCGTTAAAAAGGTGTAATCGCTGTAAGTCGCGCCCACGTTGAAGGAAAGAATAGCGGCGTAAGTCAGAGTATTGTCGTCGATGTAGTCGTAAGTCATTTCACCGACGTAAATATCGTTCATGAAATAATGGAATTTGCTTCCGTTTCGGTAAACGGCAAGTTTGGCCTCGCCTGCCTGCACGCCGAAAGAATTGTTAACCGTCATAATCTTAGGCGAACTCCAGTCCCACGAACTGAACGTATCGGGTTTGGATTCGGTGGTATAAAGCGACCTTATCGTCTTGCCGTCGGCAGTCACGTCGAACGTTGCCATAACGGACCTTGAGTGAGTTTCCCCGTTAAGCTCCGTGGGCGCGCCCGCAAACATGAATCCGACTTTGGGGAATGGGTCCTCGTTGTAAATTTCGGATATGCTGACAGTGGTTTCGGCATACATTACGGTATCTTCAAAGTCTTTTATGTAAAGTTTGGCGTCCGGACCCGCAGTCGACACGACGTAAGGATTTTCGCCCGTATCGGTTGAAAGGTCAAATCCGTCGGTATAAAATCTGTCGCCGTGATTGCCGAAAGTTTCGCCCTCGGGCGGAATGTAGAAGCCTGTTTCATCGAATCTCGGCCAGGTCTGAGGATTATCCCAGGCGGCTCCGCCCACCAAAAACTCCCACATACGGTTGGTTTTGTCTTCTCTGGCATAGCGGATTATCGCGAAAGTGGCGCGTACTTTTTCGGGTTTTTCATCGAATCCCAGAATGGACCAGGGCATGAAATATTCGATACCGTATCCATCGATATCTCCGTTTAGATTTTCCGAAGAAGTTTTTATGTTAACGCCCGAAAGCACACCCAATTGAGGATAATTAAAATAATTGCCGAAAATGTGCTTTTTAAAACCCACGTTGCCGTCAATCGATACGCCCGTTTCAAACGCGCCCTGAGTTATGCTTGTCAAATCGTCGGCAGCAATATACACGGACAAACCGGTTTTGAGAAACACGTCCGGATTGCTTAAATTGTTATCGCCGACGTAAGCTACTTTTTCATCGGTTTCCATTGCGACATATATGCCTTTATCGGTAAGCTTAAGCACGGCGCGCACGGAGCAGTCCTCTATATCGTCCCTGCCCTTGTTGACGCCCGTCCTGTGACTTTCCGTGGATTGCATTTCCATCCAATTCAATCCTTCCCAGAAGTCCTCGTCGATAATGCCGTCGAAAGTAACGCCGGCTTCTTCGTCAACGTCTGTAACTTCGCCGGGCACTTCTTGTCTGACGTAATCCTTGAATATCGTGTTGTTTCTGTTGTCGCACGCAATCATAAAAACCGAACAGATTGCGAATACGGCAACAAGAACAATAAAACTTATTTTCTTTTTCATGTTTTACTCCTCCTTATTTTCCCAGGACGAAGATTTCGGAGACAGCAACGGGGTTTTTGGCTTTAATCGTTATCCTTATTTCCTTAACCATAAGCTCGTCAAACTCCACGGTTACGGACCCGCCGGGGCGTGCGAAGTTTTCCTCGTCCTCCCATTGCGTGGTGTATTTTTCCATATCGAACAAAACGTCTTCCATGTAAGCGGTTCCCGTTTGTTCTGCGCCGTTTTCGTCGGTAAGCTTGTAATCAAGCTCTATCCGAGCAATCGACTCGAAAGCGGTTTCAAGATACTTGGAATTAAACACCATTATTGCGCGTATCGCCCTGTAATCGTCAAACGTAAGCGTAATCTTGGTTGTACCTTTTTCGGTAAGGTATTCGGGGATAAAATCATGATAGGTAGTAATGGACAGCAATCCGTCGTTGAGTGCGGACGCGTCCGACCCGTCGGCGGCGTTGGTGGCTTTTACGGTCGCGCTTTCCGCAATGTTTGTGTACTGAGCATCAGGTCCGATTTTAGGCATGGGTGCATAAGTGGGACCGTTTGCAATCATCAGCTTTTGTCCGTCGGGACGCGTGAAAAATTTTATTTCGTCCACGCACATACCGCGCAGCGAATCGCCGTAAGCACGGTCGTAGTGCGCGTGATACATTATGTAAAGTTTGCCGTCGTACTCAACTAACGAATGGTGTCCGGTACCCGATACGTGGTCCCATGCCGGCTCCGACGAAATAATTATTCCGCCGTCCTGACGGTCTACTTTGGTAAACGTGCCGAGAGGCGATGTTCCCGTGGCCTGGGCAACCGCATAAAGCTTGTCGGGATAACCGTTTATCGAAAAGGTAAGAAAATAGGTTTTGCTTGCCTCGTCGTAATGCATGAAAGGTCCTTCGTTGACGCCGCTGTCGCCGTAATCGGTCTTTTCGTTGCCCGTAACGTTTTTATAACCGGGCCTTATGAGATAAGTAAGCGTTTCCCACTTGGGGTCGTCCGTCCAATTTTCGCCCGCTTCCACTCCGTAAATGCTGTTACCGCCGTAAGTATTGGCGAAATAAAAATATTTTTTGCCCGATACGGGGTCAACGTAAGGGTGAATGTCAATGGGAATAAACACGTCGTGATAACCTTCTTTTGCCGCAGCGGACGTGTACAAATCTTCGTGAGTTATAAAAGGACTGCCTAAACCCAGCGTGCGGTTGGCGGCGTCGTAACCCGCCTGTCCTTCAATATTCGTGTACTGCACGAAAGGTCCTGCGGGACTGTCGGATACCGCAACCCCCAACGAATAACCGTTGTTGGCATTGGTATAGTGAATTTTGACCGTATAAATTTCCAGAAGTCTTTCCCTGCCGTACTCGCAAAGCGACTGCTGTTTTTCCTCCTCGGTCAGTTTGTCGTTTTCGTCCAACGCTTCTTTGTTGCTGTAATAGTTGGCAATTGAGTTCTTTACTTTTTTAAGCTGTTCTTCGGTAAGGCCTTCGTAAGTTTCCGCTTCGGAATACGTTAGCTTTGCCTCATTCATCTTTTCTTCTACCGCGGCGTAACCGTAAGTGTTTACTTCCGCCTCGATTTCGTGATAAAGCGCGCGCTCTTCATGGGTATCGAAATATTTACTGTCGCCGTGCAAATCCTGCGCGCTGTAAAAAAGATAATATTTATCCGTACTTTCGTCGTAAATACATTCGGGCGCCCACAGACTGATACGCGACCAGCTTCCCTCTTCAGGCGCAAAAATAGGCCCCATGTATTCCCAGTTTACCATATCCTTACTGCGATAAGTGGAAAAACCGAGACAGCCGAAATCGTCGGACGTGGAGTACAGGAAAAACCAACCGTAATTTTCCTCGTCCGTTTCGTCGTCTATGTAAATAACCGTGGGGTCGGCGCCTGACGTCACCATGTCGTTACGGTAAAACAAATCGCTGTTAAGCACGTCGTCTGCGGATTGGTCGTAATGCGGCAGATAATACTTACCGACATTGGCGCAACCCGTCAAAACCGAAAATGCAAAAAACAACGAAAGAACCGTTACTAATGCTTTCTTCATTGTTTTAAATTTTCCTCCTGCTTATTATACTCCTGCAGTCAAATAAAAATTAACCGCATTTGAATTATATCATATTAAAAAAACATTTTTATGCTTTACGATGAAAATTATAAATTTACATATTGTTTCAAATAAAACATACATAAATTTACACAACCACGCACACAATGGGTACAAAAAAATCGGCTTCAAACCGTTTCAGACCTGTCTCTTATACACATCTGACGCTGCCGACGAACTCTAGGGTGTAGA
>UQSP01000064.1 GCA_900543755.1 uncultured Eubacteriales bacterium
GTTTTTATATTTATTGTATTATAAAAAAAGGAACCGACTTTATTGCCGATTCCTTTTTTGATTCAGATTTTTTCGGTAATCTTTGCAGCTTTACCGGAAAGGTTGCGAAGATAATACAGTTTTGCTCTTCTGACCTTGCCGTGACGCACGACGTCAATATGGTCGATACGCGGAGAATGCAACGGGAAAGTCCTTTCTATTCCGACGCCGAAAGAAACGCGTCTTACGGTGAAAGACTCACGAACGCTGCCGTTTTTCTTGGAAATAACAATTCCCTCAAAAGCCTGCAATCTTTCTCTGGAACCCTCGACGACCTTGACGAAAACCTTGACGCTGTCGCCCACGTTGATGACGGGAACCTCTTTCTTCATGTACTCTTTTTCAATAGCTTCGATAATTTTGCTCATAATGACTACCTCCTTCTTTTGCAACGTGTTCTTATAAACCGTCTGTTTACATTGGAACGCGCGAGTCACCATAGCATTATACTATAAACAAACAAATAAGGCAAGCGTTTTTAATTAATTTAAAAATGTTTTTAATCAAACGGCATATCACATATTCTGATATTCCGCTCTTTCCCTGAACTCGCGGACAAAATCGAGATAAGCGTCGTTCATTATCGCTTCCCGAATTCTTTCCATCAGTTTAATAAGATAAGTTATGTTATGAAGACTTAGCATTCTTCCGCCAAGAATCTCGTCCACGTTTACAAGATGCCGCAAATAAGCCTTAGTGTAATTTTTGCAGCAATAACAATCGCATTTTTCATCAAGCGGCGAAAAATCTTCCTTATATTTGCCGTTTCGGACAACCACTTTGCCCGCGGACGTAAACGCAGTTCCGTTACGCGCGATACGCGTGGGCAAAACGCAATCGAACATATCCATGCCGCGCAAAACTCCTTCCACAAGACAATCGGGACTGCCCACGCCCATAAGATACCTAGGCATATTTTCGGGATAGTACGGCCTCATTTCGTCCATGATGCGATACATGAGTTCTTTAGGCTCGCCTACCGAAAGCCCACCTATGGCAATACCGCATTCGGCATAAGGCACTGTTTCCTTCAGCGACTTTAATCTGAGGTCGGAATACATATTGCCCTGCACTATTGGAAAAAGCATCTGTTCCTTGCGGTTGTGGTATTTTTTGCACCTGTCAAGCCACTCAAGCGTAATCTTCATTGCCTTTTCCGCCTGAACACGGTCGGCGCCGTATTCGCTGCAGACGTCGAAAGCCATAATAATATCCGACCCCAAAGAATTCTGAATTTCCATGGATATTTCGGGCGTTATAAGGTGCTTGCTTCCGTCGATATGCGAATTGAAAGTTACTCCTTCGCTGTTGATTTTTCTTATCCCCGCAAGCGAAAAGACCTGGAACCCGCCGCTGTCGGTCAGAATGGGCTTGTTCCACGCCATGAATTTATGAAGTCCGCCCGCTTTTTCCACAAGCTTGTGTCCCGGGCGCATATATAAATGATAAGTATTTGAAAGTATAATGCTTGCACCTGCGTCTTCAAGCTCATACGGCGCAAGCGATTTAACCGTCGCCTGAGTTCCCACAGGCATAAAAACAGGTGTACGGATAACGCCGTGCGGAGTCTTAAGTTCCCCCACACGAGCGCCCGATTGCTTACATACGTGTATTGTCTTATATTCAAAATTGCTCATAATATCAGCGTTGCGTCCCCGAAACTGAAAAATCTGTACTTTTCTTTAACAGCGGTTTCATACATTTTAAGCGCGTTTTCTCTTCCCATAAAAGCCGAAACCAACATTATCAATGTAGATTCGGGTAAATGGAAATTAGTTATAAGCGCGTCTACGGCTTTAAATTGATACGGCGGGTATATAAATATGCTGGTTTCGCCGGATTCTGCGTTTAATTTGCCGTTTTTAAATGCACTTTCAAGTACTCTGACAGACGTAGTACCTACCGCAATAACCCTGCGACCCTCTTTTTTAGCCTTGTTTACAATATCTGCCGCATTTTGAGAAACACTGTAAAACTCGCTGTGCATTTTGTGGTCCAGAATATTATCGGACTTTACGGGTCTGAAGGTACCAAGCCCCACATGCAAAAGCACTTCGGCTATTTCCACTCCCATGGACTTTATCTTTTCCAGCAATTCGGGCGTAAAGTGGAGTCCGGCCGTAGGCGCTGCGCTGGAGCCGTTTTCCTTGGCGTAAACGGTCTGATACCTGTCCTTATCGGCAAGCGTTTCGTGAATATAATGCGGAAGAGGCATTTCACCTATCGAGGACAAAATATCCTCGAACACTCCGTCGAAGGAAAATCTTACCTTACGCAACCCCTCGCCTATATATTCGGTAACCTCGGCTTCAAGTTTATCCGAAAACATAAAACGTGCACCCACTGCGGCTTTTTTGGCGGGTTTTACCAAAACCTCCCAATCGGTAAGACTTAATCGCTTGTGAAGTAAAAATTCTACTTTGCCGCCTGTTTTTTCCTTTACTCCGTAAATTCTGGCGGGTAAAACTTTTGTGTTGTTTATAACCAGCACATCGCCTTTTACCAAAAATTCGGGCAAATCGTAAAAATGTTTGTGAGATATTGTACCGTTTTTACGTTCATATACCAGCATGCGGGAAGAATCTCTGGGATAAACGGGTGTCTGAGCTATAAGTTCTTCCGGTAAGTCATAATAAAAATCTTTTTTATCCGTTGTCAAAACGGTTTTTTCAGTAGTATTTTCAGTCGTCATTGTTTTCGCTTCCGTCAAATAAACTCAGTTGCTTGGGACCCCGGTCGAGATAATTCATTCCAAGATGGTCGTATGCGTTTTTCAGGCATATTCTTCCGCGCGGAGTTCTTGCGATAAACCCCAGCTGTAACAAATAAGGCTCTATCACATCCTCTATCGTAACCGCGTCTTCGTTGATTGCGGCGGCAATCGTATCAAGCCCTACGGGCCCTCCGTGAAATTTGGTTATCATGGCCTGCAACATACGTCTGTCGATAAGGTCAAGGCCGCATTTATCAACCTCAAGAAAGTCCAAAGCCTTATCCACTATCGCCACGTCTATTACGCCTTTGCCTATAACCTCCGCAAAATCGCGCACCCTTTTTAAAAGTCTGTTGGCGATTCTCGGGGTCCCCCTGGATCTTCTTGCAAGTTCCAGCGAAGCGTCTTTGGCAATTTCTATATTGAGAATTTTGGCAGATCTGTTAATGATTACCGACAGTTCTTCAGGCGAATACATTTCCAATCGGCAGATTACTCCGAAACGGTCGCGAAACGGCCCCGTAAGCATGCCTATTCTGGTTGTTGCGCCAATCAAAGTAAATTTATTAAGGTTTATGCGCATGGTTTTTGCGGCAGGCCCCTTTCCAAGCACTATGTCGAACGCAAAATCCTCCATTGCCGAATACAGTTTTTCCTCAACCGAGCGGTTAAGCGCATGAATTTCATCCACGAACAGCACGTCGTTTTCTTCAAGATTAGTAAGAATAGCCGCCAAGTCGCCCGCGCGTTCTATGGCAGGTCCGCTGGTGATTTTCAGCGAAACGCCCAGCTCGTTGGCGATAATGTGCGACATTGTGGTTTTACCAAGCCCGGGAGGTCCGTACAAAAGCACATGGTCAAGCGAATCGCGGCGCTTCTTACACGCCTCGATAAAAACTTTAAGATTATTCTTTACCTTTTCCTGCCCGATGTAATCGTCAAAATTTTTCGGCCGAAGCGAAGTTTCAATTTCTTCGTCTGCAGCGTTCATGGAGCTGGAAATAAATCTTTCGTCATTCATACAAACCAAGAATACCTCATGCGTTTTTCAGTGCCGTAAAAATAAGCTGCTCAAGCGACATACCGTCTTTCTGCACTCTCTTTACCGCCTCGGAAGCTTCATGCCTGTTATATCCCAACGTCATCAGCGCAAGCACTGCCTCTTCATCAACTTCCGTTACGTCAGCCTTTACGGCGGAAACGGTTTCTTCGGACGTGTAATCTTTGTTGACCTTGTCTTTAAGCTCCAAAACTATTCTTTCGGCGGTTTTTTTACCTACGCCCTTAGTCTTGGACAAAGCCGTCACGTCGCCCTTAACCACCGCCGCGGCAAATTGTCCTGCCGTCATTCCGCTAAGAACGGTGAGCGCAAGTTTCGGACCCACGCCGCTTACGGAAACCAACTTAACAAACATCGATTTTTCCTGCTTGGTCGCAAACCCGAAAAGACTCATGTCGTCTTCCCGCACAGATAAAAAACAATAAATCTTAACTTCGCCCTCAGCCGCCGACAGCTCCGCCGCCGTATTGGCGCTTACGTTAAGCTCGTAGCCGATATTTCCCGACTCCACTACGACGTAATTTTCGCCTGATTCGATTAATTTACCTTTGATATAGTTATACATAAGTTTTTCCGCTTTAAGAAGTTAATATTTTGTCAATTCAGTACGCGTTGATTAAAGCCGCAGGTGTTGGCATGACATATCGCAACCGCCAAAGCGTCCGCCGCATCATCAGGCTTAGGCTCGGTTTTAAGCTTAAGCATGGCTTTGACCATAAACTGAATTTGTTTTTTATCCGCCCTGCCGTTACCCGTCAGTGACTGCTTTACCATCAAAGGAGTATATTCATAAAGTCTTCCGCACTCGTGAACTGCGCATAAAAGTATGACTCCTCTGGCCTGCGCGACTTTTATGCCGGTAGTTATGTTAGTATTAAAGAACAATTCTTCGACGGCGATTTCGTCAGGCCTGTATTTTTTAACCAGTGTCGACAACGCATCGTAAATCATCGCCAGTCTAGCGGCTATCCCCTCGTCTTTCGGCGTTTGAATTACTCCGTAATCAAGCGGAGTAAGCTTATCGCCGTTCTTTTCGATTAATCCGTAACCTATGGTGCCGTAACCGGGGTCTATGCCCAAAATTATCAAAATACACTCCTATTCCTGTCTCTTATACACATCTCCGAGCCCACGAGACATGCGCAGATCTC
>UQSP01000065.1 GCA_900543755.1 uncultured Eubacteriales bacterium
CGAGATCTGCGCATGTCTCGTGGGCTCGGAGATGTGTATAAGAGACAGGCACAAAATCCAAAAAAAAAGGAAGTACGCGTATGAAATATTGGCAGGGAAAATTCAACGAAGGACTGGACCGAACGGCGGAACAGTTTATTTCCACGTTTGCTTTTGACAAAAGATTGTATAAGCATGACATAATGGGCAGCATAGCTCACTGCACCATGCTGGGAGAACAAGGAATCATTTCCGAAGAGGAAACAAAAATCATCCAGCAGGCATTGACCCAGATTTTCTACAACATAACTACAGGTAAAATTGTAATTGAAGACTCCGAAAACATTTACAATTTTCTTGACGGGGAGCTTAATTCAAGCATTGGCGAAATAAGTAAAAAGCTGAATATTGCGCGCACAGAATGCGACCGAGCCGCTCTTGACAAACGCATGTACGTTAAGGAACTTTGCGGCGACCTGAAGGAAGAGCTTAAAAAACTGATTGAAAAAATTGCGGAAATAAGCGGCAACTGCACTTCAGTTATTCTTCCTTCGGAATTTAACTTTATAAAAGCCTCTCCCACCACTCTCGCACACACACTTTTGGCTTATGCCGAAAGATTTATGCGTGACGCAGCAAAGCTTGGCGATACTGCAAAAAATGCAGCGGTAATGCCTTTGTACAGCGGTTACGGCACAGGCGTTCCTTACAAAGTAGACCGCAGGCGCGTTGCTGAACTTCTTAAATTTTCTTCCGTTACTCAAAATTCTCTTGACGCCGTTACCGACAACGATTATATTTGCGAATTCCTTGCCGCAACCGCGCTTATTTCCAAACACGTTTCATCCTTCTGCTCGCTTCTCATAGACTGGTGTACGAAAGAAGTTGCTTTTGCTCGTCTGGATAAAAGCGTCAACACAGACTCCAAAGCGGTACCCTCTTTTGCAGAGCCCTCCGTTCTCGAAACGCTTAAAAATAAATCGGATAAATGCGCACGCATATGTCTGACGTCCGCCGCCACGGATAACGGAGCTTATTATTCCAGATCCGATTATGAAATTATTGAAACAGTATTCGAAGCGGAAAGCGCAATAAAGAATTGTCTGGGCACTCTTACCGCCGTAATTTCTTCTGTCTTTTTCGATGAGCAAGCCATGCTTAAAGCCGCAACCAACGGCTTTACCACGGCGCTCGATTGTGTGGAATACCTTGTCAAAAAAGGCGAAAATCGCGATACCGCGTACGAAATTGTCGGAAAACTTTGCGAATACTGTGCCGAAAACAACAAGCGTCTTGATACGATTGCCATAGATATTTACCGCACCTATTCTCCGTTATTCGAGAAAGACGTAATATACGCTTCTCGCGCAAAAAGCGTTGCAAGACTGCGTAAAAACGAAGGCGAACCCGGCGAAGTTGCCGTTCGGGCAGAATTAAGGTCTATAAAAAGAAGACTTAATAAATTGTTTCCCGAAGAATAAGTTAGATGTAATTATTTAAGATAAAAATAATTTTATATTGTCTGATAACAAAAAATGCTTTCACCGTAAAGTGAAGGCATTTTTATTTATACAAAGCTAATTCGACAGAATTTATAAAACTTATAAATCAGCATGACTCATGTTTTTCAGGATTTTCAAAAAAAGTCATCGTCATGCTTTTTATTGGCACGTTCAAGCCTCGCTATCAGATCTTTCTTGGAAGTCGTAACGATTTTATCCGTAATAAATTTAGAAGGTTCAATAAAATATTCGTTCAGCTGAAACAGAAACAGCTGCCTTTCTTCAGGATGCTCCATCAACTTGTTTTCGGATTTCTTAAGTACGTCGTCATTGAATTTTTGTAAAATTCCGTTATTATGAAAACTGAAAACATCGTATTCGTAAAATATAACATGGTCAAGTAATTTTACGCCGACAGACGCAAGCGCTTCAAACAATTTGCGCGTCATCTCTATATCGTCGAATGACGGAGTAACATTACCTGACGGATGATTATGCGCAATACAGACATAAGACGCGCCGTCCCTTGTAGCTTTAAGTACGATATCGCTTGAGTCTATATTAATTTCCGCGCCCGAGTCGCCGGGAGTGAAAAACGCCCTTATCAATCTGAAGTTAACGTCCAGTAAAGCTATGCAGAAACATTCGGTTTTTCTGCCGATAAAATATGAGTGCATATAACTTATGCATTCTTCGGGTCTGTGCAAACGCTTATTCCTGGAAGTAACGGAACCTGCACGCATAGCTTTTCTGACCATGGCAAATTCGCTTGCCAGCATATAGGACGCCGAAACCGTCATGTTTTTTACTTTTACAAGTTCGGCGGGAGAAGCGGACATAACCGCGTCCAACGAACCGAATTTTGCAATTAACTCATGCGCCAGCTCATTAGTATCTTTTCTCGGAATAATCAACGAAAGGTGAAATTCAAGAGCTTCATGATCTTCTATCGTTTCCATTTCCGGATCGCGATCGAATTTACACCTCATACGGGCGCGATGACCCTCATGCGGATTTTTCTTAGCGATAAGTTTCTCCAAATCTTTTTCCAAAAGAGTTTCTCCCGAAATTTAAGAAAAAAGTTTTTATCTTTATTGTATTTTTTTGTAAGAATTTCAGATAAAGTTACTTTCTGGTCTGACCGTTGCCGAAAATACAGTATTTTGTGGAAGTAAGCTCTTTTAACCCAAGCGGACCGCGCGCATGCAATTTTTGCGTTGAAATACCCATTTCCGCGCCTAAACCAAACTCGAAGCCGTCGGTAAACGCCGTAGAGGCATTATGATAAACCGCCGCGCTGTCCACAAACTTCATAAAAGCCGTCTCAGCCGCTTCATCGGAAGAAATTATCGTTTCGCTGTGCCCAGAGCCGTATTTATTAATATGTTCAATAGCCTCACTGTAATTTTTGACTACTTTGCAAGATATTTTAAGGTCAAGATATTCTGTGTAAAAATCCTCTTCGGTTGCTTTTACGCATTCGGGAAAAATACGGCAGGTTTTTTCGCACCCTCTTATTTCAACGCCGTTTTTGCGCAAGGAAGAAAGCACTCGCGGCAATATTTTCTCAGCCACGTCCTCGTCAACCAACAAACTCTCAAGCGCATTGCAGACGCTGGGACGGCGCAGTTTACCGTTCAGAATTATTGTTTCAGCCATATCGGGGTCTGCGGAAGAATGAATATATGCATGACAATTTCCCGTCCCCGTTTCTATTACCGGCACCGTAGATTTGGTTACAACGGCATTAATAAGCTTTGCAGAACCACGCGGAATCAACACGTCGACAAGGCCGCGAGCCGTCATAAGCTCTTCCGAACTTTCGTGCGACAAATCCTCCACAAGCTGAATAAAGTCGCTTTTGTATCCGTTACGATTTAACGCGTCCGAAATAACTTTAACAATGGCCTTGTTGGAATTTATTGCGTCTTTACTGCCGCGAAGAACTACCGCATTCGACGTTTTCATGCACAGCCCTATCGCATCGGCCGTAACGTTGGGTCTGGCTTCGTAGATAATTCCTATCACACCGAAAGGAACCCTTACTTTTTTCAGTAACAATCCTGCATGATTGCTCCACTCCTCGGTAATTTCCCCCACGGGATCGGGAAGTTCAATCAACTTGACAAGCCCGTCGCTCATTCCTTTAATGCGCTCTTCGGTTAAAGCAAGCCTGTCGAGAATATGTTTCGGTTTATCGCCGTTATTATCGAGATCGATTTTATTTTGCGATAAAATATATTCCGCCTGCTCCGTAAGGGCGTCGGAAGCAATACGAAGCATATTGTTTTTATCCGCCGTAGACAAAGCCGACAGATAAGGAACAGCTGCTTTCGCAAGTTTGCAGTTATCCGTAACGCTAATCAATTATTCTTCCTCCTCTTCGGATTCAGGCAATTCAGCATTATGATAGACGTTTTGAACGTCATCGTTTTCATCGAACATATCAAGCATCTTCGTAAATTTTTCAGCCGCGGAGTCTTCAAGCGTAACGGTCATGGAAGGAATCCTGTCAATCTGACTGCTTAAAAACTCATATCCCTTTGCCCTGAGATTATCGCATACGGCATTAAAATCCTCGGGGGTGGTTATGATTTCATATTCATCATCAGCGTTAAAGTCTTCCGCACCGGCCTCCAAAGCCGCCATCATAACTTCATCGTCATCCATTCCTTTTTTCTTTTCGACGACAATGACACCTTTGGATTCGAAAAGATAGGATACGCAACCGTTTGTACCCATAGAGCCGCCGAACTTATCAAATATATGCCTTACGTCACCGGCAGTACGGTTTTTATTATCGGTAAGGGTTTCAACGATAACCGCAACGCCGTTAGTACCGTATCCCTCGTAAACAACGGATTCGTAGTTAATACTGCCAAGCTCTCCGCTTGCCTTTTTAATGCTGCGGTTTATGTTGTCGTTAGGCATATTTGCCGCTTTTGCCTTAGCTATTACGGTCCTAAGCGCCGAATTGCTGTCCGGGTCAGGTCCGCCGGCTTTTACGGCAACCGCTATTTCACGACCGATTTTGGTAAAGACCGCAGATCTTGCGGCATCGGTTTTACCTTTTGCTCTTTTGATTGTAGACCATTTGCTGTGTCCTGACATATTAATTCTCCTGAATACGGGCTTCTAAACTCCGCCCTGTTTTTAACCTGTCTCTTATACACATCTCCGAGCCCACGAGACATGCGCAGATC
>UQSP01000066.1 GCA_900543755.1 uncultured Eubacteriales bacterium
CGAGATCTGCGCATGTCTCGTGGGCTCGGAGATGTGTATAAGAGACAGGCCTTTTACAAAATAATAAGGCGGTAATTCCGATAAAAATTACAAATAAAACAGCAATATTTATTAAAATATAATTTCCCAAAACGGAAATAGACTAATTAAGCGTTATTCCGTTAAAAAACTCGTATCTACCGCCGGCAAGCGAATTTTTTATCTTTTTCACTGCCTCGCTGTCGGACAAAAGCTCATCTTTAACGGATTTCGACAGGAATACGATGTCGGGGTCGGTAAGCAATCCGTCGCCCGTGCCGTGCTGAACATACCCCAGAAAATCACCCGCGCCGCGATTGCGGAAGTCATACTCGGCAAGGCTGAAACCGTCTTTGCAGCCGACGAAATAATCCAGCCTGTTGCGGGTTTCACCGTCGGCGGTATCGGAAAGAACAAAACAATATGACGTTTTACTGCCTCTGCCCACCCTTCCGCGCAGTTGATGAAGCTGAGCGAGTCCGAATCTGTCCGCGTCGTAAATCACCATGGAAGTTGCGTTTTTTACATCTATGCCCACTTCAATAACCGTAGTGGCAACCAATACGGATATTTCACCTGCCGCAAAAGCGCGCATAGTGCCGTTTTTTACGGATTCCTTTTGCCTGCCGTGCAATAACGCGATTTTATCGCCGAATCTTTTTTTGTATTTTTCGTAAACGACTTCGGCGCTGAGATTGTCTTCGTCATCGTCGGATATGCGCGGCACAACCACATAAGTCTGCTCTCCGCTTTCAGCCTTTTTCATTATATAATCCCACATATCCGATTCTTTGGCGGCGGGGACGAATTTTGTGATAACTTCGGCTTTCCGTGACGGCATTTCGTCAATTACAATCCTTTCGAGATCGCCGTAAAGGGTCAGCGCCAGCGTCCTGGGAATAGGCGTTGCGGACATGACTATGCTGTCGGCGCCTTTACTTTTGTTTTCCAGTCCCGCGCGCTGAGCAACGCCGAACCTGTGCTGCTCATCCACGATGACAAGCGCGAGTTTTCGGAATTCCACATCGTCGCCAAGCACTGCATGAGTACCGAAAACACAATCGACATTACCCGTAGATATATTGAAAATCGCTTTTTCCCTTTCTTTTTTATTCAGAGACGAAGAAACGTATTCACACCGCAAGCCTAATTTTTCCAAAAAATCAATTGCGTTGCGGTAGTGTTGAAACGCAAGTATTTCGGTGGGCGCCATCAGAACGGACTGATAACCGTTAAGCGCCGCATAATACATGCAAAGGAAAGCAACTATTGTTTTGCCGCAGCCCACGTCTCCTTCAAGCAGCACGTTTAAACGTTCGTTTGAAGACAAGCCGTTGAAAATTTTATTAAGGCAGTTTTTTTGCGCCGAAGTCAAATCGTATGGCAATCCGTTGATTGCGTCGGCAACTTTATTTATATCTTTGCCGTAATTATAAACGCGCCTTAAGTCATGTGACGACCTTATCAGCGAATAAGCCGCAAGCATATAAGCAAGTTTTTCCGTTGAGATAACTCTTTTTGCAGATTGAACGTCTTCAGCTGTTTGGGGAAAATGTATATTTTTAAAAGCTGAGTTAAGGTCCGATAGTCCGTATTTTTCCGCAATCCGCGGAGTTATAAAGCTTTCTACGCTCACTGCGCTTAAAGCGGTTTTAACCGCGTCAGCCAAAAGCTGAGAACCTATTTTTCCGATTGGTTTGTAAACAGGTAAAACTGCAGGTTCGCTACCTGTGAACTTTATTATTTTAGGCGCTGTAATCTCGTAAGAAGATTTATACTTTTTAAGTTTTCCGTAAATATAATAATACGTTTCGGGCATTATGTTTTTTGCCATGAAGGGTTGATTGAACCAACTGCACCAAACGTTTTTACCGACATAATCAAACTTTACTTTGACAACGGACAGTCTTTTTTTAAGATACGCCGCTTTGGGTTTATCAAAAGTGCGTGCCAAAATAACGACGCGTTCCCCTTCTTCGGCTTTACTTAAATCAGTAAGGCGGTTAAGATATAAATAATAAGAAGGAAAATACAACAATAAGTCCGCGGGCGTATTGATACCCGCTTCTTTAAGCATTTGTATTCGCTTATCTTTAAAGCCTTTTATATCGGTAAATTCCATATCTTAAAATTATCCCCTGATTTATCCACAAAGTTATCCACATTTTATCAACATAACCCCGTTAAACTGTGGGAAAAAATGTTTCACGACGTTTCACGAAAAAGTAACAATAACAAAAAGTTATCCACAATTGTGGATAACTTTTTAAATTTAATGTGGAAAACATAACTAATCTTAAAGAGTATCGAATTAATCGATTACTCCAAAGAAACGATATAATAGTAAAGCGGCTGACCGCCGAAATGAATATCCACGTCGCAATCAGTGTATTTTTCGGCAAGCGAAGACGCGATTTCATTCGCTTCCTCTTCCGTGACGTTGTTGCCGAAATAAAGCGTAATGTTGGTGACGTCGCTGTCCATCATCTTGTCGATAAGCTGAGTCGTCACAAGATTTACGTTTTCGCCTTTTGCCACGATAGATTTGCTGTCTATACCGATGATGTCGCCTTCCTTAAGGTCGAAATTATCAACCTGTGTTGACCTTACGGCATAAGTGACAAGACCGGCTTTAACGTACTGCATGGCGTCAATCATGTTGGTTTCGTTGTTGGAAACGTTGTCTTCGGGATTAAACGCAAGCACTGCGGAAAGACCTTCGGGAATGTTATGGGAAGGAATTATGTGCAGTTTGCGCTTGGATAAAGCTTTTGCCTGTTCCGCCGCAAGAATTATATTTTTGTTGTTGGGCAGCACGAACACGTCTTTTGCAAGCACTTTGTCGCACGCCTTGGCTATGTCGTCGGCGCTGGGATTCATTGTCTGTCCGCCTTCAATAACGTTATCGACAAGCAAATCCTTGAAAATAGTGCTAAGACCCTCGCCCGCGCAGACGGAAACAAGTCCGTACTGTTTAAGTTCTTCCTTCTTCTGGCCGATAAGCGCACGGTTCTGCTCCAGCATATTCTCGATTTTAAGACGGTCCAACTCACCGAGTTCCAACGCATAAGTAAGCGCAACGCCCGGTTCGTTGGTGTGTACGTGTACTTTCACCATGGAAAGGTCACCGATGACAAGCACGCAGTCGCCGATGTTCATCAGATTTTCGCGGAACTTGTCGATATCCGCTTCGGTAGTCTTTTTGTAAAGATTTATAATGAAAAACTCGGTACAATAAGCAAATTCGATTTCGGCAAGGTCGTTATAATCGAAATGTGATTTTTCGCTGTACTTATCCTCGTCCACCTGAACCTTGTCGTCAAACGCCAAAGACACGTCCTCGGTGCCCAGAAGAACATGATAAAACCCCTGAAAAATAATAAGCAATCCCCTGCCGCCTGCGTCAACGACGCCTGCCTTTTTAAGTACGGGAAGCATTTCAGGAGTCTTTTTAAGCATTTCTTCGCCCGCTTCTATGATGCGGTTGAAAAAGTCGTCTATCTCTATGCTCTTTTTGGTAATTTTTTCGGCATGCTCGCTCATCGCGCGAATGACCGTAAGTATGGTGCCTTCTTTGGGTTTGGTTACGGCTTTATACGCAACCTCGGTACCCTTGGCAAGGGCTTTGGCAAAATTCTTTGCCGTTATTTCGTTCTGACAATTACTTAATACGTCCGAAACGCCTTTAAGTATCTGGCTGGTAATTACGCCGCTGTTTCCTCTTGCGCCCCTAAGCGCGCCTTTTGCCATAGCTCCGCATAACGCGTCAATATTATTGCTGGGGCAAGCGGAAACTTCTTTTGCCGCCGAGAACATCGTAAGCGACATATTGGTGCCCGTATCGCCGTCGGGGACGGGAAATACGTTCAAAGAGTCTACATGAGTTTTATTTATATCCAGCAGCTTAGCGCCGTTTAGAATCATTTTTCGAAGCATGGCTCCGTTAATTGATTTCTGCATTATTATCCTCCGGGATAAGATTTCGAAATAACTTTTGACCGCTCAGACGCGGATTCCTATTACATTCACGTTTACGGTATCGACCACCATGCCGGTAAATTTTTCAACGTCGTACTTGACCGTTTTTTTAAGAGTCTGCGCTACGGCATCTATCGATACGCCGTATTTCATAACGACGTACAGGTCGATAAAAATTCTGTCTCCGTTTGTTAAAACGCGCACACCGCGCGATACCTTTTGTTTCCTCATTAAATCGGAGATACTGTCCGACAGTTTCTTGGGCACGAGGTCCACTATCCCGTAACACTCGAGGGCTGAACTTCCCGCGACCTCGGCAATCGCTTCCTCGGTAACGGTAATGCGGCCGTAAGCGTTTACGGTGTTAACGCTCATAATACCTCCTCGCAATAAACACATTTTATTGCTATTATATTTTAGCTGAAAAGATTACAAACTGTCTCTTATACACATCTCCGAGCCCACGAGACATGCG
>UQSP01000067.1 GCA_900543755.1 uncultured Eubacteriales bacterium
CCGAGATCTACACCCTAGAGTTCGTCGGGCAGCGTCAGATGTGTATAAGAGACAGTTTTATATTAATCCGTAAATGCCCGTAAACAACGCGCATAAAAAGTCAATCGAAGTATTCGTATAATGCGGTAAAGCAGCTTTCGCCGTTTTTACTGCCCGAAAAAACGTAAAGGTTGTCGTTTTGTTTTTCTACGGAAACGTCCACGATTTCGTTTAGTTTTGTTTCGGCAAGGAAATTGACGATTACTTTTTTAAGCGGACGCGCAGGCAGGTCGAAAGAGTTAAAGGCGATGTCGGCATACTTGATGTTGTTGGTGTGTCCGTTGTGGTCAAGTTCCGACCGTTGAATAGTATGAGAGTATACGGGCGCGGATTTAAGGGGTAAAATACGTTCTATACGCTTATTTTCGTATGCGTATTTGTCCGTGAATTGTCCGTCAAAGTCAACTGAAGGTTTAACGATTTTACGTTCCTTAAAGTCGATGTGCACCCATTGGCTCGTACCTTTGGCGGCAAGCGTTCCGTTTTCATCGTAAAGGTAAAAGTCGCGGGTGTAGTCCACGATTCCCTTGGGGTGAGGATAGGTTTCCGCCGTAATCGTCATTCCGGGGTAAAGCTTAACAAAACAGTCAAATTTGATTTTTGTGACTACCCATGCGATGTTTTTCTGTTTCATCTCCTCGAAACCCATTCCAAGCATTGTTGCGTGTTTTGCCGCAACGGTCTGGAATATGTCAAGGTAAGCGCTTGCCCGCATATTGTCGTTAAAGTCGAAATCAGACTCTTTTAACTTGTAATTCTCTTTATAAAAAATCATTTTGAGTCACTGCCTTCAGTTATAGGTTCACGACGAAATTATATCATCGTTATAAATTTTTTGCAACGAAAAATTCTTATTTGTTCTTATAAATTATTGACTTAACCAAACTAATATTCTATAATTTCATTGATTTGTTAAAGTTTAAAAAACCAAAAGCATCAAAAGGGAAAATGAAGGCGTAAAGGAGATTTTTTATGATTGAAAAATTTACCGTTTCGCGCGACGATAACGTGTATCAAGCATGGCCGGACGTAACGATTAATAATGACGGGTGTTTGGTGTGCGTTTTTACCGAATGTGCTCATCATGCGGACAGAAGCGGCTCGCGACTTATGACGACCGTCAGTCGCGACGGCGGCGAAACCTGGAGCGAAAAACGTCCTCTGACGGAAAAATCAGACTCTTCGTTTTTTTGGAACAACGCGCGAATTTCTCTTCTTAACGACGGAAATCTTTATATAGTTTGCGATAAAGCCACCCGCAGCGAAAACGAAAACTCCAAAATTTACTTGTTTATAAGCAAAGACGGCGGTGAAACCTGGTCTGAAGCAAAAGAATTGCCTTGTTTCGGCATAGTTCCTTCAAAGCTTACGGAACTGAAGTACGGCGATTACGCAGGAAGACGAATAATTATGGCTCATTCCCGCGACGAAAACGATATTTACACGGTAAGAAGCTGGTACAGCGACGACAGGGGCAAAAGCTGGTCGGGACCCGTTACGGTCGTAAGCCGGAAAGAATACAAACTGTGCGAGGCCGCTCCGATTGAATTAAAAAACGGTGTTCTGACTGTCTTATTAAGAGAGAATTCTTCAAAAGGATTAGATGCTTTCAAAACTTTTTCGTATGACGGAGGTGACAGCTTTAACGGACTTTATACTGCACCGTTACCCGGTTGCCATCGACCTGTTGCCGACTATGTGGACGATGAAACCGTATTGATAACTTACAGATTTATGCAGGGCGGAAAAGGTTGGCTGGGGCATTGGACCCAAAACGTTTTTGCCGCGTTTATGTCTGATAAGGATTTGTCCGAAAAGCTTAGAGAAAATCAGTCCTCGCGGATAATGCCTTTGGATTATGACCGTTCCGCGGTTTCGGACCTTGGCTATACGGGATTTACAAAATTAAAGGACGGACGCGTCTATGTTGTCAATTATATAGTGGACGACGCACCCAAAGCGCATATTCGCGGATACAGATTCGGCAAAAAAGACGTTATTTTATAAATAATTTTTTATTATAAATAAGGAGAATTATGGCAATGAAAAAGGAAAAATTCGTGATAATTTCCAACGACGCGATGGTGTATGACGACCTTGAGTATTTAAGTCACAAGTTTGCTTTTAAAAGACTTATGGGTGAAGGTTCTGTAGTCAAAACTCTGCGTTCGATATATCCTACCGTCACCTATGCCGTTCATACTTCGATGATTACCGGATGTTATCCCGATAAAACGGGAGTTTACAATAACGAAAACGATGAGTTGTGCGTTAAAAGCAGCGACTGGCAATGGTTCCGTCCGTCAAACAAATGTAAAACTCTTCTTGACGCTGCAAAGGAAAAGGGGCTTACTACGGCAAACGTGTTCTGGCCGGTTACGGGTTCGGACAAAAGCATCGATTACAATGTCGCCGAATATTGGACGCAGACAAAGGAAGAAACGATATTCGACGCATTTAAAAGGGCAGGCTCGTCTGAGCGCGTGATTGACGAAATAATCCGTCCTTGCTCTCACTATCTTATAGGCAAGGAGCGCCGCCATCCTTACGCCGACGACTTTGTTTTTGCCTGCGGAGAGGCGATGATAAAAAAATACAGACCCGACGTTATCGTAATGCATCCGGCGGGAATTGACGGATTAAGACATTCCACGGGCGTGTTTTCCGACCGCGTAAACGATATGCTCGACCATACCGCGCTTTGGACTCAAAGAATTATCGAAGCGGTCGAGGAAATCGGGGAAGCGGAAAACACTAACTTCATTATCACCAGCGACCACGGTCAGATAGACGTGTCGCGCTGGGCAATGCCCAACGTAGAGCTCAGACGTCGGGGCTTTATACGCACGGACGCAAACGACGTCATTACCGATTACGACGCGTTTATAAAGGGAGTAGGTTGCTGCGCGTTGGTGTATCTGAAAGACGAAAGCGACAAAAAGACTTACAAGGCGGTTTACGACGCGCTTAAAGAAATGCGCGACAGCGGTCTTTACGGATTTACCGAAGTTTTTACCCGCGAGGAAATCGCGGCGAAGGAGCATTTGTCGGGTCCTTTTTCTTTTGTTCTTGAAACGGACGGTTACACTTCCTTCGGCAGCGAATGGACGGGCAGCATAATTCATCAAAGAGATATTACCGACTATCGCGGCGGAGCGGCGTCGCACGGCTATCTTCCCGACAAAGGCGCTCAACCTACGCTTATAGCATGCGGACCTTCGTTTAAAAAGGGAGTTACGGTTGACCGTCGTCCCATAGTAGACCTTGCGCCTACGATAGCCAAAGCCATGGGTGTTGATTTAGCCGACGCGGACGGAAAACCCATCGACGAAATTTTGCTTTAAGAAATCGTTTTTCTAAAGCTTAACCTTAAAAATAAGCGGTTTATAAAAAAATAAAGTGCGGTTTTAGTACCGACAAAAGTATTTATCCGTAAAACGGGGCATAATATGTCACGTAGCGATTAATTGAAAGGAGGGCATATTTTGCGAATAACCATAGTTACGGGCGCATCTTCGGGAATGGGCAGAGAATACGCCAAACAGCTGGACGCGCTTAAGGAAAGTGATGAAATATGGGTTGTTGCAAGACGTGAAGAACGCCTTAACGAGCTTAAATCGCAGCTGAAGACCGCGTGCCGTGTTTTTCCGTTGGACCTTATAAAACAGGAGGATATAGACGTTCTTACCGATGCGCTTGCCGCGTCGGGTGGAGAGGTAAAGTATCTTGTAAATTCGGCGGGATTCGGCAAGTTCGGCGACTGGTCGGAAGTCAGCCGTGATAACGTTAACGGCATGATAGATCTCAACGCCAAAGCTTTGGTTAACATAACCGCCGCAGTTTTACCGTATATGAAACGCGGCTCGCACATTATCGAAATGTGTTCGGTTTCGGCATATTTGCCTCTTGAAAATTTTTCAGTCTATGCGGCAAGCAAGGCTTTTGTTCTTAGTTACTCTTACGCTTTACGCGCGGAAGTGAAACGTAAAGGCGTTACCGTAACGGCGGTTTGTCCCGGCTGGGTGGAAACCGAGTTTGCGGTTTGCGCGCATAACGGAGATAAGGTTAACGGACCCAAGCGGCTTAAACCAATGACAACCGCGGAAAAAGTGGTGAAAAAGGCAATACGCGACGCTTGCCGCAACAAGCCCGTTTCCGTTTGCGGCATTACCTGGAAAGCCATGCACGTCATGAGTAAATTTATGCCGCGAAGAGTCATGATGCTTTTGTGGCACGGAATGCAGAAAAGAAATTAAAAATTAATTAAAAAATTACGATAAAAGCGATAATCCATGCTTTAGGCTTGCAAACAGCGGTAAAATTTGTTATACTTTTATATAACTGTCTCTTATACACATCTGACGCTGCCGACGAACTCTAGGG
>UQSP01000068.1 GCA_900543755.1 uncultured Eubacteriales bacterium
TACACCCTAGAGTTCGTCGGCAGCGTCAGATGTGTATAAGAGACAGAAACAACAATTATCCGATGATAATAACGTCTTCACAATAAGGTTTTTATAAAAACTACTTTTTTTGTTTTAACAGATTTTCCGTTAAATCTGTTTTATACTTAATATAAGAAAAAGTTTATTACGGCTTTTTTCCGGCAAAAAAAGCGCCCCGTACGGCACAAACCTTTCGGGGCGCGATTTTTTATTTATCGGTTTTTTACGGGCGAATTGTAAAGCAGGCTGTTTATACTCTGCCCGTTGCTTTACTGCGATTATTCTCTGCCGACTTTCATTTTGCCGCTGTCCGCTAAAAGCAAAATGAACAATCCGCCCTGAACGGTTCTGTTTTTGAATCCGTAATGATAGCCGCGGTTTCCAAGGTCTCCGCGAATGGTGCCCATGTCGGTGTAATACCAATCGGTAAAGGGATAGCGGCTGGTGGACTCGCGCAGGAATTTTGCGACGGGCGCAAGCATTTTTTTGCGCTTTTCGGTGTTGGAAGTAAGCGTAGCCGCCCACAAAATCCAGTCGGACTTGGTGTACGAAGAACGGCTGTCAAGCGGTACGCCGTACTGATTTGCAACGGAAATATAGTAATCGATTTCTTTCTCGCGCACGTCTTCCTCGAAAAGTCCCGTGCCGAACATTACGTCGAAAGCCATGTTGTATTTAAGGCTGAAGGAATTGGTTTTGTCGTCGAAAACAAGCGGAGTCTGTTTACCGGCGGTAACGCACATACTTCTCCACTCGCGGGCGTAAGTTTCGGCAACGTCGACGTATTCGGCGGCTTCCTTAAGCTTACCCAAAGCTTTACACAGTATCGCGTAAGCGCGTATACCCACGATGGCCTTTACGGAAAGATTGATGTTTTTGTCGAGGTGACCCGCAAAATCGTCGGTGCACAGCTGATTACCGGGCATAAGACCGTATCTTACCAGATACTGAACCCAGGAAGTAAGAGTATCGAAGTTAGCCTTTGCAAGCGTAAGATCCCCGTCGGCAAGGTAAGTCGCCGCCATCATGACAAGCATGTTGCCGCACTCCTCAACGGGCATCTGACCGTCGAAATTATAAATATCGGCGGACGCGGGAAGATTGTAGAACATGGGATAATTATACGCTACATCGGGCTGATTGTAATCTCTTGAGTTGCCGTTGTCGTAATAATACTTTCCGATGTCCTCGCGGCGGCATTTCACTCCGTAAACCTGTCCCAGACAATAAGGATAGGTTCCCGCGTCGTGCGGCGCGAAATCGTATTTCCACACGGGCATATCGTTAAATTTGAAAATGGGGCGCATCATGCCTTTGACAAGCTCGGGGTTATAGATAAGGAAAAGCGGTATGGAAGGATAGCTTACGTCCACGGTAGCGATACAGCCGTTGGAGTGGCATTCCTTGGAAAGGAAAAGGACGTTTCCGTCACGGTCCTTGACAAGTTTATGCGCGCCCACCGCCTGACGGAGTCCGGCGTAAAGTATCAGAAGATAATCTTCACCGTACTTTTCCGCTTTTTTCTTAAGTTCCGCGTCGAAAGCGTTGAGTTCCTTGACGATTTTGTCGTATTCTGTGTAAGAATAGGAAATCGCGTCGAATATGGTTTTTCCGTCCTCGAACCAGTAGCCTTTAAGCCAGTCCCCGAAATAGAAAATAGATACGGTGTCGTCAAACGCGACGGTAAGCTTGCCCGTAACTTTTTCCGTTAAGTCACTGTGCTCGTTTTGAGCGGCTATGTATTTTTCGCTGCCGGCGTTGCATACAAATTCCAGCTTTCCGCTTGCAACGTATTTATCGATGGCTTCGCGGCTTACGAAAAACGCCTTTTCGCCCGTGAGGTACCAGTAGCCCCACTCCGCCGCGCTGTCGTCGTAAGCCTGACTCATGACAAGCTGCTTCTTAAGTCCGAACCAGGCGCATTCGCCCTCTTCAAGGACCTGAACGCCGCCGCGCACGGGCATAGCCTCTTTATCGTAGCAGCTTTCCTCGTGAAGGAACAGGCTTACCGAAATATTGCCGATTTTTTGTTTGGGCTTGATTTCGTAGGTAAGATAGCATACCGGGCAGGACAAAAGCTTAAGATTGCGCGGATTGAGCGGAGAAACAAAACTCACTTTAAGGTCGAACTCGGGTGCGGAAAACGCATAGTCCGTGCTGAACGCGGTAAGTTCCACGCTTGTTTGTTTAAGACGCTCGGTCCTGTCCTTGAAACCGAGAAACGAGTAGCTTTTTCCGTCGCAGCTGACTATTCCGTACACCCTGCGGCGCGCACCCGTCCAGAAAATCGTATCGGACTCGTTAAGTTTGTCCGACGGTGACCAGACCGAGAAAAACGGGTCCTTTACGAAAAGCGGGTAAGCGGGTAAAAGACGCCCGTTCTTGGTTTTGATTTTTGACAATGCCATTTTTGTATCCTCCCGAATTTTTTGCGGACTTATTCCGCCGTCCGCATAAACTGCTGAGTAGATTTTTTGCATTAAAAACATAAAAATCCTGAAAAAAATACGGCGGTGTTGCTTAAGTTTTCCGCTTTTATGCAAAACATTTCACGTTAATTATGATTATAATTCATAATCGGACTTTTGGCAAGAAATATTACGGCATTAAACCCATATAAAAATTGACATTTTCTTTTACGGCGTGATATAATATTGTTAATGACGAAAGCGCTTGACGAAAGTTTTTTTGGCTGACTATGTTAATTAGCGAATAATCTGAAAAAACGTTACCGCTTTTTTGAACGGAGGTTGCTTTTTAATGAAAATCAGCAGAATCCGCCACGCCTGGCCGGAAAAAAAAGGGTTTAACCTGTTCCGCAGGCAGGGCCTTGAAGAATTTACTTTTCTGCATTTCTGGAAACCCGTTTATATGCTTGTGGACGGCGAAACCGTCCTTACCAAACCCAACGCCGTGATTTTGTTCGACAAATTCGTGCCGCAACACTTTTATTCGCCCGACAGCGACCTTATCCACGACTGGTTCCACTTCAGCGGCGACGACTCCTATGATATTCTCGCCGCGGCCGGTATCAAATTGAATACCGTCTATTACCCCGATAACTGCGGCTTTATCACCGATATCGTCAAAATCATGGAGGCCGAACTCTTCGGCGCCGAAAAGCACTACGAGTCGGTAATAAGCGATTACTTCGATATTCTTTTCCGCCTTATTAACAGGCGCATAGAATCCGATACCACGGAACTTACCATAGATTACCAGACACAGATCGACTTCAAAACTTTAAGAAACCGCGTCTTTTCCAACCTCGATAAAAACTGGACAATTTCTCATATGGCGGAACAGATTAACCTTTCAGAATCGCGCTTTTACGTGCTGTATAAAGCCATTTTCAAAACTACCCCCAATCAGGACCTCATTGTTGCAAGAATGGATTTTGCCAAGCGGCTTCTCAGCCAGAACAGCACCATTCCCATTTTCGACGTCGCGCAAAAATGCGGTTTTTCAAACGAGTTCCATTTTATCAGACAATTCAAAAAACACGTGGGCATGACTCCGAAAAAATACGCTCTTCTGTACCGCGGGCAATAACAATGAAAATTTGTGTTCTTTACTTAGGTCAGTGTCTGTGATTAATCAGGCTTGCTTTTACAACCCATAACCTTGATAAAGTTATTTGTTTCGGTATATCGTTAATCATAAGTATTGTAATTATCGTACCGCGGGCATTCACCGTAAGGAAACGCAATTCATTAGCAACATTTATCCTACGTTATTTTTTTCAAAACGTTTTAACCGATAAATTTTACCCGACTGATTTTCTCTTTTAAAAATCTTTTATGTTTGGGTTTCTGTACAATTAAAAATATTTGCGGAAAATCCGCGTCTTTGTTTTCGGAATTGACGCGTGCAGACTTTCCCTGTGTGCTATTTCAGCTACCGATATTTAATCGCAGATAAATAAAATCTGTAATATTATTTTTCGCCGCCGCATATTAAGAATTACTCTTTCTTTCTAAGCAGCTTGCGCCCTGTCTTTTGCTTCTTTGTTATCGCCTGTTCTTCGTTTCGCTTTTCAGATTAAATCCCCTTAGCACAAAATTAACGGTTACAACTATCTTAGACTATAAACCAATTACGTTCAGGAACGAAACCCCGTTTTACTTTAAATCTAAATCGGCTTATCGGTAAAAATTAGGTCTGTGTTTTGATACACCCTTATTAAGAATTACGCTTTCTTTCTGAGCAGCTTGCGCCCTGTCTTTTGCTTTCCCTTTCATTCATGATAAATGTCGGGCGCTGACTTCAGCTCGAAACAAATTAGCCTTAAAAGCAGATTTATCAAAATATGCTGGTTTCGTTTTAATACAGTAAAATCAGAATCTGTCTCTTATACACATCTGACGCTGCCGACGAACTCTAGGG
>UQSP01000069.1 GCA_900543755.1 uncultured Eubacteriales bacterium
CCACCTTACTTTCCTTTCTCGAAACATTGTGCATAACCGTAAAGGACGTCTTAACAAAGACGTCCTTTTTTCATTGTCTTTTTTGTCTGCTACTGAATTATCTGTTTAACTTTTTATAATTAAACCTTACGCTATGTGCGAGGGATGAGGGATACGACGCGTTCGCGCAGACTGAGTTAAGGTTTTATAAAAACGATTTCGGATGGACTCGAATTAATTCCGCCTTTTATAAAGTAATGTGTTTCGGCATTCGTTTTACATTTACCCGATAAGACGACTTATTTTAGACGTCCTTTTTTTCATGCTTTCAATACCGTAAACCGCTGAAAAAAGTCGGAAGAGAATTTGCGTAATTACTGTCACATATTTTCATGGACACTTTTTATCAAGTATTGCTACACCACCAAATTCAATTTTTCGTTTCAAAAGGGTTTTGACGGGTACTGCGATTATTTTTTAGCAGATTGCTTTATCTGCGAATGATAGAAGTAATTTATAATGATGGGTTTGCCTGTGGGGTTGCGCAGGAAAGGTTCTTCGTCGATTACATACATGAAATCGTTTGCGCAGGCGTAGTCCGCAACCTTTTGGTCTAATATCTTCCAATAGGTCGTATCGTTCTTATTATAGATTTCGCGGTACAGCGGCAAAAGAGGGGGATACTTTTCCTCAATATAGTTCATGACGTCTGCCTTGAAATTGCCGCGCAGATTCAGATTTTCCAGCCAGATATAGTCGCAGAAGTCCTTGATTTTTTCAATAATGTCAAATACTTCGGTGATTTCAGGGAATATGGGCGATATAAAGCAGGTTGTTCGTATGCCTTCTTCGTGGCACTTTTTCATTGCCGCAATCCTGCGCTCTATGGAAACAGCGCTGTCCATATCGTTCTTGAAATTTTCGTCGAGTGTGTTTATCGACCAACTTATAAGGGGAGACGGGAAAGTCTTTATCAAATCGAGGTCGCGCAGCACAAGATCTGACTTGGTGGTGATAATAAGGTTTATTCTGCTGCCCTGCATTTGCTCTAAAAAGGCGCGCGTGCGGCGGAACGTTTCCTCCTGCGGATTATAAGCGTCCGTGACCGAGCCTACGATCATCGTCTGCCCGTCGTACCTCTGCGGATTTTTTACGGGCGGCCAATATTTGATGTCGAGAAAGGTTCCCCACAGCTCGTCATGCCTCGTAAAACGTTTCATGAAACAGGCATAGCAATACTTGCAGGCGTGCGTGCAGCCTACATAGGGATTTACCGAGTAACCGGCTATGGGCAGGTTCGATTTTGTGAGCACGGTTTTTACTTGTATATCGCGTATCTTTACTTCGTCCATATCAGCCTCCAAGATTGTTGAGGATGCGTTTCAGATAACTTTCAAATTGCTCGATCTCCTCGTCCGAAAAGCCTTTGTAATAAATATCTTCGATCTCTTTTGTCACGCCATCGTATTCATCTTTGAGTGCGGCGGCTTTTTCAGTCAGGCATACAAGTGCGCTGCGCCTGTCGTTCGCGTTCTCTTCCGTCCGGATAAGTCCCTGTTCCTGCATTCTTGCGAGCATGGCGGTGAGCGTAGTCTTGGCAAGGCCGCTCTTTTTAGAAATCTCCGTCGCCGTCATTTTCCCTCCCTGCCAGAGTACATACAAAATTTTTCCCTGCGCGCCGTTGAAGGCGTCGATATTCTTTTCCTGCAATATCTTATCGAACCTGCGCCCGCCGATCTGTTTTATTTTGGAAATCAAAAATCCGCCTTGTCTTTGCTTCATATCCCGAACTCCTTTGGAAATTCCTGTATCATCTCATCGGTCGGCACAACGCCTTCCAAAGCCTCTTTCATAAAGACGGGGACGCCCCGCGCCTTTGCCTGCATACATAAATTGTCCGCCCATTCCTTTTTTGTAGGAATCTTTCCCTTGCAGTTTCCCGTTTCCGTGCCGATGACCGTCCAACCGATGCCCGAAAAATCGACCTCTCCCACGCCGTCGGAGAGCGGCTCAAACGTGACATGATAATGCTTTGCTTTTACATTTCGCCTTAAAATTTCTATGCGCTTTCTTTCCGCTGCACAGGTGACGGTCACGCCGAACCAGAGATTATCAAGATCGGTCTGTATATTCAGCCGTTCGGGGCGCTTTGTCAGAAAAAGGTATTGATTGTGCGGCGTCTGCGCCGCCTTTTCAAATACTTTTTCCGTCCAGTCGAACTGCCAATATGCAAGGTCGCTCATGCCCGTGAGCAGAAAAACTTTCGGCTCCTTTGTATCGAATAAACGAAGTTTGTTTTCAAAAAACTGCGGTTTGGAAAAGTCGTCCGTGATATGAAAGCGGCGGCAGTTGCTGCGCGCATAGCAATATCGGCAACCAATCGGACAGCCAATAACGATATTCAGATTTTTGATCTTATCTTTGATGGGAAACACCATAATTTATTTTTTCCGCGCGGCGGCAAATTCGCCGTAGCCCTTCCAACCGAATACCGCTTCGATGCTTTCTTCCGCATAAACATTCTTTACGTTGCAGATATGTAGAACATGGTCGTCCGCATCCACGGTCACACAGACGCTGGCAACAATGGCAAGGCGAGTATCTTTGGGAACTTCAATATCCGTGCCGCCGAGCTTCTGCATAGCAACGCCGAATTTTTCGACTTTATCCGTATCTCTGCCCGAAGAGGTACCACATGCTATAAGTGCGCCCGCAAGCGAAACGCCGGGAACCGCAATAACCACTTCTTTATTTTTTGCAAGAAGTTCCAGCGTATAAGCCCCCTTGTTCAATGAAAATACGACTTTCCCGGGGTTGGTGGAAGCATATGTCCAAAAAGCGAGCGTTGCCATGTTCGTTTTCCCGTCCGCCTTCTTGGAGCAGATAAAAGTCATGGGATTAGGGGAAGTGAAAACGGGTGCCTGTTCGATCTTGATTTCTTTCATAACAGTGTCTCCTGGAATTATTTATACTATATAGTACGAATACATAATACTATATGGAACTAATCCTGTCAAGAAAAATTATAGGCAAAACGATAATAAATTCCGATATTTTAACCGTTTGGCACCGTGGCGTGTGCTTGGCAAAGACAAGTGCGGCTTTTAGGCATTGTGGTGCGGCTGTCGCCGCACCACAAACCTTCGCGCTTCGCGCTCGGGCGCCGTAGCCAAGCACACGCCACGAAAAAGACAACAAGAACAACACGGAAAACCAAACCGAAAGCGCGGCGGCGCGGGTTTTTTATTGAAAATTTCCACATATATGGGATTGCCGTAAACGCCGTCCATAACGATGTCCGAGAAATTAAGATTTTCGATAAAGGTCGATTCTCTGCCTTGGTCGGGTATTCTGGGGTCGCAGAAATCGGGAATAAGTACGCTTACTCCGCACGAAGCGTCCGTCATTACCAGGTTGGAGAAGGTGCAGTTTCGGATAGTTCCGTCGCACAGCCAGCCTATTCTTATACAGCCGGAGTAACTTGTAAGCGTGCAGTTGGTGACTGTCACGCGCTCGCAGACTTTATTTTCGGGAAGAGAGTAGTTGTTGGCGCGAATTACTATGCAGTCGTCTCCGCAAACTATGTTGCAGTTGGACACGAAAACGTTTTTCGAAGAATTTATATGTATGCCGTCGTTATTGGGATATTGCACGTCGGCCCTTATTTTTAATCGGTCGAAGAAAACATCCTCGCCCTCGCTTACCCAATATGACCAGCCTGCCGGCTGATTTACCATGGGGACGTCCGTGATTTTTACGTTTTTGCACCCCGGGAAAAAACTACTCGTGGCGGAGTGGGCGCGTCAATGCGGCGGAACCCGGGACCGTTTACGTCGTCGGGCACGGGCTCTACGAAATTTGTGCCGTTGCAATCTATGGTTCCTCTGCCGGTGACGGCGATATTTACGCAGTCCTCCGCATAGATAAGACAGCCGCTGCGCCGTCTGGGCAGATTTTCGTGGTTGATGCGAGTGTTTGTCTGTTCGGGATAATCCTTGCAGTCGGGAGAACCCAACAAAACACCGTCGTGCGCAATGTGAAGTTCGATTCCGCTTCTGAGTCTGATGCTTCCGCTCATAAAGATGCCTGCGGAAATATTTACTCTGCCGCCTCCGCCTGCCGCACAATCCTCAATCGCTTTCTGAATGGCTTTAGTATTAAGCGTTTTCCCGTCGCCTACCGCGCCGTAATCCTTGATATCGAAAACCATTTTTCCCCTCCGTATTAAACTGTTTTTATAATAAAACCATTTATATCATACTTTCTTTTTTATATCAAGTAATTAAAAAAATTCGATTTTTTTTGGTTGTAGTCTGTCTCTTATACACATCTGACGCTGCCGACGAACTCTAGGGTGTAGA
>UQSP01000070.1 GCA_900543755.1 uncultured Eubacteriales bacterium
CGAGATCTGCGCATGTCTCGTGGGCTCGGAGATGTGTATAAGAGACAGGCGTTTTGGGCGAACACGGCGGTAAAATTGCGCTTTGCGTTTTGTTTTGTTGGCTTATCGTACCCGTTATTTTCATGATTTACTTTATAGTCAGCGCTAAAAAATTCAAAATCGAGTTTTTCGGCACGCGCGTCGTAATGCGTCGGGGCATATTTAACACAGAGGAAAAACAAGCCCTGCTTACCAACATCCTGGGCGTAAACATAAATCAATCGTTTAGCGGCAAAATTTTCAATTACGGCGACGTGCGCGTCGATTTAGTCGGACGCTGGGATATCGACACGTCTGCCATAAAAAGACCTAAAGCTCTTAAAGCGTATATTGAATCGCTTATGAACAAGCAATCCCCCTCCTCCTTAGGACAAATTGTTGCAAACTGAACGGGAAAAAGGCGACCTGATAAAAAGTTGCCTTCGGGCGGGACTGAATGCAACTGACAAAGAGTTATCAGATAAAAAGTTGAAACAAACTACCATCAGCCATAAGTATAAAACAGGAAGACTGACGTAAATCGGATAAAAAAAGCAGGCGACGGTTTAAGCCGTAGCCTGCTTTTTATCGATAATCAAGCGGTAACCGAATTTACGGTCTCCCTTCAGATTTTTGTCTGAAGGCGTATCCCACGGGATTGGTTCCTCGCGTCCTGATCGTAATTACAGATTGCTCCCCGCTTTGGCTGAAAACAGCATTTTCTATGCTGTTTTCTTTAAGCGTCGCGCCTCGTCCGTTTTGCTGACGCAAAACTAAGTACGGTCTCCCTTCAGATTTTTGCCTGATGGCGTATCCCCCGGTATTCGTTCCTCGCGTCCTGATCGCGATCACAGATTGCTCACCGCTTTGGCTGAAAACAGCATTTTCTATGCTGTTTTCTTTACGCGTCGCGCCTCGTCCGTTTTGCTGACGCAAAACTAAGTACGGACTTCGCTCTCGGGTTCGCACTCTGGTTCAATAAAAAAACAAAAGCACAACCATTGTTCAGGTTGTGCTTTTCTTGGAGCTGATACCGGGATTCGAACCCGGGACCTCGTCCTTACCAAGGACGTGCTCCACTCCAAAAAGAGTAAAGTGCTCTAAAAAGATAAAAACGGCGGAAAATGCACTTTATCTTGTGCTTTTCGGCCGTTTTTTTATTATTTGACCACAATTCAAAGAAAAATGGTAGTAACGGTTTTTTGCCGCTTTTACTACCATTTACCACCATTAGCCGAGGACGCAGTCCAAACGCCACGGAGCGTAGCGAAGTATTTTGATTTTTTCAATGCGTTTCAGACAGTTTGAGGGCGTTTTTGATTAGTATCAGCCGACCTGCCTGCGGCACATTTCAGGAATACAAATACAAAGAAAAACTTGCTCTTCACCTTAAATTTATCGAATACAAAGGCGTCAATAATCCCGATACTATCTCCTTTCTTACTTTTTAGCAAAATATTTATAACAATTTTTCAAAATGTATTGATTTTCGCCGAAAAGTTTGATATAATAAAACCAACAGGAGAAAACAATGATTTTAACGTTTGACAGTTTGGCATTACAATTCAAGGATTACACCGACGTAAAAGGAAAGATTCGCCGCGAAGTACAATCGGGACGATTGACGCAAATCACGCGCGGATTATACGAAACCGACGCGCGCGCGGACGGCAAATATCTTGCGGGCGCAATTTACGGCCCGTCCTATCTTTCTTTCGATTATGTTTTATCAATGTGTTCGCTGATTCCTGAAGCGATTTTTCGGACTTACACGTCCGCGACATTCCGTAAAGGCAAAGTAAAGCAATACGACAATGCGTTCGGCGTATTCACATACAGGGATGTCCCTGCCGCGGTCTATCATTTCGGCGTGGAAATTCGGGAAGAGAACGGTTATTCCTATCAGATTGCTACGCCCGAAAAAGCACTGTGCGACAAACTGTACACCATATCGCCCGTCGGCTCGGTCAAAGCGATGCGGGCGTTGTTGTTCGAAGATTTGCGTGTCGATGAGAATGATTTTTGGCAGTTGAACTTGGAAGACATCAAACAACTTGCGCCACTCTATAAATCGACAAACCACAAGTATCTTGCAAAGCTGATCGACGGAGGAAAATAAATGCAGACAATTTTAAGCCAAATGCTTGCCCTATACCCCACGCAGTCGCAAAGCGATGAAAAAAACGCGCTGACCGAAGTCATACAGGAAGTTGCGCTATGCGGACTTTCCCGTGCGGGCTTTTTCAAGGACGCCGCATTTTACGGCGGGACGGCATTGCGTATATTCTACGGACTTGACCGATTTTCCGAAGACTTGGACTTTTCACTGGTGGCGCCCGATGCAGATTTTGAGTTAAAAAAATACTTTTCAATATTAGAGAGCGAACTGCATTCCGTCGGACTGAATTTCAAGGTGGAAGAAAAAGTCAAGACGGCGGATTCCAATATCAAATCGGCTTTTCTAAAAGGCAACACCAAAGAACATATTTTAAGCGTTTACAAAGACGAACAGAACGCGACGAAAATCAATCCGTCCGAGGTAATCAAGATTAAGTTCGAGGTCGATACCAATCCCCCTGCTTTTGCATCGTTTGAAAACAAGTACCGGCTGCTGCCATCGCCCTATCAAGTAAAACTGTACGATATGCCCTCGCTGTTCGCCGGTAAACTTCACGCCGTCATTTGCCGCGCGTGGAAAACCCGTGTCAAAGGCAGGGACTTATACGACTTTATTTTCTATCTCTCGCGAAACGTCTCAGTCAATATGCCGCACCTGAAAGCACGGCTTGTGGACTCCGGATTTATCGACAAGGATTTTAACCTTACCCGCGAAGCCCTGATTTCCATGCTGAACGAACGCTTCGCTGCAATCGACTACGAACAAGCCAAACAAGACGTAATCCCCTTTATCAAAGACAAAACCAATTTGGACATTTGGAGTACGGAATTCTTTACGGAGATTACGAAAGGATTAAATGCAGGTAATTGATAAAATTAAAACTTAAAATACAGATAAGCCGATATTGACATTGTATTTACGGAGGTTAATATGCCGAGCAAGAAACTCGAAATTATTTATTATAACGGACAGCCGGACGGAATTCGTTCCATTCGCAAGCATTTATCTACAATGACCACCTATGTCATTCCACGCCCTTTACTTACCGAAGCAAAGAAAATTACAGGCATCAACCGCCCCGGTATATACTACCTTATCAATGAAAGCGACGATAATAAAATTGCCCAAATTTATATCGGGCAAACGCGTAACGGCGTGATTCGACTCGATGATCATAACCGTTCCAAAGATTTCTGGAATAAGGCAATTATGTTCCTTGCTGATAGCAAAACTTTTACCCTTGATATGATCAGCGGTCTTGAAGAATATGCCATTGTCAAGGCACACGAAGCCAAGCGTTATGCGGTCGAAAACTCTGTAAAACCTAAATACGAAATTGACGAGTACGATCTTCCTCTCATCGAGGAAGTTTACGAAGAAATTCAATTTATTATGGCAACACAGGGTTATAAAATGGACAATGCAAAATCAAAATTAAATGAAGCCTCCGTTTTTCACACAACTCGCAATGGTATTAAGGCATACGGCGTATATGACGGTGATAAGTTTCTTGTCATTGAGGATTCGCAAATAAATATGCTAAAAGAAGTTCCGTTTGCCAAATTAGCAAACCAACGCAATGAAGCATTAAAAAACGGTGACATTGTTATGGAAAACGGTATTTATATATTGAAAAAGTCAATTGAGTTTTCAACACCAAGCGGCGCAGCCTGTTTTGTATTAGGCGGTAGTCAAAACGGTTGGGTTGAATGGAAGAACGCTGACGGCAAAACCTTGGATGAGATTTATAGAAAGTAAGGGGGACAAAAAATTTATGAAAAAGGCTTTAATAGTTGGAATTGATAATTATTTGGAAGTGTCAGACCTTAACGGCTGCGTAAATGACGCTCACGATGTTGCAAACGTTTTATCGCGAAATGCAGATGGCTCTTTAAATTTTGATACAAAAATAATGACTTCTACTTCAGAAAACAATATTGTAAC
>UQSP01000071.1 GCA_900543755.1 uncultured Eubacteriales bacterium
CTACACCCTAGAGTTCGTCGGCAGCGTCAGATGTGTATAAGAGACAGCTATAAACACTATTATCGCAATTAAGAGGAAAATCGCCAACGCTATGTAACGCCACCTGAGATACTCGCGGATGTCGAAAGCGGAACCCGAGCCTGACGGCGGCTTTTGCATTGCGCCCTCGCCGTAGAAAAGACGCATTTCGCCGCTTGCTTCGTCGTATCTGACAGACAGCAAGACGGAGCCCTTCTCGTCCGTCCTTAAGATGTTTTCGTCTTTGAATCCCTGCGCTTTGAACTGGTCCAGCTTTTCCTGATGCGGATGGCCGTAGGAATTACCCTCGCCGCAGCTGATTACGACCAGAGTATTTTCCACCGACTGAGGAGTGGTAATCGCCTCCACAAAAGCCTCTCCCGTGCTGGTACGGCTGCCGTGATGCCCCGCTTTAATGACGCTTACCGCGTAATCGTCGTCGAACTCGGCAAATTTACCGACCTTTTCGTTGACTTTCTCGACGAACTCAGCCTCGCCCTCTTTTTCGCAATCGCCCGTAAGCATGAATTTTTCGCCCTCGTATTCGAGAACCATTATGGGCGAATAGTTGTTGCTGTCGTTATACGAGTCGCTGTTTGGCCCGTAAAACGACAAGGAGTAATAGCCGTCCTCGCCCTCCGAAATTCCTTCGGGAACTATGGGGTCCAATAAATACGAATTTATGTAAACCGTGGGATTGCTTTTATACGCCGCTTCAAGCACCTCCATGTAAACTTTGGTGTTTTTACCTTCGCAATCCGCTGAAAGCATATCCGCGTCGGGGTCGGTATAACCGCTGTAAGTACTTAAAACGTTGGGACGGTAAAAGTTTCTTGCGGGATATACGTTAAGTACGTCGTCCAAAGAGCCGCAATGGTCCGCGTCGGTATGCGTAAGTATTGCATAGTCGAAATAGGTAATGGTATTACCCTCGTCGTCCTTAATGTTTTGTTTTATGTAATCGAGAAGTGCGTCTTTGGCGTCCCTGTCGCCGCCGTCGATAATCATGGTTTTGTCGTCGGGCAATTCCACTATGCAGGCGTCGCCCTGTCCCACATCCACAAAATGAACGTTAAGATCCTCTTTTGCGCTTCCGCCCGTTTCGGAGGAACCTTCCTGAGAATCCTGGTTTTGTGAATCTCCGCTTTGAGCCCCGTTTTCATCGGTCTGTTCGCTTAAAGCGTTAAACCCCAAAGCGGAGTCTATCCTGTCCTCGAACAAAAAGACGCTTACCGCAAGCAGCACGCCCACGAGAACAACGATGAATATTCTTATCCCCCAATGCGGATTGTAAGCGGATTTTTCGCTTTTCTTAGCCATAATAAAAATTCCTCCCGTAAAAATCGATTGTACCGCTTTAACCTGAAGACAAAGTCAGATAATACCGTAAAAAGATAAATTTTTCTGTTTTGCCTTATATGCTTATATGCGCACAAAACGGAAAACTTCCGTGTGCGTAGCATTACTTTTTTATATATTGCCCCGTTTAGTTACCCGGCTTTATAACCCGTTTTATTTATAGTTTTATTTATAGATAAGCTGTATTATTTCCTTGCACTTGCGTTTTGCCGCCTCGTAACCCAATCTGTACATACTGTCGTAGCCTTCCTTGTCGGTAGCCTTAAATGCCGAAAGGTCTGGCGCGACAATTATGTCGGAATTGATAAGGCCCTGAACGGAAGCGTTTGCCCCCATTATATCGAATGAGGCTTTCAGCACGCTTATAAGCCCCGTTTCCTTGGTCCCCGCGCCGCGAGTGGGATTGACGTCCACCGTAATGACGAAATCCGCGCCCATGACTCTGCACACGTCCGCGGGAATATTGTTTAAAAGTCCGCCGTCCACAAGGTGTTTTTCGCCCAGAATAAGCGGTTTGAAAAACAACGGAACGGTACTTGACGCCGAAACCGCTGTGGCAACGCTGCCGCTGTCCAGAATCACCTGCTTACCCTCGACAAGGTCGGTAGCCACCGCGCAAAAAGGCTTTTTAAGCTCCTCGATTTTCTTGTCGCCTATTAAATCGCTTACTATTTTCCCGATTTTGGTGGAGTCGTCGGGCGACCAGATAAAGCCCTTTTTTATATCCTTCATCTGAAGCCCCGCCCCGTGCATAAGCATATCCTTGGGCGCAACTCCTGCGGCGTAAAGCGCGCCGACTATACTTCCGGCGGAACATCCCACCACCAGATCGAAATCTATGCCTTCCTCCATAAACGCCTGAATTGCGCCTATATGGGCAAATCCGCGCGCTCCGCCTCCGCCAAGGCAAAGAGCAGCCTTGCCTTTTTTCTTGACGGCTCCTTCCTTAAGCGCACGGGTACGCTTCATCTGACGCTTGTTTTCCGCTTGTTCACGCTTGAGTTTTCGATTGAGTTTGACTTTTTCCAACCAGTTCATAATAATTTTGATTTTCTCCACGGCGGCACGTTTTTATCCTGTTTTATCATCGGCCGCACGGAAAATTACGGTATTTAAATTAACGGTATTATTTTACGATATGCAAAACTGATAAAAATCGCAAAAACGCCCCGCAATCATTATATCGGCGCTTTTATGGCAATGTGCCAGTTTATTACCTGCAACTTTCGCCGCTTTAATTGAATCAATATTTTCGATTGAATTCAGTTTTTTTGTGCATTATCAAAAGAATCGGAATTTTCCTTGTTTTCCTCTTTTGCATTTTCGCCAATTGCTTCCATGTCGTCTTTTACGGGTTCGCTATAATTTTTTTCGCTTTCTTTAACGCTTTTGGCTTTCTTATCCTGCTCCAGTTCAAACTGTTCTTCTTCGTCGTTATCGGTATGCTGCTTCACGCTTTCGAAAAGTACGGGAATACGCGGCATGACTATCATGGCGATAACCAAAGATACGCCCACTTGCACGGGTCCCGAAATAAAATTAAACAGCGACGCCGCCCAACAGAAAAGAATGAGGTCGGTAAGAAAATATCCGACAACGACAAGCAATCCCGCGATAAGCATTGAAAACAGTCTGCGCAAAATGGGACGGCGGCGTTTGAAAACGTAAAGATACAATATTCCGCACAAAAAGCCCTCTCCGCCCTTTATGACGAAAGTAAAGGGCGCGTATATGACAAATCCCGAGAAAATGTCCGCCAGCGACGAACCGAGCGCACCCACTATAGCTCCGCCGATGGGTCCCAGCATGGAAGCCGAAATAAAAATCAGCGCGTCCCCGAAGTTAATGTAACCGTAGCCCACGGGTATCTGCACGAAAACTGTAAGTACGCAAACAAGCGCCGAAAACAACGCAATAAGAACAACGTAAAAAGTAGTAGCTTTTTTCCTGTCTTTCTCCACTATTACAAAGTCCCTTGTTTAAGCAAAAATTTCATCTATTTTCCCGAGTCTGTAAAAAAAATATCGGATTTACCGCAAATCACAAAGCCTCGACGGTGACTTTTATTTTTGCGGATACTTCGGCGTAAGGCTTAACGACTACGTCGTATGTACCGACCGATTTTATAACGTCGTTAATAACTATCTTCTTCTTATCTATTTCAACGCCCTTTTCTTTAAGCGCGTCCGCCACGCTTTGAGTGTTTAACGAGCCGAAAAGTTTACCCGTTTCGCCCACCTTGATTTTTACCACGACGTTCATGCCGTTGATGCGCTGCGCCAAGGCGACGGCTTCGGCCTTTTCCACCGCTTTACGGTGTTCGTCCGCTTTTTTGCTTATTTCAAGGCTGTTGACCATTGAAGAAGTGGCTTCGACCGCCAGCTTGTTTTTTATAAGATAATTGCGGGCGTAACCGTCGCTGACATTTATGATATCGTTCTTTTTCCCCTGTCCCTTGACGTCCGCAGTAAGTATAACTTTCATGGAAACCCCTCCCGTTTTTTTATATTTTATACTTTTAATGTTTATTTGTCAAGAATAAGCCGCGCCGCTTTTACTCTGTCTCTTATACACATCTGACGCTGCCGACGAACTCTAGGGTGTAGAT
>UQSP01000072.1 GCA_900543755.1 uncultured Eubacteriales bacterium
CAGCGTCAGATGTGTATAAGAGACAGAAGATATTCCGACGTTTAATTTGACTTAAGGACGTAAAGATGTTATAATAAATTGCGATTTTAAATGGTCGAATTTAACATATTCGGTTAAAAAAGGACAGTTCATGAAAGAAAGAGATACTTTGAGAATAAACGAATGCGGACATCTTGAAATCGGCGGATGCGATACGGTTGAACTTGCGCGTAAATACGGCACGCCGCTTTACGTTATGGACGAGGCGTACATAAGGAAAATTGCGCGCGGCTATACAGACATTATGAATTCCGATTACGGCGACGGCCTTATTTGTTTTGCCTCAAAGGCGTTTTCCGTTAAAGCGATATATGAAATATGCAAGAGCGAAGGCCTCGGCGCGGACGTCGTTTCGGGTTGCGAGCTTCTTACGGCGCTTGACGCGGGCATGAATGCGGATAACATTTATTTTCACGGCAACAACAAATCTCCTTTCGAGCTGGAACTTGCCGTAAAACACGGAGTGCATGCCGTGGTTGTGGACAGCTTTTTCGAAATGGACGTTCTGGAAAGCATATGCGCTTCGCTCAATAAAAAAATCAAGGCGCTTGTGCGCGTTAATCCCGGAATAGACGCACATACCCACCATTTCATCCAGACTACACGAGTAGACAGCAAATTCGGTTTTTCGATTGCCGACGGTACGGCTTTAGAGGCGATTAAAAGCGTTTCACAGCGGCCGCATATCGAATTTGCAGGTATTCATTGCCATATAGGCTCTCAGATTTTCGAGCTTAAGCCGTTTGAGCTTGCGGTGGAAAAGATGACCGATTTCATTCTTGCGATAAAGAAGGAAACCGGGCTTAAAGTGTCGGAGCTTAATATGGGCGGCGGTTACGGCGTGACTTACACCGAAGAGGACAAACCGTTAAAACCCGAAGAATACGTTAAAGCCATTGTAGCAAAACTTAACGAATGTATTTCGGATAAAAAAATCGAAAAGCCCAGGCTTATTCTGGAACCGGGTCGTTCCATTGTGGGCGAGGCTGGAATTACGCTGTACACCGTGGGAGCAATAAAGGAAATAAAAGGCATCAAGAAATATATAAGCGTTGACGGAGGAATGTTCGAAAATCCCAGATACGCTTTATACGAGGCGAAATACGAAGCGGTTATGGCTGACCGTATGCTCGAAGAAAAAACGGAAACCGTTACCGTTGCCGGAAAATGCTGCGAAAGCGGCGATATGCTGGTAGTTGACGCAAAACTGCCTCGCGCGCAAAGCGGAAATCTTTTGGCGGTGCTCACGACGGGAGCGTACAATTATTCCATGGCAAGCAATTACAACCGCAATCCCGTGCCGCCCGTCGTGCTTGTGAACGAAGGCAAATCCGACTACATCGTCAAGCCTCAGACTTACGAGGATATAATGAGCAGGGACGTTTATCCCTATTGGTCGGAAAGGACGAAATAATGCTGGGATATTCTGATATTTTTCAGTTTTTAATAGCGGCTGTCGCGATAGTCATATCCATAGTTCTGCATGAGCTTGCGCACGGTTATGTTGCGCTTTGGAACGGCGACGCAACGGCAAAGGTCAGCGGAAGACTTACTCTTAATCCGCTTGCTCATTTCGATCCGTTCGGGCTTGCGATGCTTTTGCTGGTAAGATTCGGTTATGCAAAACCCGTGCCCGTAAACCCCGATAATTTTCGCAGGCGCAAAACGGGAATGCTTACGGTTGCTTTTGCAGGAATAGTAATGAATCTTTTGCTTGCTTTTTTTTCCGTTCCGTTTTATTTGCTTTGCTCGCTTTCCAGGCTACGCTTTTTCGCATACCTCAGTATTTTCTTTTTTTGGATGATAATCATAAACGTTAACCTTGCCTTGTTCAACCTTCTGCCGATTTTTCCTCTTGACGGATATCGGGTGGTGGAAAGTCTTACGCGAGCCACTAACCCTTTTAACCGTTTCATGCGCAATTACGGACAGTATCTGCTTATCATATTGATAGGAATCAGCGTAATAGTGGACCTTACGAGAATGCCTTACTATTTTGATTTGATAGGATTGTACATTAATACTTTCCGTAATTGGATAGTGCAGGGATTTACCGCCTTTTGGGGATTGTTTTTTTAATGATTAACACAGAATCGGACATTATCAATAACGACAAGGCTGAATTCGAGGATAACGGCAAAGCTTTCGCCGAAACCGTTAACGGGTCGGATTTGACTGACGGCGTTTTTGGCGAAAACAATTCGGCTGCCGGCGGTTCTTTTAAGGATACCTCTGAAAAAGATATTTTGAAGGAAAATGATACTGACGCCGAAAAAACCGACGGAAACAAAGCCGACAGCGAGGAAGAGCCATCTTCAGAAGAGCGCAAAAAGAGGGAAGAGATTCAGAAATACATCGATTCGCTTGCGGATAAAGACGCGTATAATCCCGATTCTTATGAGGTGCATCTTAAAAATTTCGACGGGCCGTTGGATTTATTGTGGTTTTTAATACGCCGCTCTAAAATAGACATAAACGAAATTTTCGTTTCCCAGATAACCGAACAGTATCTTGCAAGCATGGCGGAAATAAGCAGTCTTGACCTTGAACGTGCGTCCGAATTTATCGAAGTTGCGGCGTGTCTGGTGGAAATCAAGTCCAAAGCGCTTTTGCCGCGGCCGCCTGTTATCGAAGATCCCGACGACGACCCCGAAAAAACGCTTATAAGAAGGCTGGAGGAATACCGCCTTTTCAAAGAAGCAAGCAAAAAGATAAAGGAAACGGAAACGACGGGACTTCACTACCGCGATCCCGACCCGGGCGTGGGTAAGCCCAGGCTTGTTTTGGGCGACATGACTATGGACGGCCTTATCGAAGCGCTTAAAAAAATGTTCGTCAAGCTTGAGATAAAAGCCAAATCGAACCAGGAGCGCAACATCGTCAAGGACAGATTCACTGTCGCGGAAAAAATGGCGCAGATACGCGAATATTTCGAAGATGCGGATACCGTTAAGTTTACGGATTTGTTCGAGGCGGATTATAACAAAAGCGAAATTATAACCACGTTTCAGGCTATGCTGGAGCTTTTGAAAGGACAGTTCTTTCATGCGGAACAGCATGAAATTTTCGGCGAAATATTACTTCACAGAGTAAGAGGAGAAGAAAATCAATATGATTGACGTTAGCATGCTGGACGAGATTCTCGAATCTTTGCTGCTTGTATCCGGCGGCGGACTTAAAACGGAAGAAATAGCGGAGCATCTGGAAATCAAGACTTCCGAGGTAAACGCTTCGGTTAAAAGACTTAAGGAAAAGTACAGCGGAAAATGCGGAATTCATCTTCTGACCTATAACGGGAAAGTGCAGTTTGCTTCCAACCCGTCTTATTCGGACGTAATAGCTTGCGTTCTCAATCCGATACGGGAACGCGATTTGTCTACCGCCGCTTTGGAAACGATAGCGATTATTGCTTACCGTCAGCCCGTAACGCGTCTTGAAATAGAGCAGATTCGCGGCGTCAACAGCGAATATACCGTGCAGATGCTTTTGAAAAATAATCTTATAGAAGTTGTCGGAAGAAAAGAAGCCGTAGGCAAGCCTTTGCTTTTCGGTACTACGGATGAATTTCTGAAGCGTTTCCAGCTTGAAAGCATTTCGGACCTTCCCGATTACGAAACGCTGCTTGAGTCGATTAAGGTTATCGGCGGCGGCGAAAACGAATCCAAAAGTATTTACAACGAATTCGAAATTCCCGACGAAGAGAAGAGCGATGACGCGGACTTGCTTCCCTCCGAAGAGGAGGTTCCCGATTTCCTTAAAGACGAAGACGGTTTGCAAAAGGTCGGTTAATGCATTAGTTAATGCGTCTTAAAATGGAAAAATATATTTTTACGGTATTCGGAAAAAATTAAGCCGAATACCTTTTTTTCTGTCTCTTATACACATCTCCGAGCCC
>UQSP01000073.1 GCA_900543755.1 uncultured Eubacteriales bacterium
ATCGGCTTAGCCTTCTCTGAACCCCGCGACTATCGCGGGGTTTTCGTTATACAAAAAAACGGAGGTTAACCGTTTACCTCCGTTTTACTTAAAACCCGCTCTCAGCTTTTCTATTATTTTAGTTTCCAAACGCGAAATCTGCACCTGCGATACGCTTAATTCTTTAGCAACTTCGCTTTGAGTTTTATCCCTGTAATATCGTAAAATTATTATTTTACGCTCTCTTTCGTCAAGCTTAAGAATGGAATCTTTGATTATCATTTTATCAATGGTATCGTCTGTCGCATCGCCGTCTGTTAATTTTTCAAACAACGCCTGTCCTTGCTCGTCGTCGCCTTTATCGTATATCGAAACCGGAATTTTTGACGAATCCATTGCAAAAACGACTTCCTGCGGCTCTATGGCAAAATGTTTTGCAATTTCTTCGACGGTAGGACTTCTTCCCTCGATGTTTTTTATTTGGTCTGCAAAATACGAAATCTTACACGCCAAAGTTTTAGTAGAACGCGAAACTTTTACATATCCGTCATCTCGCAAATAACGTTTTATTTCACCGGTTATCATCGGTACGGCATAAGTAGAAAATTTAACTCCGAATTCGGGAGAAAAGTTCTTTATCGCTTTAAGAAGACCTATGCTGCCGAGTTGATACAAATCGTCGTATTCAACGCCTTTGTTTCTGTAACGTCGGATAATACTTTTGATAAGCGGAGAATTGTTTTCAAGCAGCGACGTTTTGGCATCGTTATCGCCTTTCTGCGCTTTTTCTATTAAGTTAATCACGTCGCATTGTTCAAGCAATTTTACGCACCGCCTTTTTTAGTTTGCAAAATTTTTGCTCATTTTTACCGTTACGCCACCCGAATCGTTTGTGGTAACTTCCAGCTCGTCCATAAAGGATTCCATGATGGTAAAGCCCATTCCGCTTCTCTCTTCATCGGGTTTGCTGGTGAAAAACGGCTGCCTTGCTTTTGCTATATCTTTTATTCCCACTCCGCTGTCCTCAACTTCGATATGTAAAGTTTTCCCCTCTACACTCGCGCGCAGTTTTATTTCACCGCCCTTATATCCGTAAGCATGGACTATGCAGTTTGTAACCGCCTCCGACACTACGGTTTTTACGTCGTCTATTTCGTCAACCGTAGGATTAAGTTCCACACAAAAAGCCGCTATTACGTTCCTTGCAAAAGCTTCGTTTTTGCTTTCCGCCGGCAATTTTAATTCCATGTAATTTTCCATTTAAGCCTCCCTGAAATCCACTTTTGGCATAATTCCGTATATTCCCGATAGCGACAAAACCTTATCAATACTTCCCGAAGGATTTGCAATGTATACAGGTATACCCATCGCTTTAAGTTTTTTATATCTCCCCAGCAGCACGCCTATTCCGGTACTGTCCATGAAAGTCAATTCCGACATTTCAACCACCACTTTTCTCATATTGCCCGTATTAAACAGCGCGTCCATTTTACTCCTTATAAATACGGCCGAGCTTTCATCCAACTCGCCGCTTAAGCCTATATATAACGTGGAGCCGACAAGCTTGCTTTCTATCATAATTCACCTCCGAAAAGATTCGCTTAAATTCTAACACTTTGAAAAAATCGAATTTTCGGGTTTCGACACGAATAACCGCATCTTTTGTCGAATCCCGCGAAAGAGCCAAAAAAACCTGTTTTTTCACCTGAAATTAAATACATTAAATAGCCTTTATAAATGACAAAAAATTTTTCTTGAAATTAAAGAAATTCCCTTGACAAACAAGGTCGATTTATAGTATAGTATCTAAGTCAGCTCAAGATGGTTTCGGGGTGTAGCGCAGTTGGTAGCGCACGTGGTTTGGGACCATGGGGTCGGGAGTTCGAGTCTCTTCACCCCGACCAGATTAGTCCGAATAAGGGCCTTTAGCTCAGTTGGTCAGAGCGGTCGGCTCATAACCGATTGGTCCGGGGTTCGAGTCCCTGAAGGCCCACCAACAAAGTCAAGTAACCTGCTTTACATACCGGATAATTGTGGTTTGTGGCCTGGTAGTTCAGATGGTTAGAACGCTAGCCTGTCACGCTAGAGGTCGAGGGTTCGACTCCCTTCCAGGTCGCCATTTTATTAGCCTCGATAGCTCAGTCGGTAGAGCAGGAGACTGAAAATCTCCGTGTCGGTGGTTCGATTCCGCCTCGAGGCACCACAAACAACTGCTGGAGTAGCTCAATGGCAGAGCAACTGATTTGTAATCAGTAGGTTGCGGGTTCAACTCCCATCTCCAGCTCCAAGCATGAACGGGACTTCCCGCTTTTGGCGGAAGTCCTATCTTAAAAATACGCCCCTATGCGTAATAAGCTTGGTCTATGGACGGGTTCCCGAGTGGCCAAAGGGAGCAGACTGTAAATCTGCCAGCTCCGCTTTCGGTGGTTCGAATCCACCCCCGTCCACCAAAAAAGGCGATATCCTATCGGATGTCGCCTTTTGTGTTGTTGGAAGATGTAGTAAAAATAACCGCTGTATTCGCGGTAGTTCGTGCGAGCCTTGCGGTGTTGATTTTTGGGGTGCGCCCCTGCTTATTCCGCAACGTGACGCTTTGCCGAAACCCCGCAAGCGGGGGTTCGGCAATATATACCTCTTCCCACCACAAAAACCTTATCCGAAAGTATCGAGATAAGGTTTTTTTGTTTTTTACATTATCGCTCCCCTATCCGACAGTATTTAAATACAGTTTATATAAAAAATTTATAATGACATTTTGTAAGAAAAAACCCGCTCCTAAAACAGGAACGGGCTTTTTTATGCCGTCTATTTAAAAATTAACAACGACTGCTTTCTATCAACTAAAATACTTAAATCACTTACTTCCGACTAAGGCGCTTATGAATGAAAAGGACAATTTGCTTTAAGACATTGCTTATTTTTTGAAGAATATGTGCAAACGGGTTTTTGCTCTTCCATAATTATTCCGTATTTTTCACGCACAAAACGCGCGGCAAACAACAAAGACAGAAAAGCGTTTCTTTTACAGCACCTTGCCCCGCCTATCTTGCTCATCTCGCGGATAACTCCCGAGGTGTATTCCATATGGTCCTTGTAATATTCGTCCGTACTAAGCGGTCCCGTTTTATGAATTATAGACAACGCCGCCCCGACAGAAGCAACCGAGCCGCAAATTCCCCAGTAACCGCACATTGCTCCGGGCATGGTCGCCGCACGAGTTTCAAGTTCGCATAGACAAGCGCGCAAATCGATATCGCCCCCGGCATTTTTATATGCCGTCAAAAATGCCGCACCGTCTATAAAATGATGTTCGGGCCCGTGGATATTCACGCAATCCGGATTCATCAGGTTTTGAACGATAATCAATGGATTGCGGGATTTTTCGTTTAACGCGCAATCGAAAATGATATTGTATTTTTCCTTAAGAGTTAAATCTGCTTTCAAGACCTTTCTCCTTTGAATCGTTTACTTAAAACAACAAAATGGTTGTAATTAGACTTGTCCCCGTCGTTATCGGGAAAAAGACAATAAGGCAGACTGTCCGTATCTCTGTGCTTTTTAACGCAAGCACAGCATAATCCGTGATTAGCACAGGTTACTTTAGGACACGCACATTCTTTTACTTTGCCGCAGGACATACTATTCCTCCCTTTTGCTTCCATTTAGATTATAACCGAAATAATCGGCAATACAAGACAGCGTTTGAGTATTGACCGAATAATAATTCCACTTCCATTTCTTTTCCGCAATAACTAATCCCGAATCTACCAAATGTTTCATATGATATGAAAGCGTGGGTTGAGTTACGGAAAAACGCTCCAGAATTTTGCACGCGCAAAGTTTCCCGTCTGTAAGCATTTCAAAAATTTCCAATCGTACGGGATCGCTAAGAGCCTGTCTCTTATACACATCTCCGAGCCCACGAGACATGCGCAGATCTCGT
>UQSP01000074.1 GCA_900543755.1 uncultured Eubacteriales bacterium
CGAGATCTGCGCATGTCTCGTGGGCTCGGAGATGTGTATAAGAGACAGATTTAAGGCCCGCGCGGAAAGCTTAGTTTTTTATCAGGCGATAAGGGCGGTAAAATAATTTGGAATTAAAGGTTAGTAAAGAGCACATTTAATTTATCTCAATAAAACAGGGAAGATAATAAAAACTTTAAGTAGGCTTAGGCTCGGGGTTTTCGCGGGCAAGAAAAAAGACGATGCTTACGACATCGTCTTTTTGGTGGCTCATCCGGGAGTCGAACCCGGGACACCATGATTAAAAGTCATGTGCTCTACCATCTGAGCTAATGAACCTTACTGGCTGGGGTGGAGAGATTTGAACTCCCGAATGACGGAGTCAGAGTCCGTAGCCTTACCGCTTGGCGACACCCCAACGATAAATATGGGAATTATTGATTGGCTGGGGTGGCAGGATTTGAACCTGCGAATGCGAAAGTCAAAGTCTCGTGCCTTACCGCTTGGCGACACCCCAAAAAAGGGAATGGGGTGAGTAAAGAGAGTCGAACTCTTGACCTCCAGAGCCACAATCTGGCGCTCTAACCAACTGAGCTATACCCACCATAGATCCTTGTGGTGCGCCAGAAGGGATTCGAACCCCTGACCCACGCCTTAGAAGGGCGTTGCTCTATCCAGCTGAGCTACTGGCGCAAAGTGGAGCGGGTGATGGGAATCGGACCCACGCAGCCAGCTTGGAAGGCTGGAACTCTACCATTGAGCTACACCCGCATAAAGCTTACACACAACGCTTAAGAATGATATCACACTCGGAAAAAAAAGTCAACGATTTTTTATGATTATATTAAAACTATTTTAGGAATTAATTTTCCGTTTTCTATTGTTACGCTGCAATAGGAGGGAAAACCCACTCTCGGACGTGAAAGACTGCCGGGATTTATACAAACGATTCCGTTGCAAAACTGTATATCAGCAAAATGAGTGTGCCCGAAAAACGCGTAAGCGCAGTCGTTTTCGCGTGCGAAAAGCGATAGGTTTAAAAGATCTCCGCTTTTTACGTAATGCGTATCGCCGTGAGTAAAAAGAATTTTGCCCGCTTCGCTGTCTATAATTATGTCTTTGGGATTATACGAGAATATGTCGCAGTTTCCGCACACGTTGATAATTTTGCATCTCAATTTTTTTTGAAAGGGGACAAGGTCATCCGTTCCGTCTCCGAGATGAACCAAAAAACTGCCCGAATTGAATACGGGTACAAGCTTTTCGATAACTTCGCCCGAAATCCGGTGCGTATCGCTTATTACATTGAATTTAATCATAGTTTTTCCGTCAGATTTTTAAAAGCTCTTGCCCTGTGGCTTACCGCGTTTTTTTCTTCGGCACTTGCTTCCCCGAAAGATTTTTTAAGTTCGGTGCTGTAAAAAAGAGGGTCATATCCAAAGCCGTTGTTGCCGCTCTTTTCGTGTAAAATTTCGCCTTCCACCGCACCTGAAGCGGTGATTTCACGCTTCCCGTCGTAAAAAGCCACTACGGATACGAATTTTGCGCGCCTGTCGGATATCCCCGACAGATTTTTAAGCAGTTTAATATTGTTTTTCTCGTCGTCGTGCTCTTCGCCCGCGTAGCGAGCCGAATAAACTCCCGGTTCTCCGTTTAAAGCGTAGACGACAAGCCCGCTGTCGTCGCTTATAACTGGGCAACCGCACAGTGCAAAAACGGCTTTTGCTTTTATAAGAGCGTTTTCTTCAAAAGTTTCTCCCGTTTCTTCGATATCGACGCTAATTCCTGCGTCCGACATTGAAATTATATCGTATCTGTCGGATAAAAGCTCTTTGATTTCGCGCAATTTTCCTTTGTTTGCGCTTGCCACAATTAGTTTTTGCAAAGTTGCCTCCGAAGTATGTGAATTTTTTTATATCATTTTAGCAAAAATGTTACAAACTGTCAAAGTAATTAAAATAAAAATTAATCTAAATTAAACAAGAAATGCAATGTTATTTGCGCAAATTGTAATTGCAATTTTATTTTTCGTATATTATAATAAAGCAAATAAATTTATCGGGAGCTTATTTTAAAATGAAGGTTATTACTTTCGGTGAGTTGATGCTCAGGCTTCAACCGGAAAATTATTTGAGATTTTTACAATGCGAAAAATTCGAGGCTACTTTCGGCGGCGGGGAGGCCAACGTTGCAGTGTCGCTTGCAAATTACGGCGTGGACGTCGCTTTCGTAAGTAAATTTCCTAAGCACGAAATAGGCCAGATGGCGGTAAATTCTTTGCGTAAATACGGCGTAGATACTTCTTTTATCGCGCGCGGCGGTGACAGATTAGGTATTTATTACTGCGAAAAAGGCGCCTCTCAGCGTCCGAGTAAGGTAATTTACGACCGTGCGGGCAGCGCTATTGCAACAGCAGATAAATCCGACTTCGATTGGGATAAAATTTTCGAGGGAGTAGATTGGTTCCATTTTACGGGAATTACTCCCGCGCTTAACGATAACGTTGCCGCAATTTGCTTAGACGCGCTTAAGGCCGCAAAAAAACACGGCGTAACTGTTTCTTGCGACCTTAACTACCGCAACAAACTCTGGAGCAAGGAAAAAGCCCGCGCCGTTATGACGGGACTTATGAAATACGTGGACGTATGCATCGCCAACGAGGAAGATGCTTCCGACGTGTTCGGCATCAAAGCCGACAATACCGATATTACCGGCGGCAAACTTTCGCATGAAGGCTATAAAAGCGTAGCCGAAAAACTTGTCGCTCAGTTCGGATTTAAATACGTTGCCATTACATTAAGAGGCAGCATTTCCGCAAATGACAACAACTGGGCGGGTATGCTTTACGACGGCAAAAATTGTTACTTCTCCAAAAACTATCTGATTCATATCGTTGACAGAGTAGGTGGCGGCGACAGCTTCGGCGGAGGACTTATTTACGCTATGCTCAATAAGTACGACCCGCAAACAGTCATTGAATTTGCCGTTGCCGCAAGTTGCCTTAAACACAGCATTTCCGGCGATTATAACATGGTTTCGGTGGACGAGGTCAAAAAACTTGCGGGCGGTGACGGCTCGGGCAGAGTCCAAAGATAATACTGAATCCACGTCGCATATGAAGGGCTAACTTTGAAAGTTTAATTCCGCTGCTCCTTAATAAATTAAAATAATTCATTGCGTTTGTATTCGGACGGGGCTAAAGCAATCAGGCCCGTCCGAAGCTTTGTTTGCTTGCGGCTTTTGATAAACGATATTTTTAACTTGATATTTCTATCGGTTTAACCGTAATTTTGTCGGATAAAAAAATTTAAAAAAGACAGTTAAAAATATTTGACTTTTTTTTCTGTTTGTTATATACTCATTAAGCGTCGTGAGTGAATGCGGTTTGCGGATGTGGCGGAATGGCAGACGCGCTAGCCTTAGGAGCTAGTGTCCTCGACGTGGGGGTTCAAGTCCCTTCATCCGCACCAAATATTTATAATCGCTTATGCGGAAGTGGCTCAGTGGTAGAGCGTTACCTTGCCAAGGTAGATGTCGCGAGTTCGAATCTCGTCTTCCGCTCCAGTTATTAAGACGCATGCAAAACTGCGTCTTATATATTGAAAAAAAGTCCGTCGTGTTTACGCGCGGACACCTATGGACGATTAGCTCAGTTGGTAGAGCAACTGACTCTTAATCAGTGGGTCCGGGGTTCGAGCCCCCGATCGTCCACCAAAAAACAAAGCACCGAAGCAAATCGGTGTTTTTTTGTGTAACCAAATTTGTATAACTAAAACAGTCGACTCTTAATACTTCGTGGCGGCGCATACGCGCGGCTAGCAGTTTGGGTCGGGAGTTGTAGCCCCCGATCGTCCACCAAAAAACAAAGCACCGAAGCAAATCGGTGTTTTTTTG
>UQSP01000075.1 GCA_900543755.1 uncultured Eubacteriales bacterium
TTTTTTGGGACGGTAAGTCTTAGTCACGTTTTTTATCTCGAGCATAACTTCCTCCATATTCACTTTTTACCGTGTGTTAAAATTATAACATATTTTATATTAAAATTCAATATGTACTTCAATTATAACTTTAATGTATTTTGATTTTATAAAAAAAACCGCTTCGACCGTATTCGTCAAAGCGGTTTTTATTGATTGTTTTTTAAGTAAACGCGCGTTAAAGTTTTTTGTTTTGATCTGTTTTATGTCGCAGGGGAAACAACCCCTGCGGATGTATTCGGCTTTACGTTTACTTTAAGATTGCTTTTTCGCTTGCAACAAGGCGACCCGAAATTTTTGTCTTTAGGGGCAGGGCGTGCGTTTTACGCCGTATTCCGCAAAAACAACAAAGGTTGCTTTCCGCCAAGCAAAGCTTTTATCTGTTCTGAATTGCGTCGATGGGGCGCTTTCTTGCGATGCGCATTACGGGCAGGAAGCTGCCTATAAACGCCACCAGCACGCCTACGCCGAGGATTAACGCGAACTGTCTTATTCCCACGCTAAGCAACGTCAGCGTAAAGCCGTACTGATTTCTTATCACGCCGTTGACAACAAACGCCACCACGAACGTCGCGATGCTTGACAAAATGAAGTTGATTATCGTGATGATAAGGCTTTCGTTGAAGAAGATGCCGAAGACGTCGCTGCTTCTTGCGCCCACCGCGCGAAGGATACCGATTTCACGCTTTTTGTAGGAGATGGACACGGAGATGAAGTTGTACATCATAAGCGAAGCGAAGACGGCGAAGAATATGCCCACGTACAGAAGAATCTTGGCAAGCTGTTCAATCAGGCTGTTGACGTTGTTAAGCATAAAGCTTACTTCGTTGTTAAGCTCGTAATAAATATCTCCGTCAAATGCGGTGTAGTTGAATTTGACTATTTTCTTTACCGCGGCGGCGTCGGTATAGGGCATTTTACCTATCGCGAAGGAGTAATAACCCGCGTCTTCCGTTTCAAAGAAGTTGTAATACGAATCGGGGACGATTAAGGGCAAAGCGTCCGTGTTAATATAGTCCACAACCGGATTGCCGTACTGATCTACGCTGCTGTAAGCCTCCGCAGTGGGGAAGTAGTAACCCACGACCCTGTAGCTTTCGGAAATATGGTTACTGTGATCGTACATGGAAGAAAGGTCCACGTTGCCCGACGCGTTGACTTGCGAAGTCACGCCTTCAAGCGCGAATATTTCCTTTAAATAAGGACGCATCAACGTATAGCCGGCAGGGCCGTATTTGTTGACGGTAAATCCGCCCGCATAATATACGTTGTTTTCGTCGGTGAAAAAGTCTTTGGCTTGCAGGAAAGTTTTATATACCTGCCTGTAATTTTCGTCGGTAAGGACGTAATCTTCCATCCCGCCGTTGAGATATTTCCAGTAAGCGTTTGCCATGTTGCGGAAGTCTTCGCTGTCGGGATAGCCGTTTTCGTTAACGTATTTTTCCGCCGCCCAAACACCGAGATCGTAAACAACCTGATAAAGAGTGGCGTTTTCGATTTCTTCCTGTTTGTCCCCAAGCCCGAAAGTGTTTATGATGTAATCTACGGATTCGGCGCTTAACATTCTGTCGCCCTGATTTTCGCCGGTGTTGTAATTGTAGCTGAAGGAGAAGGGCACAATGATTTCGCCCGCGGCAAGCGTTGTTTTTTCGCCCTCCGTCCAGACGATTGCGTCTTTTTCGGTAAACTGGTCAAGTTTCGCCACCGCGCTGAACGAATAAAAATTATCGCTTCCGCCGTTAAGCGCCAAGTTTCCGCTTTCGGAAATATCTTTTCCTATCGGTGATTGATTTCTGCCGGTTGCGGTGCTCTTGATTATATCCGAAATCACTCCGGGATACACAAAGCAAAGCGAATGATAGCTGTAAGTAAGCTTGGTCTTCATTTCCTGCAAAGTAACCATTTCCAGCATACCGGAATCCTGTCTTTGCGCACCGGGCATATAAGCTTCGTATTTGGAAGAGTCGAAATCGGTCTCCGCAACGCCCACTATGGTAAACGTCATAGTGCTTCCCGAATATCTGTCGGAAAAACTGATGTATTTACCAAGTACGCTTTGCGGGGTTGAAAGATTTTCCGCCTCGATTTTGACGGTTTCGCCCGTGGGCGGGTCGGTATAGGTAAGTCCCGCGTACTTAAAATGCTCGTAAATATAATTGGTGATAACTATCTCGTTTTTGGCTTGCGGCAGGCGGGAACCCGGCACCAGCGTCAGTCCCGTCTTAGCGAATTGTTCTTCGTCCGCCTCCACAAAACCCGACACGGTAGCGGAGTAAAACTCTACGCCGTTTTCGTTTTTAACTTTATCTATATTCATAAGGCTGGACGTAAAATCCAACGTTGTGTAAACGCTCTGAACGTACCCTCCGTTATAAACAGGCAACACATAAACGCCGCTGTTTTCGTTTATCGTGTCTATATCGTCGTCTTTAAGCGTTGTATTCATAATTATGCCGTCGCCGTTGTCTAAAACCTTATACTCTCCCTTTACGAATGCCGCATTGTCTACTTTTGAATCCATTATGGACTTTTCGTAAGTGGTGACCTTGTTGTACGACCCCATTGTGTCGGTTATTCCAAACAACGTAAACGCCACAAAGCACAGAAATATCGTGAATATCAGTCTTACAGGCTTCGCCTTTAGACTGCTCATGGCTATTTTCAGCGAGTTGCGGTAGGGCAGGCGCGAACGTATCAGCGTGCAATCTTCTTTACCGTAGGTCTTCAGCTTTACGTTCTCGGGCTTGGTGTCGGTAAATTTTATCTTATCTTTCTCTTCGTTTGTTTTGTCTGTTTTCTTTGCCTTGCTCTTCTTCGCCGAGGTTGCGCCGCGCTTTACGTCTTTGACGGTTTCGTCTTCGGCCTTTTCGCAAACCTTACTCATGTCGGATATGATTTTTCCGTCCTTAAGCTCGATTATGCCTGTCTCTTATACACATCTGACGCTGCCGACGAACTCTAGGGTGTAG
>UQSP01000076.1 GCA_900543755.1 uncultured Eubacteriales bacterium
GCATACGAGATCTGCGCATGTCTCGTGGTCTCGGAGATGTGTATAAGAGACAGAAATACCGTGTGCGCCAACTCCAAACTTTATTTCGTACTGGACGGAGAAATAGAAGTCGATGCGGGAAAAGGGTTTTACAAAGTGGGAAAAAACGAAATGACGCTTATTCCCGCGGGAATAAGACACAGTTACAGACTTACGAAAGCTAACCGCGCGGAAAAATACTGGATGCACTTCGATTTGTCTGATTCGGGCGAAAACGCTTTTGAAGGCTTAAGTTTTTCTCCGCGCGCTTGCGCCACAGAACCCGAATTAGTCGCGTCGCTTTTCGAAACCTTGCTTAACCACGCAAAAGGCGACAACCCTGCCGATGCTCCGCTTACCTCGGGCGCGGTGGCGCTTCTGGCAGGTTATTACCTCGAAAAAGCAGACGCGGTAAAAACCTTGGCTTCTCAAGACGAAATCGAATCGGCAATAAAAGCGGCGGAAAGTTTTTCGGGCAGAGAGCTTAATCTGGCGGCACTTGCAAACGCAGCTCACTTAAGTCCGAATTATTTCATAAGAAAGTTCAAAGAGCGCAAGGGAATTACTCCCGTCAAATACCTGAATATGCTTAAACTGGAGCGCGCAAAATCTCTTTTGGAAAACACCGAACTTACTTTTTCCGAAATCATGAACGAAACCGGATTTTACGACGCCGCTTACTTTTCAAAGGTAATAAAATCGAACACGGGGCTTTCTCCTAAGGCGTTTCGCGCCGTCTACGGAAAAAACCGTTAAGCCGTCGCCGTTAATAACGACTTAACAGAAAAAAATAAGCGTATAACACCGGAAAAATCGGGACTTTACGCCGCTTGCTTTACATTTATCAGGGCTCTTCTCCGCCCCGTTTTGCCAAACTTATCAAAATTCACAAAAATCAGTCGGCAATCGCGCATATAATGGAAATTAAGGCTTGACAAAACTTTTGCTTTGCTTTATAATTATTGCGCTGTCTAAAAAAAGGACGGCTTCGGACCGCGGGGGTGTACAGGTTTCGACGGCGCGGAGACGACAAAGAAAAGCAAGTGGCAGGGTCGGCTGCCTTAAAAACGTAAAAAGCAATAAATGCTAACACTCAAAAAGCTGCAACTCCGGTTGCACTCGCTGCTTAACAATTAACGCAGTCGCCGTTTTCCGGTCTACCGTCGATCGGGTATTCGGTGTCAACTTCTGACGGCCAACCTTCCGCGGCTTTGGTTGCGGCTTCGGAAAGCTTTAAGTAACCGGACGCTCGGACGCTTTGTCTTTTGCGTGTCCGAATGCGCGCCTATTAAGCAACAGACTAAACTTGTAGAAAGCCTTGCCTATCCGTGTCGGAAGGGAGTTCGATTCTCCCCACCTCCACCACTTCTACACGTACTTCGCCGCCCGTATCACTATCAAAAAAACGCGTTATCGCGGGGTTATAGCTCAGTTGGTAGAGCGATGCGTTCGCAACGCATAGGCCAGGGGTTCGAGTCCCCTTAGCTCCACCAGTAAAAACCTGAAACGAACTCCTTTTGTGAGAAAAGTTTTAGGTTTTTTTCTTTTTGGACGTAAAAGAAGAAAAATGAGTATATGTCTTAAAAAGGTTTTATATAGTCTGCCAATCCTGGCGAAATCCAAATGTAAGAAAAATTATATTAAGGCACTATGCACAAGGTCGATTGACTTACTGTTTAACAGCGACCGCCCGTTCCCATACGCTTATGAGTTTCTTTTTTATGTTTTTGTTTGTTTATGGCGGTTTTAATTTGAGAAAAAGCTGCTTTTCAACGTGTTGAATAATTGCAATAATTTCCAGTTTTTGCTAGTATATAATTTTATTATCAAATGACAAATACGCCGCAAATAATCCTTTTGAATATCAAAAAGCAAACAGATTGGTTTACTGTAATTTATTAGAGCATTTTCTTCTACATATTAAAATCGCGGAAGAATCTAAAAATGCTAATGCAAATAAAAATGAATTGCAAGGCATCGGAGGCGCAGTTAATTTTATTGCAAGACAAATAAATGGCTTTTACGGAGGTCAAATTCCCACCGTTGAATATTTAGCTACCGCTATGAACGTAATAGAAAACGATTATCCGATGTATATTAAAATGCTTCAATACCTTTGGAATATTGTAAAATCTAACAAGTTATATTATCAGTTTATAACAAAAGAACAGTTAGCTATGGATTGGAATGGTAATATAATTCAAAAAATTTATGATGAATTAGATTAAGTACAATCGCAAAAAGATTATTGCATATTCCGCTTGTTTTTTAAGTTCGAATCCTGTCTCTTATACACATCTGACGCTGCCGACGAACTCTAGGGTGTAGAT